>NZ_JAALXT010000002.1:621898-932847 GCF_011634775.1 Thalassoroseus pseudoceratinae
GAGCCTACACGTTCCTTTCGCAGATTTTCGACTACGGCAACACCGATTTCGAGAAGCGAGCGATTTTCTACAAATGCCTGGTGCGACTCCTGAAGTTTGGTCGAGAACGCGAAGGCGTCGATCTTTCCGAAGTCCAACTCACCCATCACAAACTCAGCCGGCGTGGTCAAGGGAATCTTGGTCTCGCGGGCGACGACGCACCGAAGCTCAATCCACTCACGGAAATCGGCGGCGGCGCAGTCCATGAGAAAGAAAAGGCCCTGCTCACCGAGATCATCTCCAAGCTCAATGAGATCTACGGCACCGACACCACCGACGGCGACCAGCTCTCGCACGCCAACACACTCAACGAGAAAGTGCTGGAATCGCCCCTCCTACAACAACAAGCCGCCAACAACACCAAAGAGCAATTCGCCAACTCGCCAGATCTGAAGAACGAAATTGTGAATGCAATTATTGAGGCCATGGATGTTCAAACCGAACTCAGCACCAAAGCCCTCAACTCCGCCGACCTACAAGAACGCCTCAAGCATCTGATGCTCAACCACCTCGGCCTTTACGAAAAACTGAAAACCCGAGCTACCGGGGCGTGACTGAATAGATTGCAGACGTACCTGGGGGGGACTGAAGTCCGTGTTCACCGGCCTCTGATTGCCGTACTCTTTCAACATGAGAGTGGTCCGTTTATCGAATGGCCCGGTCACTGAAGTTTTGGTGGAACTTTCCTCATTCAATGCCTACACTGTGACGACTATGCCACGCCCTGAGAACGAACCCGGCGAAGTCCGCAAACGAGTCGGACGAAACATTAAGACCGCCCGCGTTGCTGGCGGTTGGACGGCCGATCAATGCGCGGAGATTGTTGGCGTCAGTCGAGCGACTTGGTTCGCATGGGAGAACGGTTCTCGATCGCCGGACATCGATAGACTGGACGCTGTCGCCGCTGCCGTAGGCGTTACCGCTGCGGAAATTGTGAAGTAGCTCAATACTGCTCAGCAAACCAATTCCCGGTTTTATTTTCAAAGCAGTCTACACAGTGTTGACATTGCGCCAGAACGATTTAGTCTGTGCTGACGGCCACGAAGTCAACACAGTGACGACTGGTGCGTCAATCCGTCTCTGATCCGAATGAGGCTGAAACGATGAAAAAAGAGTACACCGCGGCGATTGGTAAGACGCTCGCAATCCTCAATTCAAAAGCGGCAGCGCTCGACATTGAAGCCGCCAAGCTGTCGGACACTTACGCGGCCGCTTGGCACGCTGGCAACTCCGATCGGCCAACGCTCGACGAATTGTTACCGATCGACGCTGCTAAAGAGGCGACGTCCTGGTGGACCTAAGCCGCCGACGCTTCCCGCGACCGGCACCGTCGCCGGTCGCATCTTTCACCGTCCTGGTATCGCAGGAGATTGAAACCATGTCCGTTTTTCTCCAATGGTTTGAAACCTTCCTCGAAGAAAAGAACCTCCCAGTCGCTCACTGGAACATTACCGCCAGCGATGGCACCGAACACGTCATTGACTCGGAAGTCGTGATCGAAGCCATCAAGACTGCTCCAGCTCACGAGCAAGCCGAGATCAAAACCACGATTGTGAAAATCGATTCCCTCAATGGCGACGTGAATCACTTTTTCCGCCACTTGGCAACCGCTCTGGTTGAGAACTATTCCGCCGCCTGACCGCCGCTAACCTCGCCGGCTGGCAATCGGCGCTGGCTGGCTTCCCGCTTATGAACCGGAGACTTCACCAATGACCAACAAGAAAACTGAGCCACGCATCTACGACAAGCCAGCACGCGGACTCGCCGGTGCCGCTGCGGAACTCGACTTCCGCCAGCTCCCGGCCAGACGGACCGCTCAAACCGTCCGCGAAATCGAGCTTGCTATGAATCTCCATCACGGCTTGCTCAAGCGCGAGTTTAAGCCGCTAACGAACTCCGAGCTAACCGACGTCATCGCGGTTTGCTTGCAGATCCTTGACGACCGCGGCGCCGTTGCATCCCTTCCTACTAATGAGGAGCTAGGCCGATGATCACTGCCGAAAATCGCAACCTGACCGACGAAGAACGCCGTGTTTTACGCGACCTCGCATTCCATGCGGAAGCCGTGTTGAAACGTCTCGACCTCGAAGCCGAAGCGACTGACCGGCATTTCCCTTGCCAAGCGTACCGCGACGACATCCGGCAAACTGTCGCCGACTTCCGCCACCTGTTCGGTTACTCGCTATGAAGCCGCGACCGCTGCCGTTCGTACGATTGAGTCACTCTGATCGTTTCCCACACTCGCGGCCGGTTCGCCGCCGGTCGCTCTCTCAACACCAAGGAAAACCGACATGACTGAAACGCCACTCGATTGGTCAACGGCTTGTGATCGAACTGTGCAGAATTGGCAAGAAGGCCGAGAACGACGAGCCTACGAGATCACCGAGGAAGCATACTGTTGGGGACTCGAATGCGTCCCTCCGGCACTGATGAAATTGTCCGCTTACCTCTGTGGCGAACCATACACGGACAACGAAAACGGCGAACCTCTGTTCTCAGCTGCTGTGGAGACGGACGGCAAGTATTACGCGGTCGGTCTAATGACCGTCACTGAGTTGCAAGCTTTCACAAAGGCTGACTTGATGGCTGCAATCGCGAAAGGCGAGGCCGACCAATGTTGCAAAACCTGACCGACATTGAACTCGCGACAAAGCTGCACATCGTCCGAGCCTTGATCATCCGGTACACCGACGCGCGAAAACTGAAAGTCCTCTCCGAACGATTCAACGACCTACTAGGCGAGCAAGTCCGCCGCGACCTACTCGCCGAAGACCTTGAAAGGCAATCGCATGAGCTTTCAAAACGACAAATCCACCGCTCGCCTCGCTCAGTATCCATCGCCGCTAGAAGAACGGCGCGGTCTGAGCGACTTTGCGCATCTGCTGAACGCTATCCGATCGCTGGATGCATAATTCACGCGGTCGATTATCGAAGCCGCACAACGTCACCTGGCCGAGCTTACGAAAGCCGATGCGAATGCCGGCAGAGAGAACAGTCCGTGATCAAGCCGCACCGCCTCGCCGCCGTGCGGTCTATCATATGCTGTTCCTGTCCGCTGTCCGAAACCGAGGAAACCATGCCAAAGAAAAAACAGACCGTCAGAGTCCTCTCCATCCGCCAACCGTATGCCGATCTGATCCTCTCCGGTGATAAGCCGGTAGAAAACCGCACTTGGCAAACCAAGCACCGCGGCCGGTTGTACATCCACGCTAGCCGCTGGCACTCCAAACGCGAACAGACCGAAGCAATGGCCGCCGGTCATCCTGGCGACGGCTCGACGCAGGCGATTATTGGCTATGTCGATCTAACCGACATCACCGAATCCGACTTGCTGCTATCCTTCCGTCGCGGCTGTCCCGACGAGATCCGGCAATTCGCGGATACCTGGGACGAGGACCAATGGCACCACGTCTGCGGTCCGTATTGCTGGATTTTCCAAAATCCGGTGAAGATCGAGCCGATTGAAGGTGTTAAAGGCAAGCTGAACCTGTGGCCGTATGAGATCTGAGCGGACAAGTTTTTATGGAGCCAGTTCGCATTGCCCACCGGGTGCGGCAATGGTCCAGTTGGTCGGATACAAGTGCATCGACGGCCTTATTCAATTCGATGTAGCCAATTTTTTTCCTTAGCGATTTCATCCCGTGCTCCGACGCGGCGGCTCTTTCCAGTTATTCGCTGGGGTTCCGTCGCGTTTTTTCGTGCGCGGACGATTTCCGAAAAAGTTGAAAAAATTTCTCGATCTGACATTGGGGGGGGCTTAGGGGTCTGTGCGATGCTATCCGAACGCTGGGGCTGACCTAGCACCATAAGTTTCATTTTGGAGGTGAAAGTGACTCAGATTCTTGAACCGATCACCGGCGGCACTGCCTACCCGCTTGAGGTCTTTTTTCGGATGACCGGCTGGGGCCGAGATTCGCTACGGAAAGCAAGGCGCAAAGGACTGCGGGTCCGCTATGCCGGCGGACGTGGGTTCGTGATGGGGACCGATTTTTTGGCGTACCTGGACAAACATGGTGAGGATGAATACCCGAGTCAGCAACGTGGAGCCGAAGCAGATGGTGAGTGAACTCAAACCCAGTGACCGGCTTGCCGTTGATGCGAAAGACGCTGCCGCCCTTTTAGGAATTTCCGAGCGGCACTTCCGAGACTTGAACACGGCAGGACGGGTTCCGGAGCCGATCAAACTCGGCAAGTCGCCGCGATGGTCAGTTGTCGAGCTCAGGGCATGGCTGGCCGCTGGCGGACCTGCTCGCGAACGGTGGGATGTCGTGAAGAAGTCACCTTCACGGTGATCGTTTGAAGTTTGTGGCCTTGCACCGGGGGGTTAAGGCTGAAATCTTTCAATCACAAATGCGAAGACGCCCGCGCATTTTAGGGGTGAGCGGACGCCTTCAATTTTCAAACCTAGGAATATGATAAGGCAGAACAATCGAGGAAACAACGGGAATTTGCTCAAGGAGTGGATTCGGGCACTGAATTCAAGGTGGGACAACGCCCCCAAGGCACTCACGACCAGCTTATCGCCACCGTCGCAACGGATGTTACTGGTTCACGTATGGGGTGGTGGCGACGAACTCTATGAGGTCGTCGCGTTGGTTGTGACTTTGTGTGAGGGCTATACCTACCCCGAACTCGCGGCGGATTTTATCAATGAAGTTGGCGAACTGACAATTGCCGATCATCGCTATCAGACCCAATTACCCAACGGCGAGTTGGTCGTCTGCACTTGGCAAAATGAAGATGACGCTGAACGCTTGCAACCAAAAGTTGACGAGTTGACTAAGGCGGCTCTCTCCACGTGGGAGGACGCATAGTGAAGACAATCAACATCGCTGCAACGACCGATTTTCTTGAAGAAATCTACGGAGAACTACCAGGCAACGGCTATCTCTTGAGTGTCTGCACTCCGTCCAGCAACTTTATTCCGGCGACGTTCACCAACATCCCTGATACTGTGGAATTCATCAATCGGACGGGTGCGGACGAAGACATCTATTTTCGCATCACAACTCTCGAGAGAATTCCCGCCAAGGGAAAACGCGGCGACAGTTCACTATCGTCGGCGTTGCCTGGGTTGTACGCCGACATCGACACCGCGTTGACGCATGGACCGAATCACCCTGCAGACGCTAGTGAGGCTTTGCAGATTCTTGAGGCGTTGCCACTCGCACCGACGCTGGTTGTCGGAAGCTCTGGCGAGAATGGCGGTCTTCATGCTTACTGGCTTTTCCATGAACCGACCATGCTTGAAACTCCCGAAGATCGCATCTGTGCCGAGCGATTACTTGAGGGATGGAACGATCTAATTAAGGCTGAATTTGTCAAGCGTGGATACAAGTACGAACGGCTGAAAGACCTCGCCAGGATTTTTCGTCCGCCGGGAACATACCACCAAAAGAGTGGCGGGGAAGAAGTCAGGATACTACGAGATGATCGCGATCGACGATACGAACCGAGCGACTTCGAAGAGTTTGAACCGGAAGAAGTTGCCAAGTCGCAGGTCAATGTTGATCACATCGAACTTGAAGACAATCCAGAGGCGTCGGCAAAACTCGAATTGCTGTTGAAGCAACCGAAGTTTGCGGCGGTCTGGAACCGCGAAACGGAAATTGGCGACGGCTCACAATCTGCCTACGATTGGCACTTGGCACACGTCGCTTATCGCAACAGTTTCACTGACTCCGAAACGGCTTGGCTGGTCAGCGAACATCGTCGAATTCACGATGAGGAACCACTCAAAGCCCAACGTCCGGACTACATCAAGCTGACGCTGGCTAAAGCCAAGAGTAATGTTGCGGAGCAGAAGGAACGCCAGATCGTTCTTTCACATCAGGAACACAAGGTCAACGACAAGGCGGTTGAACTGCTCGCAAAGGATTCGAGTATCTACCAACGGGCCGGTCAACTCGTTACTGTGACGACGGCAGTTGAACCGAACGGAACGGTCGCTGTTCCTCAGATTGCACCTCTATCGATTGCCAGCGTTCGGGAGTGTCTTTCCCGTCAATGCGACTTCATGACGATCGTGAAGAATCAAGACGGCAGCCAGGAGTTGCGACCGGCACACCCACCACAATGGTGTTCGCAGGCGATTCGTGATCGAGGGCAATATCCGCAAAGTGTGCGACCGCTCAGGGCGATTGTTGAACACGCGATTTTGAAACCCGACGGATCGATCCTGACGCAACCCGGATATGACGCAGCGACGGGGTTGTATCTTCATGACGGTGCAATCCGGGTTTCAGTTCCCAGCAATCCGACTCGAGCACAAGCTCTCGCTGCAAGAGACATGCTTTCGGAATTGACGACTGATTTCCCATTTGCGACCGACGCGCATAGGGCGGCGTGGTTCGCGTTCCTGCTCACCGTGTTGGCCCGCATGGCTTACGATGGACCGTCTCCGCTATTTCTGATCGACGCGAACACGCCGGGCGTCGGGAAAAGCTTGTTGGCCGAACTGGTGAGCATCATTTGCTACGGCCGCAGTGCTGCCCGCATGAGCAACCCGAAAGACAATGAAGAATGCCGCAAACAGATTACAACGGCGGCGATGTGGTGCACGATGTTTGTTCTGTTGGACAACATCAGCGGCAAACTGGGGTGTGCCAGTCTTGATGCGGCCTTAACGTCAACGATTTGGCAAGACCGAGTTCTCGGCCGAAACGAGCAGATCAAGCTTCCGCTCTATATGACATGGTGTGCCAGCGGGAACAATGTTGCTCTTGAGGCTGACACATCCCGGCGAACCGCTCACATCCGACTGCAGGCTAATTGTGAGAAGCCAGAGGAACGCCAAGGGTTCAAACATCCCGACATCAGGCGTTATGCCCGCGAAAACCGGGGGCGGCTGTTGTCCGCGGCACTCACGATTCTGCGGGCGTATCAAGTTGCTGGCAAGCCAGACATGAAGCTTCCGCCGTGGGGATCATTTGAGGGTTGGTCAGAAACCGTCCGCAATGCAGTCGTGTGGGTTGGTTTGACCGATCCCGGCAAAACTCGGCAAGAACTTTCCGAATCCGTTGATACCGAAGTGATGGCCTTGCGGGAACTCTTGGAAGCATGGAGCGAGGCTAAACACCACATCCCTGCGGACGGTGTGCGGTTGGCAGAGCTACTACGCAAACTCGATCCATCTTTTTGGGAGCCAAAATTCAAATTGCCAGTCGACCTGGAACGGCTACACGATGCTATCTGTGAATTCGCACCTGGGAAGTCTGGTGGATTACCTACACCGCGAGTTCTCGGTTATCGACTTCGGGGCGTTCGGCGGCGAATCGTTAACGGTTGTTGCCTCGACTGTGAAACCGACCGTCAGAAGACGGCAGTCTGGCGATTGGTCGAGACCCAAGAGAATGTTCACCCGCAATCACCTGCGGAGCCACAGAAAACGCAGGTGATGAAGGGCATTGAAGGTGATGAAAACCCCCACAATACACAAGGCATAAGGCGTGACAACGGAATCCATATCAGTAATGGGGCGAAACATCCCCTGCAATCACCCGCATCACCTGCAGCGGAGGCCGTGAGATGGGAGCGGTAACATTACTGGCCAAAGCCATGCGTGTAGGACTAACTGTGGGTGTCGAGGGCGAGCGGTTGGTCGTACAAGGGCCAAAGTCAGCCGAGGCAGTCGCAATCGAATTGCTAGATAACAAGCCCGCAATTGTGGAACTACTCACCCCCGATGTGGAAGAAGACTTGGCGGAACGGATCGCCATTATGGTCGTCGACGGTGGGCTATCTCCTGACGAAGCAGAACGATTGGCAAGAAGGGACTTTTTCAATGACTGAACCCAATTTCGAATTCAATCACCCGTGGTACACCGGCCGCCTGCAGCAAGACATCGCAGCATTGCCCGAGGATGGTCAACACGCGATCGCCGTCGCAATTATGAACGGCTGTGCGTATCTCGCCCAATCGATCGACAACTCCGTCGGCCAGGGGCAAAACTGAAAACAGCGTGGCCGAATCGCTCGACAAGGTCCGAGCAGCTCTTTTCAACCGCGTGTCCGCGTTAGAATCGCTCGGATTGTTTCTTCAGGATTTGAAAGAATGAGTAAGCGACGAGTCTTTGAAATCCGCTTGTCGGGCAGCGACAGCAATGTATCGGTCATCCAGCGGCTCCGGTCAGCGTTGAAATTATTACTGCGGGCTTTTTCCCTGCGGTGTACCCATTGCCGCGAGGTTCTGGAAAAAGGGGCCGAGCCAGAATCGGTTTCGGAAAAAGTCCGGTCAAGCGGGTCGTGAAGCCGGTTTGGGGTTCGCACGTGTGGAGGTGCCGCGTGGCTAATACTGAGTGCGGCCAAACGAACGGCCGACAAGCTCATCCATAGCGTTGGGGGTGAATATCGCAAGCAGCCCGTGGGGACTGCGGCGGTTCAAGGTTGTGGCGTGGGTCAAGATTAGGTAGCAATGACTTTTCCGGGGGTAACAAATGGCGAGCGTTTTCAAGCAGACATACAAAAGCGGCGGCAAAACGAAAAAGTACTCGAACTGGTCCGTCAAGTTCCGCGACCACAGCGGAGCGTTTCGCAAGGTGTCAGGCTTCACCGATAAAGCACTGTCGCAGGAACTCGGGCGTAAGCTCGAACGCCTGGCTCAGTTCGTCGCGATGCACCAACCGCCGGACGCTGAGATATCGGGCTGGCTGCAAACGATCGACGGTAATCTGAAATCGAAACTCGCCAAATGGGGGATGCTCGATCCGCGGGCCGTGGCGGAAGCGAAGCCGTTGTCGGCTCACATCGACGAATTCCGGCGATACCTCAACGCCAAGGACAATACAAGTGATCACGTGAAGCTGACCGCATCGCGGTTGCGAAAGGCGTTCGACGGCTGCAAGTTCGTGTTTCCTTCCGAATTGTCCGCGGACAAACTGTATAGCTGGCTGAAAGAGCAACGGACCGACGGCAATCTCTCTGTTCGAACCTCGAATGATTACCTTCGTTGTGCCAAGGCGTTCGCTAAGTGGATGGTGGCGAACAACCGAATGCAATTGAACGTGTTCGCCCATCTGGAAGGCGGCAACGTCGAAACCGATCGCAAACTTGTCCGCCGGGCGTTGTCGCTGGAAGACTTCGGACGACTGATTCAAGCCGCCAGAAACAGTCAGCAAGTTCATCGTGGCTTGTCCGGTGACGATCGGGCGATGTTGTATCTGATGGCTGGACGCACCGGCTTACGGGCTCAGGAACTCGCCAGCTTGACTTGTGGGCATCTCGATCTGAATTCGACACCAGCCACTGTCAGGATTGATGCTGGCGACGAAAAAGCACGTCGGGGGGCAGTCCTCCCCTTGGTTGATGACATTGCGGTTGAAATCACAAACTGGCTTTCGTACCGCGAACTAAATACCGTCTCCATTGGTGGAGCGCGAGCGGAAAAGCTTTGGCCGGGCAAATGGTTCAACAGTTGCTCGAAGATGCTTCGACGCGATCTGGAAGCGGCTCGAACTGCTTGGATTGCAGAAGCCCATGACGACGCGGAACACGAGCGGCGAAAACAATCCGACCGATTGCAGTTTGTTGATGCCGACGGACTGCAATTTGACTTCCACGCTTTGCGGTCGCAGTTCATTACCGACCTTGGCCGGGCCGGTGTGAGTCTTCAGGACGCCCAGCGGCTCGCCCGGCATTCGGACCCAAAGTTGACCGCAAGTGTCTACACGAAGCTCTCGGTGTCCGATTTGGGTCAGTCAGTCAACAAGCTTCCGAAGGTCCCAACGTCACCAAGACCGCTTGCGGCAACCGGCACAACGGACTCGGTTCCCCGGCCTACCAATCGTGAGACCACCAGTAGGACCAAACCGGGTGCCGAACAATGCCGCTCTGTGCCGAAAACAGACAGCTTTGCGGGTTCGGAAAAACCAGGCGACCCGGATGCGGCTGGCAACGAAAAACCCCGTAAGCCGTTAGGCTCACAGGGGTTCGAGTCAAAAACAAGCGGAGAGAGCGGGATTCGAACCCGCGGTCCGGGTAAACCCGAACACCGGATTAGCAATCCGGCCCATTCGGCCACTCTGGCATCTCTCCGGGTCGGGCGATAATACTGACTTGCGGCAAGCGGGTCAAGCTGACGGAAAGGCTGGTGCCATGATTCCTACGATTATCTCCGATGCGGGTCAGCGGCGAATTGTTTTATCACGATTTCGCGTTGTTCTTCGCAGGTTTTTGTGGGGTTGAGCCCGGGAACTCGGGCCTGATTTGTGTCGAGCATCGCCACCAAAGACCACTATGTGGTTAATTCGGGCAAGACTTACGGAGAAGTCTTGGAACGGCGAAACCGAAGTCCTGCCGAAACAAGGGTCCTGCGGACGAACGAACCCTTGTAGTGACGATGTTTGACCAACTAGAAACTGTATTTGGGATTACGACTGTCGAAGTCTGCTTCGGTGAAACCGGGGTTGGGAACGATGTCCCAGAATGTGTATTCTTCGACGAGCGGGGGCGTGGCATCCGGACGGGATGGAAAATCGTACTGCTCGATCCGCACCGGAAGTTGAGTCGCTTTATCAATGAACAAGCGAGTCAGGTAGTACGGAAATTCACGGCGGCGGATTGGATGATAGGTCTCGATGACCTGGCAATCCATTTCCTGAAGTTTCGCGCTGGGATAATACTGTGAGACGGTTTCCTCGGCGGCGAATCGAGCTTCGGACTCCCACTGCTTGATCACCGCTTGCAGCACATGGGCCATGCCGAATTTGGTAATTGGCTGTCGGCTTTCAGAAAGAGCTTGCGAACTTTCTGGCTTGAGCATCACGGTTCCGACCAGGGCAGCAAGACCTCGTTTTTCACGAGCGAGCAGTTTGCCGTCGTGTCGCCCTTCCACGTACAACACTTCCCGGCCGACGTGTTCGCCTTCGAATCGCATATACACACTGTGCGGTTGAGCCCGGAATTTGACGGCTGCCTGATGGTGATAGATTCGGCCTTTCACTTCGTCGCGGTTGGCAAATCGGCAGGCGTACTCATCGAGGTTCTCCACCGCCACACGGGATCGCTTAGCGAGTCGGAGGGGAGCCGTGAGTGGATGCGTTTCCACCGGACTTTTCGTCGCGGCCGTCTGAACCACACCGCGATCCACGACGAGCATCGGAGACTTGTCTTGGGCATCGAGTTGATCGACTCCATGACTCCAACCGAACCAAACCGCCGTCGCGGCAAGAACGAATAGACCAACAATTGCAGAGCGACGCAAATTTTTCCAAGTGTTCACCGACCGACTCCCTTTTTGCGGCTGCGTTGTGCAATATCTGCCGATTCCATTGTAAAGATTACCAGAATCGGGCCGCGGTGAGCAGGATTTTCCTCCTGTCCTGCTTCGAAGACCGCAACACTGGGCCGTCCAAGGCACATTTGATGCCATGATCGTGATTTTTTCCATTCCGGCATGAAAACTGCCTGAGTGAACCATCATCGGGACGATTCACTGGGGGGACAGGTCGACCCGTTTCGAAAATCAGTAGTCGATGTCAGGTGAGTGACATCCCAATCGCATACCATCGCGGTCCGACAAGGAGGTCCCCGCTTATGAATTCAGTCGCCAATGGGTTGACGGCAACCCTGCTCATGTTTGTGCCACTTCTGGCGGTTCCGTTTTTGGCCGCGTTTGGTGTTTCGATGCCGACGCAGGACATCGCTGCCGGTGCGGTTGATCTCGAAACACTGGATTTCGCGCCAGAGCTTCCCGAACCCGGCGCCGGTCATTCCGCAACCGCCCGCCGTACCCCGGAAGACTTATTCGCCCCACTCGACAACGCTCAACCGGCGGGGAACACGCTGCCTCCGGCCTCGTCCAACGACAACCCGTCCAATGGGAGTCCCGTAGCGATGGCGCATCCACTTAGCTTGCCCTCCTTCGAACCGCCTGCGGACAATTCGCCTCCGTCGAGTGAACGTGCGGATGCCGATTCCGAGCCCACGTCGCTGATGGTCAATACACCGGCACATCAACCGAAGCAAAACCGTTGGGAGAACCCCTTCGAAGATTCACCCGCGTTCGGAGCCTCCACGCCGTCGGAATCAATTACCCGACATCAAGAGGCATCTGAGCAGCCGTCATCGGGATTCCCAAAGGACTTAGCCGATTCTCGTCCGCTGTCGAACGAGAGCCCGAGTCGCAATCCGGCGTCGCCTCGATCCGCCAATCCATTTGAATGGAACGCCGATCTCGCCGAGTCTGCCAACACTGCTTCGGATGGAAACTCGGGATCACCGTCTGTCGATGATTCCGTCTTCGGTCCACCATCGTCCTCGAATTCCATGGGGGAGTTGGCCGTGAACGATGAAAGCCCGTCGACCGATCGCACACTCTTTGGACCACCGGGAACGCCGGATCGTCGGGTGAATGTGCCCGATCCCCAACGATCACGCCCTCGCGAACCGGAGTTCTCCTCCAACGATGGTTGGGAATCCGAAGCTCCAAGCAGGTCACGAACGCCGTCGAATCCGGTTTCAGCTTCGAAACCCAAGACCTGGATGGCGGCCGACAAACGGCTTCGCGAGTTGAACATCAAATACAAGATTGTTCCCGACCAGAACGATCGACTGTTTCACCTGCGTTGCGTTTGGACGTCGCCGAACAATCCCCGTGTCACCCGGAACTTTGAAGCCTCCGGGCGTCAACCGCTGGAAGCCGCGTGGGGTGTGCTCGCTCAAGTCGAGGAATGGCACGCGAAAAATCAGTGACCCATCGGCTGAGGCAATTTTCAGCCTCGACGAACTCCTCGCCCGATCCAAATGCTAGGTTACGCACTGTTTGCTTAGCCTACAATATCGATAGCCTGATATGTTCGATTACCCGACACACGCAGCCCCTTGGCACCGCTCTGGTGACTGGTCGCAACGTCATCGCGTTGATGACGCTTGCACGCATTGGCTGGGAACAGCAACCAAGTCACCGACGAAGCAACGTCCGGAACCGGGGGCTGGTGACGGAGTCCGGTCGGAGAAACTTGGTCGACTCGAAGCGGCGTTGTTCGTTGCCGACGGTGCATTGTCCGTGCGACGACTCACGCAAGTCGCCACCCTAGCCGACGCCGCTGAAGCGAAACGGTTGCTAGACGAACTCAATGAACTCTACGACACATCGGGTTCGTCGTTTCGAATCGAACGTGTCGCGAGCGGGTTCCAACTTCTCACGCGACCGGCTTACAGCAATTGGCTGCGACGTGTACACGAGCGACAATCGGAACTGAAACTCTCACCGCCCGCGATGGAAACGCTCACTATCATTGCCTACCGTCAACCCGTCACACGGGCCGATGTCGAGGCCGTTCGCGGTGTGCAGTCGGCGGAGATGATCAAGCAGCTCATGGAACGGGGTTTGGTTCGCATTTGTGGCGAAGAAGACACGCTCGGTCGTCCGTATCTGTACGATACAACTCGGCAGTTCCTCGAAGTCTTCGGTCTGCGTTCGCTTGATGACTTGCCAATGGCCGACCGCTTGAGACGCAAGAAAGAAGAACCGCCCCCTCCCACGGAAGAGACATCCGAGGACGGGGAATCCGCTGAAAACACCGAAGAACCCCAAGGCGAACACTCCGACGGGGAAGATGCGCCGGGTGAGGAATCATCCGACGAAGCCGAACCTGTCGTCGCAGAGGAATCGCAGTCAGAGTGAGTCAATTAACGTGGATTTTCCAAGCGTGTCGAAGACTTTTCATCGACACGCTTTTTTTGTGTCCCTCGGACTTGTGGAATCGCGGCCACGAGTCGGACAATCCGAATTGACGAAACACCGAAGTGCTCCAACCATCTTGGAAACGGTCACAGGATGTTTACGAAAGCTCATTTGTTATTGACGCCGGGTTCGCTCGACGATGCGGAAGCCTTAGAATTGCTTAGCAATGTCAGTTTTGCGGATGCGGAACAGGCGCTAAAACGAATTCAAGGTTTGCCGACCAGCCCCACCAGTCGAGACGCCTTGGCAGCGTCGTTGCCGGCATTGTTGATTGCGTTGTCGGATGCCGTCATGCCGGACGGATCGTTGGTCAACTTCGAACGCTTCGTGCGAAGTGTGGCCGATCAGCCCGACATTCTCGAGTGCTTGGCCTCGAATCCGCGAGCGGTCGAAATCCTGGTGAAGCTGTTCGTGGGCAGTCAATTCCTGACCGAAATTTTGCTGCGAAATCCCGAATACTTGCAGCAACTCACGCAGCATCGGCGATTGGCCGACATGAAAAGTCGTGATCAGTTCCTCGAAGAAGCGAACTCGCAGATCGCGTCGCTACCAACGGTCAAAGAAAAACTCGATGGGTTGCGGCGGTTTCAACATTGGGAATTGCTTCGGATCGGAGCGTGCGACTCGTTCGGTTTGTTCGATTTGAAGTCTGCGACGATTCAACTCTCGCTGCTTGCTGATGCCATCGTGCAATGTTGTCTGTCATTGTTCGCCGATCAAGCCGGGATTGCGCTCGATGAATTTGTCGTGATTGCGTTTGGAAAGCTTGGCGGTGAGGAACTCAATTACAGTTCCGATATCGATTTGGTGTTTCTATCCAGCGATGATGCCACCAAATATTGGCAACTCGGGCAGAAACTCATCCAGGCCCTTTCGGAGACGACGGGGGAAGGGTTCCTGTACCGGGTCGATATGCGATTGCGTCCGTGGGGACGTTCGGGCGCATTGGTCAACACGATTGAGTCTCATTGGCAGTATCTCAAACGTGACGGGCGACAGTGGGAGAAACAAGCCCTCCTCAAAGCGCGACCGGTTGCGGGGAACTTGCAATTGGGGGCGAAGTTCGTCAAGCAAACACGATCGTTGATCCTCGCAACATCCATCGACTCCGTCCGCTCACAGATTCGTGAGATGAAAGTCCGCATCGAAGACGGTCTAAAGAAACAGGGACGCGAGTGGGGGGAAGTCAAAAGCGGCACGGGATCGATCCGCGATGTCGAATTCACCACACAGTTTTTGCAACTGGCTCACGGGGCCAAATACCCGCAGGTGCTGAGTTTCAACACACTCGATGGCATCGCCCGACTTGCGGACGCGGGGTTGATCCAAGCGAATGAATATCGACTACTCTCCACCGGCTACACATTTTTGCGGACGGTCGAACACGCCTTGCAACTACTGCATTACAAGCAAACCCATACACTTCCCAGCGACGAACGCGGACGAGCGTGGTTGGCACGTCGATTGGATTACCCGAACAGTCAGGAGTTCTTGCATCACTACGAACGGCAATGCGCCTCCATTCGCCGCATCTTCGAGAAATACATTGACCAAATCGACGAAACAACTTCGGAAACCGTAGCCGACTCCGAACGCCTGCCGGATCATCTCGCACATATGGATCGGTCTTATACCAACACCTTCAGCGAGCTTGCCATTGTCCGACATGCCGTCCTGATGCGACGGCTTTCGAGCGACAATGTTGTCGAAGTCGATTCCAACGAGGAAACCCCGTCACGCTGGTTGGTCACAATCATTGGGTACGACTTACCCGGTGATTTGTCGCTGATCTGCGGACTGATGTTCGTTTATGGATTCGATATCGAAAGTGGGCACGTCTTCACTGAGGAGCAAATGCCCGATCGGCAAATGCTCGACGGCGAACGTGGTTGGGAAGCGGGGCACTCCGGAGAAACGTTGCACCGAAAGTTCGTGAATGTCTTCCGCGTCCGTCCGCCCGAAAAAACGCCGCTCGATCTGTGGACACGTTATCGGAATGAGTTAGCGGAGATGATGCTGGAGGTTCGCGAAGGCGGAAGCAGCAAAGCGCAAGGGCGTCTGGCGAAACGTGTCGCGAGCGTATTCAAAACGTCATCCGAACCCGCCAGCGCGTTACTTCCCGTTCAGATCGAAATCGACGCAGACAGTTCCGATCAACACACCGTACTTCACATTCGAGGTGAGGACACGCCGGGGTTTCTCTATGAACTTTCCAATGCATTGACCACCGCGGGAATCGACATGTCGCGGGTCATCGTGAGTTCGGTCGGGCACCAAGTGTTCGACACGCTTTATGTGACCGATACCAACGGCTTGAAAGTCACCGACCCCGTACGAATTCAGGAACTGCGAACAACAGTGGTGTTGATCAAACACTTCACGCATCTGTTGCCCCGATCGCCGAACCCGGAAGCCGCTCTGGTTCACTTTCGCGCTTTTCTCGACGAAGCCCGTCAGCGAGACAATTGGCTGGAGGAACTGGGCTCGCTGCACCAACCGAAAGTTCTCAATGCGTTCGCAAAGGTAATGGGAGCCAGCGATTTCCTGTGGGAAGATTTTCTGCGGGTTCAACACGAGAACCTGTTCCCGATCATTCGCGATGTCGAATCACTTGCTCGACGGAAACGTCCGGAAGAGTTGCGAAGCGAACTCGACGAGTTACTGCAAAACGTCACTGATCGACGCGTCAAACGCAAAGTCCTCAACGACTTCAAAGACCGGGAAATGTTTCGCATCGACATGCGACACATCCTCGGGCACATCTCGGAGTTTGGCGAATTCTCCGAAGAACTTTCTGTCCTGGCGGAACTCGTTGTGCAGAACGCATACCGGATTTGCGACAGCGAACTTCGCGAAAAATACGGAACGCCGCGATTGCCGAACGGAGAGGAGTGCGGGTTGTGTATTGCGGCTTTGGGGAAGTTTGGCGGACGTGAACTCGGTTATGCGTCGGACATCGAATTGATGTTTCTCTACGAAGGCGAAGGTCGGACCGATCGGACAGACAATTCCATCTCGGTTTCGGACTACTACGTCGAGTTGGCTGGAGCGTTTCGGAAGGCCATCACGGCGCGGCAGGAAGGAAGTTTTCAGATTGATTTGCGGTTGCGTCCGTATGGTCGAGCCGGTCGGTTGGCGGTTCCCCGAGAGATGTTCGAGACGTACTTCGGACCGGATGGCGATGCTTGGCCTTATGAACGTCAGTCGTTGGTTCGCTTCCGACCGATCGCCGGAGATGCGGATTTCGGAGCGGAACTCGTGGCCTTGCGAGACTCGATCATCTATACCGGCAGTGCATTCGATCGTGCCGCCATGCGAGCCATGCGGGAGCGTCAGGTCATGCAACTTGTCAAAGCCGACACCGTGCATGCCAAACTGAGTCATGGGGGATTGGTCGACTGCGAATACCTCGTGCAAGGTCTTCAAATGACGTACAGCAAGAACAATCCATCGCTACATACACCAAACACTCTCCAAGCGATGGAGTCGCTGCATGAGCTTGGCTACTTATCATCGATTGACTACGAAGAACTCCGAGACGCCTATATCTTTTTGAGACGTTTGATCGATGCGCTTCGGGTTGTTCGTGGGAATGCCAAGGACCTCACCGTTCCATCGACAGACAGCGAAGAATTTATTTTTCTTTCGCGGCGGTTGGGGTACGGCAACGATCCGACACGGCTGCAAACGACGATCGAGCGGGCGCTCGAATGTGTATCGGAAATGAGTGGCTTGCTCGATCGTCCCAATCAATCGCCCGCTTATTGACCACCAAGCGATTCCGTCGAGAGCCCCGCGTGCAGAATCTTCAATTGGATATTGAGCTTCAAACCACTGCTGCGATGATGAATGATTTCAAGCAATTTGTTGTAAAGCAGTGAGGGGTTTTCTTGCGAATAGTAGCCGGTGATCACACTAATGAGGCCGAGTAAGTCGCTGCACAATCCGAGATACAACAGGAATTCGCGACGTCGTTCTGCATCTTGCACGCCGAGAACGTCTTTGTTGCTCTGATGCATACTGATCAAACTAATGAGCGTGTTGAGTTCATTGAACCGGCGGCGATACGTTGTGACCTCCAACCCCATGAGCGCCAGGAATGCAAGTCCGATGTAAACCAGAATGCTGAGAAATGCTTCGATCCCTTCAAACATCCCAATCGACTCCCGAACGGTCGGCTCGAAACCAAAATCAGTAAGCGTATTCGGGTTGGTATCGAGCAGTTTCGCGGCTTCCGCAAAGAGACGCGGTGTGAGATCCGCTCGGGCCACCAAGAATGCGGAGACTGTAAAGCACTCAACAGGTTCGGTGGGTGTCGAAGGGCTAGCCAACAGGTAACCGGCGGGAATCTCACGCGGCGTGATGTAGTTTAATCGAGCGAACCGAGCCCCAAGTTCCGTCGAAGCCAATCGAAACCCCGCTTGACGGATGCGTCGGATGCCCGCAAGCGTTTCGTCGCTTGTGAGATCCTTGACAACCAACGCTGCGTCGATGTCGTTCGGTATATTGAACTCGGGATTGCGAGTCATCTCACGCCATTGATGGTTGTACTCCACACGATCGGATGTTCCCCACAACGCAACGATATCACGAGCCACCGTATGGCTGCCTTGGTCGGGAAAGGATGTCAGAATCTTCCGGACATCTTGCGTGCTCTCAATCCCGTCCCGTAGGAAGAACAACAGGGTTTCCGTATTGGGGATACTCAAGCGAGGCAGATCGCGAGGGATCGAAATGCCGCCTTGCACAAATGCAACATCGGCTTCACCGGATTCGAGCTTCGCAACGCTTTCCCGCGAACCGAGCACATCGACTTGACTAAACTTGACGCGTCCGCCACCTGCGACACGATCGTGCAACGCCACGGCATCACGAACCGGCAACGCGATTTTCAGTGTCGAGACGTGAAAGAACCGGAAATACAGCCACAAGCTGAAAAACAGAAGTGTGAGCGCCAAGAAAATGACGGGGAGACGGTGCAACCCCCACGGTTTCCGAATTTGCCGAGCCACGTGTTCGGCTTCCCGAGCGGCGTCTCGAACTCCGATGGCAACACCACTCAATCCGGCGTGCGTCGGGAGTTCCTGTTGCACCCGATCCACCAGGCTCTCGGCGCGTTCGATCACTGGACCGATTCGCAAATGAATCATTTTGCTCATTTGCGTTGTCTCCTGTTCGACTGCAAACGGAATTCATCGGCCGCATGTTGATTGGAATCGCCGATCAATGCTGCACCGTCTGGACTGAGGACTCGGACTGACGTGTGTAGCGGGCGTAGAGTTGGTCCCAGTCGATCTGAATGGATCCACCGGTGGTCTCGTGTTGTTTCGCCCAGTTTTGCATTAACTCGAGACATGCATGATCAATGAAAGTCAGCCGTTCAAATTGCACGTGAAGTTCTGCCCCATTGGGCACTCGTTCCAACTCTCGCGCGAATGTCGGTAACCGTAAAAAAGTGGCGGCGCCACTCAACGTGAGGACGGCGTAGGTTTCAGACTCAAGATTGAGATCAGTTTCCAATCGCGAGAAATTCAAAAGCAACTTGATGGCTGAGATCACAATTCCCACGATCACACCGCTGAGGAGATCGAAGCAGACGATTGTCACGAGCGTCGCAAAATAAATCAGGACTTCGCCTTTTCCGTACTCAGCGAGTTTCTTGATGCCTCCTGGGTTCACGAGTTTATAGCCGATGTGAACCAGCATCCCCGCCAACGCCGCAGTCGGGATCAAGCGAAGAACAAATGCCAATCCGACGATGAAGACAAGCAACCAAACACCGTGCAGCACAGCGGACCACCTTGTGCGTCCCCCCGCCTGTACGTTGGCTGCAGATCGTACGATTACGCCGGTCATCGGCAGTGCACCGAACAACCCGCAGACCATGTTGCCCACACCTTGTGCCCGCAATTCCTTGTTGTAATCAGTTCGCACCCCGACCACCATTTGATCGACCGCGACTGCACACAAGAGGGTTTCGGCACTGGCGACCAATGCGATGACCATGGCAGCGGTGAAGATCGCTGAGATGTCCGTGTTCTGAAAAACCGTCCCAGACGGGATATGCAGGGATTCCAACAGTTGATCGGGAATTTCGACGTAAAGTACTGGCAATTGCAGCCAAGCCGCCACTGCTGTGACAATACTGATGGCCAGCAACGGACCCGGCACAAGTTTGAGACGGGCGCTTTTGCTCGCGATCATGTTCCACACGATGATAATCAAGATCGTCAGAACGCCAATTTTCGCGGCCCAATCGTGATTCGTCACGCTTTGCTCAAGTTGTAAAATCGTATCGTCGGCGGCTTGCTGCGAACCTCGCACATTGAGGACCCGATTCTTCTGCAAGTCTGCTAAGGCGGCATCATTGGCTTCTTGTGCCGCGACGACGGCTTTGTGAACGCGGGTGGCTTTTTGGTCTGTGCCGTGCGTGACTTCCCACTCATCAAGTTCCTGTGAAAGCCGATCGAGTTTCTCATTGATCGCCTGCTGTCTAGGGATCAACTCTTTGAATCCAGCTTCCGTGATCTTCAACTGAGCGGGATCGATGTTCCCGTTTTCGATCTGTGTGAACGCCAACTCCGGAACGACTTCACCGACGGCTTCATGAAGGTCCACCTGCTCAGCATGCAAGATCCCCAGTTCTTTCAAGTGTTGCGTCCGGAAGACTCGTTCTTCACGCGGATGCAGAGTCGGCCACGGCAATCCTTTTGCAATCGCTTGTGGAATTGCCATGAGATTCTGCAGTCCGCTGCCTTTGGGAGAATCATCGACCATCACGTGGAATTGACTGGCGAAGATCAAGACGCCAATTCCGGCCAACATGCCTTTGATCACAGCGGGCGCGACCGCTCGAAACCATTGTCCAAGTCGCAAAACACCGGCCAACAGTTGCAATCCACCGGCGAGCAGAACGACGATTCCCAGCGTTTCCAGACCGTGCTTTTGAACAAGGTCGTAAACAATGACCGTCAATCCCGCCGCGGGACCGCTGACCTGCAACGGTGCTCCGGCGAGCATCCCAACGACGATGCCACCCACGATTCCCGTGACCAAACCCGCAGCGACCGGGACACCCGAGGCAATTGCGATGCCCATGCACAATGGCAATGCGACTAGAAAAACCACGACGGACGCTAAGATGTCCGTCTTCCAGGCCGGCGAAGCTGGACTGGGCAGCTCGGATGGTCTGGGAATGCTCTCGTCGTCGTTCATGGGGCGCGATCCTGAATCAAACGGTTTCACAAGGTGTGTCGTAAGGAATCAGGCGGCATCATGCAAAGAATGCGATGACATCACAATGCCAACCCTAGGTTGACGGATGCATCGCATTGCGTTTTCTGGTTGTCGGTACGCTTGTACTTTAGCGGCAAATTACCAAGCGTAGACCACGCCGAATGAAGGACCATGGAACAACGCATCGGTTGTTTCACTCAGCCGGTTCGGGGTGTTTGCTCCTAATGCGGGAGCGACTGCGGTGCCAGGCAGTTGTTGGGAACCCATCGCCTGACTTCCCAGAACAATCAGGTGATAACCTGCTCGCACGGAAAGTTGTTCGGTCAACCAATAGGAACCTTGAATTCCCAAGTCGGCTCCGACGCCGAATTCCACATCGCCGTCGTCGTTCTGTGTGACCCGACTCGTTTGGCCCGGACGGAAAAACCCATTCGGATCGTTGAGAGTGTTCGTTGCGACGGAGTCGTAAGCGTTCGCGTACATCAAGCCTTTGACAGTTGCGGACAGCGTGAAGTTCTTCACATGCCAGTCCAGCACACCACCGAGTTGGAGGCCGATGTTGTAGTTGTCGGTCTCGACGGTGTTCTGCTCCGTGGCGATTGCCGGCCCCGGTTGCGGAGCGAGAGCAAACACGTCGAACTGATCACCGAAGTGAATGAAGCGGAAACCGGTGATTAACGTGGTTTGCAACGTACAGGAGCAATCCCGCAGACGATGTCGGAGATTCAATTCTCCATTGTGTAATTCCGATTCGCCACTGGCCGACACGCGTGTCGCGAAGTTCTGGATGGCTAACGACGCCGCCGTGATCCGCAATCCCGAATTGATCGGCCGCGTCACACTGGCTCGGTCGCCCGTCCAGTCATTGATGCCGAAATAGACTGCTTCGAGTGATTGCCGCTCAGACAGGGCAGCACCCGCAGCGATGCGAAAGCCGCTTTCAAGATCGAAATGCACTTCCTCGGACACCAGCACGTCCGGTCGTCCGACCTGTCCGCGACTGTTCAGAGCTGCAATGGTTGTACCGTTGGTCTCGTCTCGTGCGAGAAACAAGGCGTCCAGCTCAACGTAAATGTCTTCCGCCGCTGGAGTTCGGTCCCAGAGCAATGCGAAATCCTGTGCCTGACTGGCAGCAGAAGAGCTCAACGCCCAGATGCCAACGATCCACGCGAACAGCCGTTTATTGGCTTTCATCAATTCATCCTCCGCAGTGGAGCAGCCTATTGACAACCGAATTCCTACAACCCGGTCATCCCTAATAATAGTTATCGCCAGAATGATCCGTGAACTCGACACAACTTGCCCATGTTTATGCGGAACAGACGAATCCGTATATCGCAGCACGTCTTCCCGTTTCACCACGTCAACCAAATTGACGTTTGCGTCAGGTAACTCTCATCGGTTGGTGACGGCTCCACTCAGATGTTATTCTCGGTGACGCCGTCTCGATGAGCGTTCCCATGTGCTTGGCGAATTTCGGTGGCGGTGTGGTTTCCGCTGACGGTTGGAAGGAATTGGACTTTCTGTTTTCTCAATGAGCGTTCCTATGATAAGTCGACTTGGTTTGCTGGTACTTCTGTGTTCTCTCAGCATGGATCGGATTCCGATTGCAGCGGCTGAGCGTCCGAATGTGATCTTCTTTCTCTCCGATGACCAACGGGCGGACTTTCTCTCGTGTGCCGGGCATCCGATTTTGAAGACTCCGAACATCGACGCACTTGCCGGTCGCGGCACGCGGTTCCGGAATGCGTTTGTCACGACGAGTATCTGCGCTGCGAGTCGCGCGACGTTGTTCACAGGGTTGTGGGAACGCAGTCACAAATACACATTCGGAACGCCACCGATCGCCGAGGAATTGATCGCCGACAGTTATCCGGCTCGATTGAAGCAATCCGGTTATCGCACGGGTTTTGTGGGCAAATTTGGTGTGGGAGTTCCCCGCAGTGCGCCTAAGCAAATGTTTGATTCGTTTGTCTCGTTGAATCGCAATCCGTATTTCAAGAAACAAGCCGACGGAAGTACCCGCCATCTGACGGACCTCACCGGAGACAAAGCAATCGAGTTCCTTCGGTCATGCGATGCGGATCAATCGTTTTGCTTGTCGGTCAGTTTCAATGCCTCGCACGCGGAGGATAGTGACAAGAAAGATCATTACCCGTGGCCGCCCACTGAAGACGGCCTGTATGAAGATGTCACGATTCCGCCACCACTCATCGAAATGGATTTTCATAAACAGTTGCCGAAATTCCTTCAGACTTCGATGAATCGTGATCGGTTTTACTGGCGATGGGACACGCCCGAGAAGTATCAGAAGAACGTCAAAGCCTATTACCGGATGATTACAGGTTTAGATCGCAACATTGGTCGTGTGTTGGCGGCACTTGACGAATTGGGACGGATGGAGAACACCGTCGTCGTGTTCATGGGAGACAATGGTTACTACAAGGGCTCACGTGGGTTTGCAGGCAAGTGGAGTCATTATGAAGAGTCGCTCCGTGTGCCGCTGGTCGTTGCTGACTTCCGTCAAAAACCACAGGCTCGTGTTGCCGATCAGATGGCTTTGAACGTCGATGTACCGGCTACGATTCTCGATTACGCAATCGGCAAGATTCCAGACCGATACCAAGGCCGTAGTCTCAAGCCGATTGTTCAAGGCCAATCACCATCGGATTGGCGAACCGACTTCTTCTGCGAACACTTGATGGATCGGGCGGAAATTCCCAAGTGGGAGGGCGTCCGCGGAGACCGTTATGTCTACGCCCGGTACTTCCAACACTTGCCCGAGGGAGAATTCTTGCACGACTTGAAAACCGATCCCGAACAGCGAATCAATCTGGTCGGCGATCCCAAGTCGAAGGAAATTCTCGAACAAATGCGGAAGCGATGTGACGAACTTCGCGACGAACGCGGCGGTGAGTACACGCAGGCCAAATTCCCGACACAGCGATATTTGAAGTCGCTTCGGAACTCGAAATAGAAATCTGCTCAACCACGGAATGCCAATCGCACCACGACTTAGGATTTCTGGTCTCGATCATAGAGTGAGACGCAGGGTTCCAATCGCGTGCCGTTGGCATCCGTGACCGCGTACGTTGCTGGCCCCCAAAGCGACACTCCCCCATGGTCGCCGTTCTTCGCGAGCAGATAGAGTTTAAGCCCGAAATTCGGCCGCCCGGATTTGTCACGGAGTCGGGATTCGGTTCGATCGGAGATGCGTTGCAGGAGTTCCAATCCAGCTTCTTTGGGAGATTGGCCTGCTCGCATCAATTCGACTGCGGTAGCACTTGAGGCGTGGATCAGATTGGCTTCACCACGACCGGTGCTGCCGCAAGAACCGACCGCGTTATCACAGAACAAACCGGCACCCGGAATGGGGCTGTCTCCGACACGTCCGGGAAGTTTAAACGCCAATCCGCTTGTGCTCGTGGTGCAAGAAATATCGCCATCGGAGTTCATCGCGGAGCAATGAATAGTTCCGGTTGGTCGGGACCAAGGTTGTTCGGTGGCGGCGAGGGCTTGTTCCTCCGGTGTGCGACGTTGTTCCAGGCGAAAGAATTTGGCCACTTCCGGGTCAACATCTTCGATCGCCGGTGGCAGCCAATCTCCTCGTGGTGAAAGTGTCTGTTTCCAGTACAGCCAAATCTTACGGGCTCGTTCGGTGAGAAGGTTTTCTTCCTCGAAACCAAATGCTTTCGCAAACTGCAAAGCACCGTCGCCGGCAATCAACACATGATCGCTGTGCTCCATGACCAACTTCGCAACCGCGCTGGCGTAGCGAATGTTCTTCATCGCTGCGACCGCTCCGGCTCGCTGAGTTGGGCCGTGCATCACGGCGGCATCGAGTTCAACTTCGCCCCCTTCATTCGGAATCCCGCCATAACCCACACTGGTGTCGTTCGGGTCATCTTCGACCAACGAAACCCCTGCGACCACGGCATCCAACGGGTCCACACCATGTTGCATCCGTTCGTAGGCCAACTTCGTGGCTTCCAATCCGTTTGCGGAGGCAATTGAAATCACGGCAAGCTACTCCGATTCGGTTTGCGTCAATTGATGAAGGATCTGTGTGGCGGTTTCCGCGGGATCGTTCACGCCGCAAATTCCGTTGCAAACCGCGACGCTCCGGGCTCCCGCCTCGATCACGGCCCCAATGTTGTCCAGACCGATGCCACCAATGGGATACCAGGGAATGTTGATCTCGGCGGTGACCTGACGAACAAACTCCAACCCCGCAAATGCCGAGAAGCTTTTGGTCTTCGATGTGAATACAGGTCCAACACCGATGTAGTCGGCACCGTCGTTGACTGCGATCCGAGCTTGTTCAATCGTGTGCGTGGAGACGCCTACCAAGCGGTTCGGGCCAAGAATTCGTCGCGTCTCTTGCACACTCAGTTCTTCCTGTCCGACATGCACACCGTCGGCATCACACAGCACGGCCAAATCCGGTCGGTCATTCATGATCAGCAGCATGTCCCGCTCCTGGGTCAACTGACGAACACGGCGGGCATAGTCCAGGAGATCGCGATCGGACATCGACTTTTCCCGAATTTGCACAATCGTCTGCCGAGCAAGATCACTTTGCGAAAGGGCTTCAATGACCTCCTCCCACGAATGCGGTTGGCAAGCCGCTTCGGTGAGCAAGACATAGAGGTGCCGATCCCGAAGCCGGTTGGGAACGCTGCCGGAAGTTAGCGGGACCGTTTGCAGCACATCCTTCTCCAACGTGTAGAGTCGATACCGCAATTGCTCGAATTGATGACCGAGCTTCGCGGATCGCAGTTTGCCGAACTCTTCAAGCGATCGCAATGCTTCCTGCGTGCGTTTGAAGTTCGCGGTGACAATGTCGCGGACCGATTGGCGGTGGAATTCGGCAGTTGTTTGCACAGTTGTGCCGACATCGCCTGTGGTATTGCGTGATGCCAGCATGCGATCCGAATCCAATTCGCCGCACGCTGTTCGCAAATCGTGACGCCACGCCTTCAATCGTTCGGTTAGGGAACGATCGTTGAACAGGAATCGAACAGCGTCCTCGACGACACGCAATCCTTCGCGAGCCCGATTCGCGGCGGCATCGAGTAGACGTTCGATTCCGTCATCGGTCTCCTTTGTGATGAGAGGTGTCGGTTCCGATTCTTCGACCGAAGCGGATTCGAGTTCAAAATCGACGGCGATCGGTTCGGTGGTGATTCCCGAGCTACGGCAAATAGACTTCGTTAGTTCCGCGGCCGTGATTCCCCAATCTCGCAGGGCTGTCGAGACCGTTGAGTCCACCTCGAAAAGACCCCACAGCAAAAACTCGGTGCCGATCTCCGTCGAGCCACCAACCTTGGCAAGCAACTCCGATGCCGCCTGCCGAACCGCAAGCAGGTCAGAACTGGGGGGCGGAAAATCTCCACGGGCATCTTCTAGCGAAGGGACGCATTCGGTTTCGATTCCACAAATGTCGCGAATCTGCTGTTTCTCGATCGCCCATTGTCCCAGGATTTCCGCTGCGCGGGTCTCTTCACACCATAATGCCCAGAGTAAGTCGGTGGGTTCGATGGTGTCATGATTTCGCGAAGCCGACGATTCCCGAGCCCGCTCGAAGGCTCGCAGTGCACCGGCTGTCCAAGAGATTCTCACAAAATCCGCTCCGATTCCTCAAATTCCAGACTGGGGGTGTCTCTCTCACTATAGGAGTATCTTGCCACATTCCCGGTGGACGACTAAAATTCAGCACGATTAGCGATCAGGTGACTACTTTTTACAGTTTTTGTTGTCTACCCGGTTTCACACAATTCTTCAGTAGAAATTAGCAACCCCGTCATCTTTTCCAAACAGTTCCAATCTGACGAAGGCGGGGAGTCAATCACGAAGTTGGTCGGGAAACCGAAAAACTTCCCACGAGGTCGTTCTTCGTGGCGTATGAATAAAGATGGTATGTTGTCCATGAATTCGAGTTCCCAATCGAACGACAGATCACCCCGTCAATCAATTTGGAATTCGGAGAGACGCTCATGGAGGATGCAGCGGCGGTTTCACGATGTCGGTTTTATTTCCATGACGACCGATGCCACGCGGTTGGGGGGATTATGAGGGAGAAATTCAATGTATGAACGATTTACGGACCGGGCGCGGAAGGTCATGCAGTTGGCCAATCAGGAGGCCCAACGGTTCAACCATGAATATATCGGTACTGAGCACATCCTGCTGGGGCTTGTGAAAGAGGGCTCCGGGGTTGCCGCCAATGTACTGAAAAATTTGGACGTCGATCTACGGAAAATCCGTCTGGAAGTGGAAAAAATTGTCCAATCGGGGCCGGATATGGTCACGATGGGCAAATTGCCACAAACTCCGCGAGCGAAGAAAGTCATCGAATATGCGATGGAAGAAGCTCGCAATCTGAATCACAACTACGTCGGCACCGAGCATTTGCTGCTCGGCCTGTTGCGAGAGCAAGAAGGCGTTGCGGCACAAGTCCTGATGAATCTTGGACTTAAGCTTGAAGATGTTCGCGACGAAGTGCTAAACCTGCTCGGCCATAATGAAGGTGGCGAAGGTGTCAGCGAGCGGGCCGGTTCCAGTTCGTCCGGTAAGAGCAGCAAGAGCAAGACCCCAGCTCTCGATAGTTTCGGCCGTGACCTGACCGAACTGGCTCGGCAAACGAAACTCGACCCCGTCATCGGTCGGTCGGATGAGATCGAGCGAGTCATTCAGATTCTCTGCCGTCGTCAGAAGAACAACCCCGTGTTGCTCGGGGAAGCCGGTGTCGGGAAGACCGCCATCGTCGAAGGCTTCGCTCAGATGGTCGTTAACGGCGAAGTTCCGGACTTGCTCCGCGATCGCCGAATCGTTGTGCTTGACCTCGCCATGATGGTCGCCGGTACAAAATACCGTGGCCAATTTGAAGAACGCATCAAAGCCGTGATGAACGAAGTTCGTCGGGCGAAGAACGTGATTCTGTTCATCGACGAATTGCACACCTTGGTTGGTGCTGGTGGTGCGGAAGGGGCAATCGACGCTTCCAACGTGCTCAAGCCGGCATTGTCTCGGGGGGAGTTGCAGTGCATCGGTGCGACCACACTCGACGAGTATCGTAAATACATCGAGAAAGACAGTGCTCTCGAGCGACGTTTCCAAAATGTCGTTGTCGAGCCACCGTCCGCTGATCAAACTGTGCAGATTCTCAAAGGCTTGCGGGATCGGTATGAAGCACACCACCGAGTGCAGATCACCGACGATGCTTTGGAGAAAGCTGTCGAACTTTCGACGCGGTACATTACCGCTCGGTGTTTGCCGGACAAGGCGATTGACGTCATCGACGAAGCCGGTGCCCGCATTCGGCTCAAGAGCATGGTGCGGCCTCCCGATTTGAAGGAACTCGATGAAGACATCGAACGGCTGAACCAATCCAAAGAAGAAGCGGTTGCCAATCAAGATTTCGAGAAGGCCGCGTCGCTTCGGGATCAAGCCGACAAACTGAAGAAGAAGAAAGAAAAGCTCACTCGCGATTGGCGGGAAAAGAGCAAAGAAACCGATGGCGTGGTCGATGCGGAAGTCGTCGCCGAAGTGGTTGCCCGAATGACCGGCATCCCACTGATGCGACTCTCCAGCGAAGACACCGTTCGGCTGCTCCAAATGGAGAAAGAACTCCACAAACGCGTGATTAGCCAAGACGAAGCCATCACTCAGGTGGCGAAAGCGGTCCGGCGAGCACGGTCGGGTCTGAAAGATCCCAAACGGCCCACGGGTGCGTTCTTGTTCTCCGGTCCAACCGGGGTCGGGAAAACGTTGCTCGCGAAAACGCTGGCGGAATTCATGTTCGGTGAGGAAGAGGCCCTCATCCAAATCGACATGAGTGAATACCAAGAGAAGCACAACGTCAGCCGACTGATCGGGGCACCTCCCGGATACGTGGGCTACGAAGAAGGTGGGCAGCTCACGGAGAAAATCCGTCGGCGTCCTTATGCGGTGGTCTTGCTCGACGAAATCGAGAAAGCTCACCACGAAGTTTACAACATGCTTCTTCAAATCATGGAAGAAGGGCATTTGACCGACAGTTTCGGTCGTAAGGTGGACTTCAAGAACGTCGTGTTGATCATGACCACCAACGTGGGTTCGTCCGCGACTGCACACGGAACGGCATTCGGGTTCCAGAAAGCCGATCAGGATTCTTCCTACGGCAAAATGAAAGAAGGCGTGATGCACGAGTTGCAAAATGCTTTCCGTCCCGAGTTCCTGGGGCGTTTGGACGAAGTCGTTGTGTTCCGTAAACTGACCCGTGACGAACTGAAAGAGATCGTGGAAATCGAACTCAGCAAAGTTCGCGAACGACTCGCCGAACAGCGAGGCGTGCGTCTCGAACTGACCGATGAAGCGAAAGAATTCTTGATCGATCGCGGCGACGAAGGCGGTCAACAACTCGACTATGGTGCTCGACCGCTGCGACGCAGTGTCGAACGCTACATCGAAGACCCGCTCAGTGAAGAGTTGCTGCGTGGTTCATTCGACGACGATAACTTGATCACCGTGACCGTCAAAGAAGTTGGCGAGCAAAAGCAACTCGACTTCGTCGGTTCCAACGAACCTACCGAAGAACCGGTAGCCGTCGGGGCTGGTGAAGGCGAAAACTCGGGCGAGTAACCCGCCAGTTGAAACTATTGATAGAACTCCGTTAGTTTAGGAGCCATGCTCAATCGAGCATGGCTCCTTTTTTTGTGTGAAGTCTTCACTCCGGCGTCGCCGGGCACAACCTCACCAATTGACTTAAGAATGCGCTTTCTATGCTCACGCGATTTATCTTGCTAATTGCTGTGTCGGTCTGTTTTGGTGGCTCCGCATTTTCCGCCGAGCGGCCGAATATTCTTTTCATCCTGGCCGACGATGTTGGACAGGAAGTTCTGGGTTGTTACGGCGGGCAATCTTATGCCACGCCGCATCTCGATGAACTCGCACGCACTGGCATGATGTTTCGTCACGGGTTTAGTATGCCGGTGTGTCACCCAACGCGATTGACCTTGATGACAGGGAAATATCCGTTTCGACACGGCCAAGTCACCTGGGGCGATTTCCCCAAGACCGAGGAATCGACGACTTGGTCGAACCGAATGACGGAGAACGGTTACGCAACATACATCGCAGGAAAATGGCAACTCTGTTTGTTGCGGGACGATCCGTTGCATCCACGTCGGTTGGGGTTTCAGCACTCTGATTTGTTCGGTTGGCATGAAGGTCCGAGGTTCTACGAACCCATGATCTACCACGATGGCCAAGTTCGTGAAGATACTATCGGGCACTATGGCCCGGATCTCTACGTTCGCGGGCTGATCGAGTTCATGAAGACCAACCGCGAGCGACCGTTTTTGGCTTACTACTCGATGGCGGTGTGTCACGAAGTCACGGACGATCTCGAAACACCAGTCCCGCATGGTCCATTTGGACGATACGACAACTATGCAGAAATGGTGGCGGAGATGGACCGAAATGTTGGTCGATTGGTGGTCGCTTTGAATGCTTTTGGGCTGCGGGAGAAGACCCTTGTCGTCTTTACCGCCGACAACGGAACACCACCGGAAATCATCATCCGAGCGGACGGCAAGAAACTGATTCGCGAGTCTGTCGTGTCCAAGCAGAACGGCCTACTCGTGCCGGGTGGCAAAAAGAAGCTGACCGACGATGGCACCAATGTGCCGCTGATCGCCAACTGGCCGGGAACAATTCGCCCGGGGCAGATCATCGACGATTTAGTCGATATGAGTGATTATCTGCCGACGTTCATCGAACTCTCGGGGGGCAAACTCCCGCAGGATCGCGAAATCGACGGCGTGAGTTTCGCCTCACGATTGCTAGGGACCGGGCCATCTCCACGACAATGGGCGTATGCCGAAGAAGCCGTTCTTCCAAAACCGGGCGGCGTCGAACCTGATGGCACCAGCAGCGGACTGCGATGGGTTCGGACGGCTCGATGGAAACTCTACAACGACGGCCGACTCTACGATCTCCAAACCGATCTGCAAGAACGATATCCGATTTCTCAAGATCAGAACGGTTCCGAAACGCGGGCGGCACGTGAGCAACTTCAAGCGGCATTCAAAGAGCTTGGCTTGAAGTCACGGAGTGAGAGCTGCAGTCGAAGTTAGCCTTGATTTCGTCGGGACTTGCGACGGCGTTCGCGACCGGTTCGTCGTTCGCGTTCCGGTGCATTGGCCTTTTGTTCGGCGATCGAACGTTTGCGACGGCGGTCCATTTTGCGGCGATCGTGCCCCTCTCGTTTTTCGAGCAGGAAGCTAAGTTCGTCCGGCAATTCTAGTTGGTTCGGCATGAATCGAATCCCGTGAGAAACGTAAATGTCTCTCAACCTTAGCTCACGTTTGGGATCGATTTTGAAAAAAATTCAAACTGTCGTGATTTACGGATTCAGCGGAATTTGTCCCGTTGATTCGCTGGCAGGAAAACTTGGCAGAGGTTGCGGCATCACGGGTTGGCGTTCATCCCGTGTAGGGAAGTAGTAGTTGGGCGTTAGTGGTTTTTCGCCGGGACGGTTCGTGAAGAAATCAGGGATTCGACTTGGGTCACAGTACCGTGGGTTGTCGATCGCGTCGGGCAGTTCGGCTTCGAAGGCGCGACGATCAACCGGTTTGAGTGGTCCTTCGACAAGAGGCGTGTTCACCCGCATGAGATTGAGTTGCTCCCGAACCTGGTTGCAACCATCGTAGGGGACGACTCGTGGTGTGAGTGCGACGATGATCTCGCTGCGTTGACGAGTGACGTTCGTACGTTGGAAGAGCTTGCCGACCGCCCACAAATCCCCCAGCAGCGGGATTTTCGATTGGGTGTCGACATCTTGTTCTTGGATCAGTCCCCCAATAATCATTCCTTGACCGTCGCCGAGAAGCACGGTTGTTTCGACTTCGGTCGTTTCCTCTTCGGGTAATCCAGTGGCGGGGTTCACTGTGCCGCTGGATACCTCCGGCTTGACCGTCATCAGGACTTGGCCATCTTCACCGATGATCGGCGTGACGTTGAGCACGAGTCCGACATCCAGGAATTCGACGTTCTGGAGAGTACTCGTTTGGGTCGTGGTCGTCACGAAATACCCAAGCTGCTCACCGATTTGAACGCGTGCCTCTTGTCCGTTCACTGCCAACACTTTGGGGCGAGCCAGCGTTTTGGCGTCGGTGGTGAGTGTGATGGCTTCGATCAGGGCTTCCATTTCGGTCCCATTGATTCCCAACAACAACGCGGGACTTGCCGCCGCATTGGCAAACCCGGCCGATTTCAAGGTGATATCCGCGTTCGCCAAATTCGTGAGTTGTTCAAAGTCCACACCGTGTCGACACTCTTTAGTCAGATCGACACGCAAGACCTGAGCTTCAATGAGGACCTGCTTGGGTGGTTGATCCGCTTGAGCCACGTATTTGGCGATTCGCTCGATCGAATCGGGCATGTCTTCGACAATGACTTGCTCGCGGGTTCGGCGTTTGTCTTTGGAGTCGGACTCGACGGCCACACTGCGACCAATCGGCGAGAGCAACCCCTGCACCACGCTGTCAATGTCCGACGCCGACGCATAACTCAACGCGAACACACGAACTTCTCGCCCCTGCACGGCAGCCGGTACGACGGATTCCTTCGTGAGTGGAGCAACCATCAGGATGTTTCCACGTTTCGTCCATGTGAAACCATTCACGCCGAGAAGTGCCGTCAATGCATCTTCTAAAGGAGCATCGGATAACCCAACCGTCACCAATCGCCCCGCCGTGCCGCTTCCGACAATGCTTAACCCATGTTGACGGGCAATCATCGACAACACGACGTCGAGTGGGGCTTCATTCGCAGTGAGTGTGATGCGATCGCCTTTGATGTCGACCTGCAATTGCCCGGTCGATGTGTTCTCCGTTCCCACCGGGATTCGCCGCGGTTGATCCGTTGCCGGCGGTGGAACATTCACGGTCGGCGGGCCAGGTGGCAATCGACGTGGCATCTCCGGGCCGCGTGGGGGATTCTGACGACCCCGGTTTGGCAACATTGGGCGTCTGGGAGCAATCGGTTGCGGTGGCGGAGCCAACTCTGGTCGCGGTCTGGGGAACCGACCATCGTATTCCGTTTCCGGTACCGGTTCGGTTCCCGCCACAGGATGCACGAAGTTTGACTCCGTACGGTCCTGGTTATTGTTCGCTGGCACGACGGTCCGTTGCGGCCGAGGAGCGGTCGCGTTGACGACAGGTTGCTGTCGTTTTGATGGCAATTGCGGCGGCCGCGATAGGAATTCCACCGATTTCGCTCGATGCCAACCGGATTTGGAATCTACGCGGAGATTGTTCGTGGAGCCTCGGTTTGGCGACTTTCCCGGAACGACGATCAGCGAACCGGAATTCCGTGGTTGCGTTGGCCTCGTAGAGGCAGTCGGTAATCCTGTTTGCGGACTGGAATTCCGGGGAACAATTGTCACCCCGAACCCGTCCATCGCGGGCGATTCCGACGCCATTAGAACGACCAACCCCAACAGGGGCAGGACATTCCACCAGCGTTTCGAATCGCACGATCGCCATTGCATTTTGGTTTGGTTTCACCGAGATACGGTCGTCGGACTTTATGATCTCACATCAATCATCGACGCCGAAGAATCGATTTCTTCGGTAAAATCACCAAACTCGCCCTAATTTATCGAGTGCAATCCTCTCAATGATGTTGCTCCGACGGTCCAATCGCGACTTGCTTCACTGGAATCTGCTAATCATAATGAAAGCCGAAGGGTTGTGGACGGAATTCCGTCCTCACGGTGCATTTTCAATGGGTGACCAAGCTAATGGCCATGCAAAAAGATACGTTTCGACTCCCTGCTTACTTGCTCATCCTGACGATGCTTGCCGTCGGTTGCGGCGGGGGGACGGCTCCGACCACGACGAACACGAACGCCGAGCAAGGCGGTTCTACGGAAGAACCGGCGGGAGAATCCACATCGGAACCGGTTGCCAGTGAATCGACCGAGAGTGATAGCGTTTTGGTTCAGGTCCGAAACGGGCAGAAATGGATCGGGGATGTTCCGCTCGACGTTTGGTACGACGACCCGCTCGCGGTGGCATCGAACACGCAGGTGGTTCCAGGTGCCAGTTTACCAGCAGGCGGGAACAACGGCGCGATGGCCCCTGCTCAACCGAATCCGATGCCGGCCGAAACGGAAACCGAAGAACCAGCCGCCGGTGGCAGCACGGGTTGGAAAAGTATCATCACAGCTGCCGCGCTCGACAAAGAAGTCACGGATATCCGCAATCGGCTGAACACCGACTTGCAAAATGTCGGTACCTACAATCGAAATTACTTGGCGTTGCCACCGCATTTGGCGACGTTGGCGGTGATGGCGGGAGTGGCGAAGGAGCATCCGGAAGACTTCCGCTGGAAAGATAAAGCCGGCTACATTCAACAACTCGCGAAGACCATGAACGCGGACCAACTCCGCACGGGGGCGGGGTCTTATCGTCCTCTGCGAGAGCAGTTCGATAACTTCCTCGATATCATGAACGGCAGCGTTCCCCCTGGCTTGGAAGAAGCCGCCGCCGACGAACCGATTCCGGACACCACGGATTTCGGGGAATTGATGAAACGTTTGGAAGTGGCGTCCAAGTTCATCAGCGTCAACGGCGGGACCGAAGACGCGATGAAAACCAACGCGGAGAAACTTCAGCACGAAGCCATGGTTCTGGGAGCAGTCACGAAGATTCTCAACCGCGAAGGTTTCGGGTACGAAGGCGATCCCGGTTTCGATGAGTTCGTGGACATGCTCGTGAAATCGAGTCAAGACATGAACGAAGCCATCCAGGCTGAGCAGTTCGACAAATTTGATCTGGCCCGCTCACAAATGGGGCAAGCCTGCACGCTTTGCCACACCGACTATCGAGGATGATTTCTCGGACTCGCCGATCCCAAATTTCTATTCCCTGCCGGAAAGCACTTTTATGGTTTGTCGTCTTCTCGCTGTGTTGTTCGTGATAGGCGGGTCGGTATTTGTCCCGTCGGTCTGTCGGGCGGATGTAATTGAACTCTCTAGCGGGCAAAAAGTGGAGGGGGAAGTTCTCAAGGAAACGGCCGACTCGGTGTATGTCGATTTGGGTGTGGACATCATCCGTGTCCCGAAAGATCGCATCCGCTCACGGCAGAAAGTCTCGCCGGGAGCCGGTCCTGTCGAACCTGCCAAGAACACCGACGGAATCTACACAACCGCCGACTTGCCGGTGCGAAGCGTTAAGGAATTGGCCGAGAAGTTCGGTGAAGGGGTGGTGTTGGTGCAGACTCCCAGTGGGCTGGGCTCCGGATTTATCGTCAATGATCGGGGATACTGCGTGACGAACTACCACGTCGTCGAGCAGGAAACCGAGTTGGCTGTGGTTCTCTTCGACAAAAATGAAAGCGGTGAGTTCACTCGGCGGCGAATCGACGATGTGAAGATTATCGCCTTGAATCCGTTCTTCGATTTGGCATTGTTGCAAATTCCGGAAACCAAGGGGCGAAAGTTCCAGAAAGTCTTTCTCAGCCCGGAAGCCGACTTCCGTGAAGGTGACGAAGTTTTCGCCATCGGCAATCCGCTCGGTTTGGAACGCAGCGTCTCCAAGGGGATTGTGAGCACGCGGAATCGGAGTTTCGAGGGCATCGTCTACATTCAAACCACCGCACAGATCAATCCGGGCAACAGCGGTGGACCGCTATTCAACGCCAGTGGCGAAGTCATTGGGGTGACGAACATGAAACTGACCTTCGGCGAAGGGCTGGGGTTTGCCATTCCGGTCACCTATTTGAAGCATTTCTTGAACAATCGCGATGCATTCGCCTACGACAAGAACAACGCCAACAGCGGATTTCGGTATCTTCCGGGACCGCGTCGCAAGAAATTCTCAAAACCGCCGCTGAAAAAAATTGAGGAATGACGACGGAACGAGCGTTAGATGTGAAACTTGGGCACGTTCCCCCAGGTAACATCGGTAATGCCGGTCCGTATGTTGCGATTCTGGCCGCAGGACGATAGAAATTCGATACATGGATTCTCGCATGACTCTCAATTGGATGAATGGAATGAAACGTAGCGTTTTCGCGGTTTTCACCTCGCTTGCCTTGCTGATCGGTAGCGGGTCAACCGTCCGGGCTGCCGACGCGGTCGCAGTCGATCAGAAGTTACCATCGAATGTGATGCTGTTCTTCAGCTTCCCCAACGTCACGGAGTTCAAAGCTCAGTGGCAAAACACAACGATGGCCAAGTTGTACGAAGACGAGCGTTTCGCCGACTTCTGGGAAGATGTGAGTGTTCAGGTTGAGCGGGCGTCGGACGAGTTGGAACAAAACGTCGGGTTGACCCTCAAGCAACTCGCAAGCATTCCTACCGGTGAAGTTGCGATGGCTGTCGTCGCCAAACCAAAGCAAGAAGTGGGGATCGTGTCGTTCCTGGATTTCGGCGACAAGGAAGATGCCGTCGATCAACTCTTGAACCAAGCTCAAGAAAAGCTGGAACAAACCGACGCCGAACGTGATGTCGTCGAGTTCGAAGGCACGCAAATCGTCGTTTACAGCTTCCCACAAATCGAAGAGTCTGACACACCCTTCAAACCAAAGCTCGCCTACTGCGTGAAAGACTCGACGCTAATGTTCGGGTCAACTGTGGACGTCCTGAAAGAATCCCTCGTGCGTTGGGATGGGCAGCACGAAGACACGTTCTCCGGGAACTCCAGCTACAAGTACATCCTTTCCAAGTGCAAGTACGAAGACGCAAAACCAGGCGTAAAATGGTTTGCAGACCCGCTGTCCGGTCTCCAAGCCGGTCTGCGGGCCGCCGCTGCCGAAAACCCACAGGTGGCGTTTGCATCGGCGTTCTTGCCGATTCTCGGTGTTAACAACCTCAAAGGTATGGGCGGCGCGAGCTACGTTGCTGCCGGCGAGTTCGAAGAAGTCTCGAAGACTCTGCTTCACGTCGAACAACCCGTGGCCGGGTTGCTGAACTTGTTCCGCTTCCCCGAAACCGACTTGGCACCGCCCGCTTGGATTCCAGCGGATGTCGATGGTTTCACCATCACCAACTGGGATGCCGCCGCGGCATACACGTCGATTGAGACGTTGGTCGACAATTTCGTCTTTCGGCAGCCAGGTGGCTTGCGAGCGAAGATTGATGAAATCGCCGAGCAAGAAGGTGGCGTTGGTGTGAACATCAAGACCGACATCATCGACCAAATGGACGGCCCGATCTACACCGTGAACTACGGAACCGGCGAAGCCGCTGCGAGCGCAATCGGAACCCCAACCCCAGGCATGCCGAAAACCGTCGTCGCGTTGACTCTCAAAGACGAAAAGAAGATGCAAGGTTTGGTCGGCAAGCTACTCGACAATGGTGGCGATGCGATCGAAGCCCGTGATTTCAATGGAGAAACGATCTACGATTTGAAGGTCGATCCCCAAGCCGCCGGAGCTGCCGGTGCGAACTTCTCTGGGGTATCGTTTGCGGTCAGCAAGGGTTTGTTCATCTTCTCGACCGATGCCAAAGACTTGGAACAAATTCTCCGCGACAAACGGGTTGAGCCGGTCGCCGAATTGCCGGAGTACAAGAAAATCGCCGCACACTTCCCGGCAAAAACCTCGATGTTGTCGTTCCAACGTCGTAACTCGCAATTGGAATCGGTCTACGAATTCGCGAAATCCGGTCAACTCGGCGATCAAATCCCGGGGGTCGATTTCACAAAATTGCCCGAATTCTCTGTCATCAAGGATTACCTCCCCATGATGGGCGGCTACACCGTGCCAGATGACCGAGGCGCATTGTTCGTGAACTTCTCGATTCCTACGAAAGAGTAATCACGATTTCGAGGGTCCGACCGACGAAGTTGCATTCCGTCGGTCTGGCATCCACGATATCGCCCCGCTAAACTAAACGCCCCTGGAAGCCAGACGCTTTCAGGGTCGTTTCTTTTTGATAGGGAAATCAACCAATGACTGACTCACCATCGAAGACTACAATCTCACAAGACTTTGGCTTCCTGCTCCTCCGACTGATTCTTGGAGCCGTCATGATCTTCCATGGTGCTCAAAAAGTGCTTGGTGAGTTCGACGGACCGGGCATGGAAAAGTTCACACAAGTTGTTGAAGCCAAAATCGAATTGCCGGAGTTTATCCCAGCCAAAGTGGCGGCTCACGCAGCTGCTTGGTCGGAATTCGGCGGAGGCATCTTGTTGGTATTCGGACTGTTCACGCGTTTGGCTGCCTTAATGGTGGCGGCCACGATGGGAGTGGCATCGTTCGTCATTCACGGCAGCGCGTTCTCGTTGAAAGACGGCGGAATGGAATACGCTCTGACGTTGGGCGTGATTGCCGTTGCCTTGATCTTCATCGGGCCGGGACGCATTAGCATCGATCAATTGTTTTTCGGGCGGAGCAAGAAACCGTCTGAATCTAAGTAGAAAATACTGAGGCAAATTCACGATGAGCAAGCAAGTGCTCAATGTCGGACAATGCGGTTTCGATCACGCCAGCATTACGGAGTTTTTGCGGTCCCACTTCGACGTCGCCGTCACACCGGCTGCGGACGAACCCGAAGCCCTTTCCGCGTTGGAACAGCGATCCTTCGACTTGATCCTGGTCAATCGAAAGTTCGATTGCAATGGGGCTGATGGTGTCGAGTTCATCCAGAAATTGGACGGCAACGCTCCGCCGGTGATGCTGGTTTCCAACTTTCCCGAAGCCCAAGACGCGGCCGTTGCTGCTGGTGCACGGCCGGGTTTCGGCAAGTCGGATTACGGAAACACCGAAGCCGTCCAACGAATCAGTGACGTTCTGCAAAACGGAGACGCGTAGAGGCGGTTCGCATGGCCAAAGCCCGTCGAATTCGACTAAATGCTCGGTTGACGGATGTCGCCACGCCGCTGTTCCTGGTCGGTCCGGATCGGGAAATCCTGTTCTTCAACCGAGGTTGCGAGCAACTCACCGGTTGGAGTGCGGACGAAATTTTGGGGCGTCGCTGCGACTACGCGAGTTCCTCCGACGCTTTGGAACCGGAAAGCATCATTGGGACGCTGTGCCCGCCGCCCGAGACGTTCGCCGGCACGATCGTTAGCGTGCCCGTGTTTTTGAAACCGAAGACGGGCGGTTCGATACCACGAATGTTGCAATTCTTCCCTTTGCTTGGCGAAGCGGCGGACGTCGACTGCATTCTGGGGGTGATCACCGCGATCGATCCGCCGCAGGCTTTGCCGACGAGGCCATCCCACCAATTGCATGCGGAGTTGGCATCGATTCGCGCCACGCTGCGGAGCCGTTACGGACAAGACTCCATCATTGCAAAAAGCCCAGCGATGCATCGTGTGATGCGGCAAATTTTCGCCGCTCGCGAGAATTCCGCTCCCATTCTGCTCACGGGCGAAAATGGCACGGGCAAAGAGCACATTGCCCGTCTGATTCACTACTCTGGCCCACTCAGCCGCAATGCGTTCGTGCCGTTGGATTGTCGGCGGATTGAGCCGATCGATCTCAAACTCACATTCCGACGGCTTTCCCGCGAGCAAGATCCCGAAGCTCAGTCATCACCGCAGCCGATGCGGCACCCCGGAACGATCTTCTTGAATTCTCTCCAAGACATTCCGCGAGATATTCAGGAAGTCATTGTCGAGTCGGAAAGCGAAGGCCAGCTTTCAGAGGTCCGACTGATCACATCGACAACCGAAAATATCGAGACGTTACGGGCGACGGAAGTGCTGCGGGATGACTTCTACTTCTTGATTTCGGCGTTTCATATTGAAGTCCCGCCGTTGCGGCAGCGAACGGCCGAACTCACGACAATCGCCCAAGCGTTTCTGGAAGAACGGAATCGATCGGCTGCCAAACAACTCGGCGGGTTCTCGGCGGAAGTGCTGGAGCGATTTGAGTCGTACAATTGGCCGGGAAATATGCGAGAGATGGCATTGGTTGTTGCCGAAGCTGCGGAAGCCGCGACGGGGCCGCTTGTCGAAGAAACCGACCTCCCGTTCCGATTCCGCACCGGATACGACGCCCAAACCGTTGGCCCACCCATCGCCCCGCAACCATCACCATTGGAACCGTACCTGGAAAAAGTCGAACGCGAGCAGATCGAGTTGGCTCTCGAATACGCGAAATTTAATAAGAAAAAGGCCGCGGATTTACTCGGAATCACTCGTCCTAAACTCTATCGACGCATGGAGATACTCGGCATCGCCGATGGTGATGGAACTTGAACTTCTCGGATCTCCACGTTCGTGATAAAGTCCGGGGCTGCGGAGATTCTCACGGGTTCCATCATCATGCAGATGCACAGCCGACTCATCTTGGTTTCGGCCTGCGCGTTGCTTGCGGGCAGCGGATGCAGTCAGAGCCTGTTACGGACAACGCTTTGGAAGCCCAGCACATCGGCGACAACCAGCTCATCGGTCACAAGTGCTGTGGTTGAAGCGATTTCCGACGACCGTTGGACACAGAATTCCAGTTGGTCAGCCATTTCGCGGAGTGATGACTGGCGTTGGCAATTCGTGTTCGATCCACAAACACTGCGAACATTGACAGCAGAGTCATCGAGCTTGCCAAGTGGGCTAACCACATCCGATGAGGATGCCACGAGCGATTCATTGGAAACCACTCCCTCCGCAAGTGTATTTGAGGACCAACCGCGTCTGCCGGATTCCTGGTATGCTCAGCTTCCGCATCTCGCTTCCCGGTCCGACCAGGTGGGGCACAATGCGACTTTGCTCTGGTCTCAGCACGATCCGGCGAATGCGGTTCACCTTGCAAAGCGTTTGAAAACATGGGTTTCTGGTGAGTCTGCTCCTGCATCGCCGACGGATTGGTGGCGATCATTTGGTCCCGAATCAGTTGAGTTGCCGACCCATTCCGAATCGTTTCGAGCCGCAGCGGCGGAGGTTTGGTGTCGCGTGCTGGGGGAACAACCGGGTGATCCAGTCGACAACTTGGCCCAAGTTGCGAAACTCTTGGAGGAGAACTCTGAACTCCCGGTCGCCGTCCGTCTGGAACTTTGGCGGGGGCTCTCGCGGTTCGTTCCGCCGGTCGCGATTGCGGAAATCAACAAGGGGTTGCAGTCGGAATCCGGTGGACGTGCGGTTCGTCCGGAAGTTCGGCAAACCGCCCTCGAAGCTTGTTTGATCTATGCAACTCATCATTCTGATCAGACGGATTGGTCCGCGCCACTTTGGCCGGAGAACTTATTGGAATGGGCGGATCGCGGTGCCCATACCGTTGAAGACGACCCCATCATGCGAAAGAACTTGGGGACTTGGTTGGCACTGACACGGCATCCCGGGGCCATTGAGGTCTTGAAGAATCAATTGAACGACACGGACACGTTTGTCCGGCAAGCCGCAATGGAGAACTTAGGGCATCTGCAAACCCCCGAAGCATTGGAGTTGCTGCAACAGCAAGTCCAACGGACGGAACCCACGATTCGAGCGGGAGCCGTCCGGGCGCTGTCGCGGTGGGGAGTCCGGGCAATTTCGGAATTCATTGGCGATTCCTCATTGGAAGTTCGGATTGCGGTAGCGGAATCGCTGGCAGACTTCCCCGATTTGCAAACCGCGAACTTGTTGTGGCGTTTGCAGACCGATGCCAGTCGAGATGTGCAGCGGGCCGCGTTGATGGCCATTCGAGATTGGCCAGATTCGTTGGCGATTCCTCTGCTTTTACATGGATTGGAACGCGGCAGCACCACAACCCGGAGGCGATGCTACACCGAGTTGGCCGCTCGAACGGATTTGACGGAACCATTCCCGTTTTTCGGCACGGCTTCGGAACGGGCTGACGCGGTTCAGGCATTGGCGTCGCGAAACAACCTCCCCATCCGGTTGGATGGCCCCATGACAACCACACCCACGGAAACCCAATCCGATTGGCAACGCATTGACGATCTGCAAGCCGACTTGAAACTCATCACCGATCCGGAAACCAATATCAGAGCATCGGAATATCAAGACGCCTTCGAACGATTGCGACGAGCGAAGCCCGCTGATATTCCAGCCATCGAAGCATTTCTCGCCGCTTCGGATCCGAGTTCGGTCGGTGTTCAACGTATCGAGCAAGAAGTGCTGCCGGAAATCAGTCCGGTCTATCGGACCCTGGCGGATTTTCAATCGGAAGACCTCAAGATTCGTCGGCAAGCCGCTCGGGAGTTGGCGGAGCATGGAGCCGAACGCTCACTTAGTCCGCGTGTTGCACGTCGATTGGGTGAGCACCTCGCGAAAGAAACCGACGAGTTGATTTGGCGTTCCGCATTGGCGGCGATCTGGCGTGATAGTCACCCCGATATCGACCGCATCATTCGGCTCGCGGCTCATCAAGAAGTCACGGGAGTTCGGCAGTTGGCGTGTGAGTACGCATCGGCTCACGCGAACCCCTCGCATGGTGAATGGTTGCCGATCCTGCTGACCGACGAAAGCCTCGCGGTCCAGCTGGCGGCTATTGATGCGGCCGGACGGTGTCGGAATCGTCGTGTGTTGGACGGTGTCGGGCAGGCTGATTCGGCTCGATCGGGGGGATTGCGTCCTCTGCTGGCTTCCAGTCAGGAGACCGTTCGAGTGGCAGCGGCGATCGCGATGAGTCGACATGGCGATCCTCAGGGCCTCGACGAATTGATCCGACTCAGTTGGCATCGGGATGGCCGAATTCGGCGACAAGTCGTGCAAGCCATGGGGGAGTCGGGACAAGCACGTTTTATCGAGCATTTGATTCGTCTAGGCTGGACCGATCGCGATGTCACGGTACGCCGAGCGGTTCTTGGCAGTTTGGAACAACTTGTGCCACCCGCGACCCGCCCACCGGAACTTGCTAAGATGCGCACCACGGATGACCGCCTTGCCGCTTGGCAGAATTGGCGGTTTGCGACATCGTCTGCAGAGACCGGTGGAACCGCTTCAAACCAGCATGGGAATCGACCGAATGAACGAAATCCGTGATGCGTTTCACTTTGAATGGCATGGCAATCTGCTAGTCGTTGCAGCGAAGGGCAATGTGGAATCCATGCCGTGGGATCTGATTCCATCGGCGGCGGAAGTGATCCTCCAACCCACATTGCGGTTGGCCGTCCCAATGGTGATTTTCGATTTGGCGGAAGTGAACTATTTTGGGTCGGCGTTTCTCCAGTTGTTGTTGCGGTGTCATACGCTTGTCAAAACTCGTGGTGGCGAATTGGTTCTCGCGTCTCTGAGTGACCGAGCCGCCGAACTTCTGCAAATTACCGCACTCGATACCCTCTGGGCGATTTACAGTACCCGCGACGAGGCGTTAGAAGCCCTCGCGGATTAACGACTCCTCCCAAGGCTGCGTTCTTACCAGGGATGATCATGAGCAAGAAACCCCGTCATATCCGACCGAACGTTTCGGAATCCGATGTTCTGCCAACAGAGCACGATCCCGATTTGCGTCAAAAATCGGTTCTGGTCGACGAAATCAAGGAAACCGCGGACAAGTTCTTTCGGGACGATGCCACCCGTGGCGACTTGAAACTCGTGAGTCGCGCGTTGCGGGAGTTGCGATACGCCTTCAAGGTGTTTACACCGTTGCGTCGGCAACGCAAAGTCACGGTGTTCGGATCGGCTCGCTTGAAAGAGGGGCATCCGGCGTACGACCAATCCGTCGAGTACGGGCGATTGATGGCGGAGCAAGGCTGGATGGTCGTCACAGGGGCCGGCGGCGGGATCATGGAAGGGGCCCACGTCGGAGCCGGTCGGGATATGTCGATCGGTGTGAATATCATGCTCCCGTTTGAACAAGATGCAAATTACATCATCCACAATGATGAGAAACTTGTTCACCTGAAATATTTTTTCACGCGTAAGTTGTTATTTGTCAAAGAGGTACACGGAATCGTTCTTTGTCCCGGCGGTTTTGGCACGCAAGATGAAGGGTTTGAGGTTCTGACACTCGTACAAACCGGCAAACGCGATCTCATGCCGATCGTCATGCTGGATCAACCCGGCGGTACCTATTGGAAACGCTGGCAAGAGTTTGTCGTCGATGAACTTCTGGGGGATGGACTCATCTCGCCGGAAGACCTGTCCCTTTACAAAGTAACCGATAACGCTCAGGAAGCCGTCGATGAAATCATCGGATTTTACGACGTTTACAACAGCATGCGATACGTCAAAGATCGCCTCGTGCTGCGGTTGCATCGTGAGCCAAGCGATGAACTAGTTGAGGAATTGAACGAGGAATTTTCGGATATTGTGGAGTCGGGAAAGATCGAGAAAACCGCCATGCATGAATTGGAAGCCGACGACGAACACCTACGCGATTTGCCCCGCCTGAGTTTGCGGTTCAATCGCCGCGGCGTCGGACGTCTCCGGCAAATGGTGGACCGTCTCAACGAGGAACTCAACGATGCCTCCTTGGAAGATTACACTCCCGTCGATCCTTCGTAATCATTCCGGATGGGTGGGACTTGTCGCAGCCTAGGAAAGCTGAACTAATCCCCAAACTCAACGTAGACCAACGACCTTCTCCGGATCTCTCAATTAGAACGAGGTTCCGAAACTCGCGGCGGAACAAACGGATTCTTGATACTCCAATCCCTTGCAGTTCATAAACTAGGGGTGTTTGATTTCGATTGTCGCGGGATCTGTCTTATGGCGGTCAGGAAACAAAGGTTGTTTCGTGGCCATCACCGATGCAGAAGTCCGCAAGACGACACAGTTGTGGCGGTACGGAATCCGTTCGAGAGTTTCCATCAAGTGAATATATTGGATCGCGTCAGTTGACGATGCGAATTTCCGACATCGAACCGAACGGAAGCGGTTGTGAATGTCGAGGGCCAACGTGTGACGAAATGCGCCTCCCCATGATTCGCAAGTTTTTCAAGCTCCATCGATTTGGTGTTCTCAACCTTCTTCTGGTGACGATGATCGCACCAGCAAGTTGGGCGGGTGAGCATATCGATCTTGATCCAGCAGCCGCCCGAAAAACGGCGGTGGCACTCAATTACTGTCGTGCCTCGTTTCACCGCCTACAACGGACGCCGTCCAAGCGAGTGTTGCTCGAGGAGCAGGAAAAGGTTCTCAATAACCTGAACCTCAACGGTATTGCCGACGCGGAAGTGATTCGGCTCTACACGGCGGTGCTCGGTGAGATTTCCGAGGTGCAGATTGCCGAGCAGGAACGGCAGGTCATCCAAACCGCTCATCGCCGGGCTGTCATGCGGGACATTTCGCTCGCAGCCTTCGGACTAAGCACGCAACTCGCGACGGCTCAATATCAGTCGGCCCTTCAGACCGGTGCCCGCAGTTGGTGGGACTACCGGTCCCACACGCACGATCGGGAATTGCAACTCTGGCGGATCGAAAAAGAACGTTTGCAAGCCGTCGCCGACAAGTCGTTTCTGTTTCTCGATACCTTCTGGAAACTCGCCCGCAAACGGAACATCCCTGACCATTGGCTTGTGCGTGGCAACGATCTTGACCAACTCGCCGAAGCCATCAACGAGGAGCGACCGGAGGTGCGGTTGCGAATCCTGGGGCGGATGGAACGCTTTATGGAGTGTTTTCCACCGTACTACTATTACGTCGGACGCACTCAACAGGAACTTGGGCAATGGACGGCCGCCGCGGAAACCTATCAGCAATTGGCGTCGTTCGGTGACGATAATTTCCGACGAGACGAAATGCTGGCGGCGGCGTTGTGCAATCAGGCGATGATTCAGGAATATCTCGAGATCGCGTGTGCCCCTGATACCGCGCGGGCGGCCCTGCGACAAGCGACCGACGCTTGGGAAGTCAACCTGCAATGTGGCATGTTGCTCGCTCGGCAAGGCGAGACCAATGCGGCGGAAGACGCAATTTTGCGAAACTTGGATGTCGGCTTGGAATCGTCGCAAAGCCGGACGGCTTTGTTGTCCGTGTACTCCAACGCGAAGGACACCACCAAGCTCGCCAAGCAACTCAGTCACCCTGAAACGGTCGAAGCCGCTTCGGTGCCGATTCTGCTCGGGGCGATTGGAACACTGGGAACGGGTCAGGTTCCCAAGTCAGCGACGGTTCATCTCACGTCGTCGTTGCGGGCTCGGTTCGAACGACGGTTCGGGTTGGACGACTTGGTCATCGAAGCCTCACGTGATTGGAAACTCGATCAGGCCCGGATGGCTGTCCGCATCGGCGATAAATTGTTGACTCGTCCGATGTTGGCTGTGACGAACGACGGCTTCCAAGCCCGTTTCTCGCGAGTCGCGGAAACAGGGACGCCGATTCAAACCGGAGAATCACCGGATCAGCCCATGTCTTTGGTGCTTCAGTTTCCGCAGGTCGGGGAAATGACGGTGTACCTGGAGGAACTCTCCGGCGAAACCGTCCGCACGCTGCACCGTCATGAACAACGTCGGTTTGCGGATCGACTATGGCCCAGCGAACGGTCCTGGCGTGTGACCGCAATCGATCACAAAGGCGCTCGCACATTGTTCCCGACCGCGACGGCAGGACGATGGGATTCCATTCCGATTGCCGGAGCACCGCAGTCGCAGCCGGTTTATCGTCGAAGCGCGAAGCCCGTGCGATTTGAAATCGCGGCACCGCTCCCGGATGAAATCGTCATCGAAGCCAAACCATTCAAGAACAACGAAGAGTTGCCAGTCGTGCGACCGTACTAGTGGTTCAACCACCCTGTATTGACGGGTTCCAGAACCTTCCACCGCACGCTCGTTGGCGTGCTCATCGCAAATTGCGAACATGTCAATTCAGGTTGGATACAACATTAGACCATGTGATCGAGTTGGGAACTCAGAGGGCTTTTTCATCGGTCGGGATTGAACTTCGTCTCAAAATGAAGATGATGGAAAATTCGAGAATTTTTCATCAAGACGTCTTCATCGAAGAACAATGCTCGCGCCGACTCCTCGTTCTGAAACTTCATCTCGGTCGCTGAGACAGAACGTTTGCGTGCTGTTGCTGCTAGCAACGATTCAGACGGTCTTCTATATGACCATGAACCATGTTCAATGGTTCCCGACACATAAGTTGCCGCTGACTGCGATCGACGAATGGATTCCATTTTGGCCATGGACGGTCATTCCCTATTTTGTGTTGCTGCTCGGCGGAGTGATTCCCGTTCTGCTTGCACGACGCAATGAAACCATTCGCCGGGCGATTTTGGCGTATGGAATTTGCGTCGCGATCGTCCTGCCAATCTTTCTGTTCTTCCCAACACTTTGTCGCCGACCGGACTTGATGACGTTGCCGGATCGTTGGGATGGCCAACTCTTTCGATGGCTCGCTGCAATGGACTCGCCCGCCTGTGCGTTTCCGTCATTGCACATCGTGTTGCCAACAATCTGCTGTTGGATTGCACTTGCCGAACGTCATCGATACGCCATCCCGTTTTGCGTGGCCGGCGTGGTGTTGTCTGCATCCATCCTGACGACCAAACAACACTCGATCTGGGATTGGTGCGGTGGACTGCTGATTGCCTGTTTCGCGTTGTGGCTCTCCGGCTACATCATTCGGCGACGGAAGAATCACTCGGCAACCGCTTCGAAGACTCAGGCGACTACGTCGAGCCAAGTTCCTGGGACCGCTTCGTAGCGGCTTCGACGGCGTTCATCAACGAAGCCCGCACGCCACCGCGTTCCAAGGCATGCAAACCGGTGATGGTTGTTCCCCCGGGACTCGTAACAGCGTCCTTAAGCGCTCCCGGATGTTCGCCAGTTTCGAGTACCATCTGAGCGGCTCCCAAGAGCGTTTGAGCCGCCAATTGCGTGGCGACCTGTCGAGGCAACCCCATACGAACACCACCATCGCTGAGGGCCTCGATGATCTGATACACATAGGCCGGGCCACTGCCTGAAAGCCCGGTTACGGCATCCAACAACGACTCGGGAACCTCAACTGCAATCCCCACAGTCTCGAGCAGACTCTTGACCAACTCCGCGTCCTCACGTGTGGCACTCGTCCCCATCGCGAACGCTGACGCCCCCGCGCTGACGAGACATGGCGTATTGGGCATCACACGCACCAACCGTCGTTGTTCGCCCAAGTGGGTGGTCATCGTTTGCAGCGGCACACCAGCGGCAATCGAAACAACCAAATGCGAGTCGGTCAGCGAGTCCGACAATCCGTCCAGCACCCCACCCATATGTTGCGGTTTCACCGACAGAAACACGACATCGGATTTTGCAGCCAAGTCCGCAACCGAGTCGACAATTTGGCCGTCGGTCTGTTTCTGAAATTCTGCCGCCGCTGCTGCGACCACATCGGTCCCAAATAGCGATGATGCATCTACCAACCCAGCCGACCGCAAACCTGCGGCCAGTGAAGTCGCCATACGTCCGGTGCCAATGAATCCAACGCGGTGTGTGTTCGTCATGGTATTGATTGAGACAGTTCTTCCTATGCCCGGCGGTGTTTCCATGAAGAAACACACGCGGAACACAGAGTGCAAAGTAAAATGAATTTCTAATTCCGGCGTTAACGAGCTTTCACCGGTTCGCCAAACGCATCGACTTCCTCATGGACACGAGGTGAAAGCGGCGGTTGCATCATTTGATCAATCGCTGCTTGCAACTTCGTTTGGGCGGCACGTTGCTCGTCGGTAAGTTGTGTGGTGTTGACCGCAACCTCACGGAAACCTGTACCACGAATGTCGAACAGTCGACCGTCGGAGAATAGCTTGTATCGCTGATCCAATGCAAAGACGTGCCGCGAAAACTTCTCTTTGTCCCAACCCGGTCGCGGATCATACCAGAAGAACGCCCACTCGCGTGGCGATCCTTTCTCACCAAACAACTGCGGGGCGAAACTCACTCCATCGGTCTGCCAATTCGTCGGGATTTCGGTTTTTGCGAGTTCCGCGAGAGTCGGGAGAAAGTCTGACGGATCGATTAAATCATCGCACACACCGCTTTCAATTGTTCCCGGCCACCACGCGATCAACGGGACACGAATCCCGTTCTGTGTTACGGCTCCCTTTCCACCAGGAATCGTCTGACCACGAAACTTCGATTGAATCCGCCGATCGGTGCCGTTGTCGGAGTAGAACAGAACTAAGGTTTGTTCTCGCAATCCCAGTTCTTCGATGCCGTGCACGAGCGTTTTAATCGTATGGTCCATATACGCGACCATATCGGGAAAATAGTCGGTCGCCTCTTCGAGTCGCCGGTTGGAATCGTTCCACACTTTTGAGTGCGGCGTAGGCACCATTGGCCAGTGCGGCAACGCCATCGGGTAGTAAACAAACTGCGGCTCGTCACGGTGTCGTTTCATGAAGTCCAAGATGAACTCCACAGTCAGGTCTTCCCCATATGCTCCCGCAACCTCACGATGAAGTTTGCCGTTCCGCAAGAACGTTGGATTAGCATATCGAGAGCCCTTGTCTTCCGTCTCCTCAGCATGGAAAAGCGAATACTCATCGAAGCCCGCGTCTTTGGGATGTGTCCCGGTACCGCGACGTCGCCCTGAGCCTGGAAACTCCGGCGGGTCGTAACTCGTCAATTGCCATTTCCCAGCGAGGCAGGTCTTGAATCCTGCATTGCTCATCAAATGCCCAAATGTTTTCTCGCCTTGCGTGAGAATCCCGAACGACTGCCAATTGCGGTGGTTATCCCGACCAGTCATCAATTCCAACCGCGTGGGCGAACACAACGGTTGCGAATACGCATGTGTGAACCGCATCCCAGTGAGAGCCATGACATCTAAAAACGGCGTTTCGTAATCTGTCCCCCCGTAACTTGGCAAGCATTCGATACCCAAATCATCTGCCATGATGAGGACAATATTGGGAACACGCACACGCTCCGCACTGTAAACATGACTGCCACCGACTAGCGACAAGATCGGTGCCACCACAATCAAAAGAAAAAACACCACGGTGATGCGTGACGGCTGAAACCGTCCTGATGAGCGGAATTGTGTCCAGAGTTTCATTCGCTGATCTCCAATCGAGCTTCTTGATCGATCACTTTCGATGTGAAAGTTGAGTATCCCGGCATTGCGTCCCAAGGTCAACTTCGGTGAAGCGGTTCACAATCGATGAATTTGCAGAAGAAACCGATCAATTCGTTCCGCCTTAACCATTGGAATGCCGCGTTGATCTCAAAACACACGAGTGACCCAATAAACTGGACAGCAGCATCCCGTTTCGGTATAACATGCACAGGAAATGCATGTTTTGTTTTGCAAAAGGTAGGGTAGCCAGGAATCGCGGGAGATCGATAAGCTGAAGATATCGCGAGTAGCCTTACCTAATCGACTACATCATCGCGACTAGTACGCTTTGTGACTCAAGAACTAGTCATCGTGGAAAAGGATTGGATGCAGCGACACTAGTCCGATGGCGTCCTGCTATTAAGTGAGGTTTGAAACGCACGACAGCATGTTCGCAACCGAACCAATGGATTGGTTGCACGCTTCCTCACAACAAATGGATGTCCCCGCCAAGACGTTTGAAATTCGGCACTTCTAACCTGCAAAGACACACTCTGCTGATCAATTCCTACCTATAACGACCGTGGAGGTTTCTCTTGTTTCGTCAGTGCTCACATGTCGCCTGCTTTAGCATCGTAGTCGGATCAATTGCAGTATTATTCTTTGGACTCCCGCAACAATCTCGATCACATACGGCCGTGGCAGACGACCAAACTCGGAACTCGGGGAAATCCGATCAAACGAAGTCGAATGACAGTCGTTTGCCAAGCAGCGTTCAAGAAGCCCGTGGTCGAGCGCAGCTGTTGCACGAAACCATCCACGGTTCTTTGCAAGTGATGCATCGCGATTTCTTTCGTGAGGACCAGGGGTTACCGATCCCCTCGCATTCGCTTGAGGATGTGTTCAAGGAGTTGGCACGCAGCCATCAAGTCCATCTCCGTTGGCTGGCCATTGATGCAAGAGCAATGGATATCGATCACGAACCGAGAAGCGATTTTGACAAGGCAGCGGTCAAAGCTCTCAAATCAGGGAAAGAGTGGTTCGAAACCCAGACGGAGAAATCGTATCAGTATGTCGGCGCAATTCGCCTTTCGGCCTCCTGCCTAAAATGCCACCTGCCGGCTCGAAGTAGCAATGACGATCGAACCGCAGGACTCGTCATTCGGATGTCACTCAAGCAAGAATCTCCATAAGGTTTTGCAATGACTCGTAATGAACTAATCGATCAATACCTAGCAGGCCCAGAAATGCTAGTCAATGCGATTGAGGGTATGAACGCAGAGCAGCTCAATCAGTCACCAATTCCGGGGCAATGGTCAACTCAACAAATTGTCTGCCATATTGCCGACTTTGAACCAATCTATGCAGACCGAATGAAGCGTGTTATCGCAGAAGACAATCCGACCTTTTTCGGAGGTGATCCTGATGTGTTCGCCGCTGGACTAGCGTATTCCCACCGCACCATTCAGAACGAGCTTCAGCTAATCAACGCGACTAGAGAACAGATCGCGACGATCCTACGCACGCTTTCGCCGTCCGATTTCCAGCGAATTGGAACTCATTCCGAAGACGGCCCATTGTCCCTTGAGAAACTACTGCAAAATATCACAAACCACATTCCCCATCACTGCCGTTTCATCAAAGCGAAACGTGAAGCAATGCGTCTCTGAAGTTGAGTCTTTTCTAAGCAGCATATTCATCAAGCGGTCCGGTAAAGATGGTATTCCACCGACTCGGCAAAATCCGGTTGGGGTGTGAATTGGCGACCTCCTGGAAAAACCCCTGCCATCAAGGGCGGCAGCGATTCGATTCTCACCACCTCTTGGTCTTGGTAGAATCGAAGCCTGTTGGCGAAGAACATCTGCTCAGCGTGCGGCCCACACCAGACGCGATCCGACCAAGGAATTGACAACATGCTATTTCGAACGATGTTGATAGTCTTATCTATTGGTGGAGCAACACGGGCTGCTGATCATAGCGAACCTCGGACGCTGTTCAATTTCAACGCTGCCGATGCGGCCAAACAATGGCAGAGTGTGAATGACGGTGTGATGGGCGGTCGCTCCGACGGAAGTTTCAAGATTAGCAACAATCAGACGATGCAGTTTTTCGGAACGCTGTCTCTAGAAAATAACGGCGGATTTGCCTCGGTAAGGACACGCCCCACGAAACTCAATCTCAAGCAGGGCGACGAATTTGTCCTGAGGGTTCGTGGCGACGGCCGGGAATACAACCTAAATCTATACCCGTCGACTGCCCAAATTGCCTTTTCGTATCGAGCATCGTTCAGGACAAAGAAAGACAAGTGGATCGAAGTCCGCATTCCGCTTGAGAAATTCGCGGCGACCTCATTTGGGCAAGTTGTAAAGACCGCAAAATTCGATCCCGATGAGATCGATAAGATTGGGATTCTTCTCGGCGACAAGCAGGCCGGCCCGTTCCGATTGGAAGTCGATTGGATCAAAGTTGATAACGGCCGCGGAGAGATGTTGAATGCTCGTTGCGAAGGAATGTATCCACATCATCTGCAGGGAGTGTGTACCGATGAGAAATCAATTTATTGGTCGTTCACGACGACGCTTGTGAAGACCGACATGAACGGCAAGTTGATCAAGAAGATCCCAGTCGCTAATCATCATGGCGATCTTTGTCATCGCGATGGGAAACTCTATGTCGCTGTGAACCTCGGGAAATTCAACGACCCCAATGGCAATGCTGACTCATGGATTTACGTCTACGATGCTGAGTCACTTCAAGAGGTTGCTCGACACGAAACCCAAGAAGTCTTCCACGGTGCAGGTGGGATCGGTCATCGAAACGGTCACTACTTCGTCGTGGGCGGGCTACCAGATGGTGTGAACGAAAACTATGCCTATGAATACGACGACAGTTTTAAATTCGTGAAGAAACACACGGTCAAAAGCGGCCACACCCATTTGGGGATTCAGACCGCAACATTTGCTCACGACCGCTGGTGGTTTGGATGCTACGGCGATCCGAGAATTTTGCTGGTGACAGACGCCAACTTTGAGATGAAAGGCCGGTATAAACTTGATTGTTCGTTGGGTATCGAGGGACTGTCCAATGGTCGGCTACTCGTGGCTAGAGGGCAATGTAAGAAAGCCACTGGCTGTATCGGCATCGTTCAGTCGGCACTACCCGATCAGGAAGCCGGTTTCAAGTTGCTAGATGCAAGCGACGAACCAAAGTAACTTGGATTGTAAAGAATGCGACGTACAGTACACGAGCAAGACCGCAGGCTGGTGTTCACTGGCGGCGACAACTGCCTGCATGAAGTAGTTACGGTGGCAGACTTCATCGACGTTGATGCCAACGATGATTTATTATACCGTCCGATCGCAACTACAATCATGTTTCGGGTTCGTTAGGTCTTGACTTTTCAGTTGCTGGGCTGAGTAGCCGAATTCTGAATTTCTGTTTGATCATTGTTTCCTATGAATCTCAATACCTCAACCGTTCAAAGTCTCCGCCGAGTCTTCCAACAAGCGTTCGTCGTTTACGACATTGCCGAGCCATTGATTTCCTTTGATGACACATGTCAGGCAAAGGAGCTTCGTGCTCACATGGAATCAAAACGGTTCGAGGTTGTTGGCATCCGTCATGAAGGGCGGGTGGTCGGTTATGCTGAGCTCAGAGACCTGAAAGACTCGGTCACTGACGCAATCAAACGATTTGATGACTCCCAAGTCATTTTGGAGTCAATGCCACTTGCAGACCTGATTCTGAAACTGCGAAACCATCAACGATTGTTCGTTTCAATCTTAGGACAGGTTGGAGGAATTGTTAGCCGAACGGATCTGCAAAAGCCACCCGTGCGAATGTGGTTATTTGGGATCGTCACGTTGATCGAGATGAGATTTACACGAATGATCGAGCGTCATTGCTTGGATGAAAGTTGGAAGGAGTATCTTTCAGCGGGCCGCATCAAGAAATCCGAGGAACTTCTCGCGGAACGGATCCGGCGGAATCAGGATCTGGGTTTACTAGACTGCCTTCAATTTTCCGACAAGGTGCAGGTCATCGCCCGCAATGAGAAACTCCGGAACCTAACACGGTTCGAATCCCGTCGGAAAGTCGAAGAAGCCGCCAAGGTGATTGAGAAGCTTAGGAATAACCTAGCACATTCTCAGGACATTATTGTCAACGACTGGGAAGCGATCGTAGCCCTTGCGGAACGACTGGATATCGTCTTAGAAGGGCCACCGGGGTTAGACAATGAGGGGGAACCCTAGTATCTTGCAAGACGAAACGGATGACGACACTGGACCGGACACTCATCAAAGCGGCTGACGTCGCCGAGAATCGTGGCATCGACACCTATCAATTGTGCTGTCACGGTTTCTTCCGAGTGCTTTGATGCTCCATCGTTTTAACATCGGTGGAGAGATTCCGTTTGTCATAGCGGTCGTGCGGTGGGAATATCACATCAGACACGAGCTGGCCCGCTACAATTGCTACTGCCGTGAGGAACATTGTGGAAAGCAATCGAACACCAGCGGGAATGTCTTCGTGTAGCATAAAGTGAGCGACGCCCGTGAAGCCGAGACTTCCTGGAACTAGCAAAATTAGAGCCGGCATCAGCATGACTGCGGCAGGCAGTTGCAATCGTTGCGAAAGTAACCGACTCGTCACACCAGCGACAACCGAAGCGATCGAAACCGCCGCGAACGGACGCAAAAACTCGCCCACAATACGCAACGTCCCGTATCCGATCAGCGTGGAAATCAAGAGCCACAGAATGTCACGATATCGCGTCCGGAATAGCACTGCAAAAGATAGGCCGACAGGAATCATGACTCCGGCCGACGCCAGCAATGATGGTGTTTGAGGGGCAACAGAAGCTGGTATTGGCTGTAACCCGGCAATGAATCCGGAGCCCATATAGACGCCAAACACTAGCGTCAGAAGCGTCGTCATGGCACCAGCGATCCGAGCTGAACCTGATGCAAGATTGTGTGTTGCTAGTTCGTTGATACTAATTGTCAGGTGCAGGCCCGGTACAAGCACGATCAAAGCTGACAATGCTGTGAGTTCGTAGTTGCCAGGTGCTAACCAAACCTGCACCGCACACGTGACCGTACCAGATACAAACCCAGCAATGACATTGATGAGGTGTGTCGGATATTTGAGATACGACAATCCTAGTACTAGGGCACCGACGATTAGGCCGACAACAGACGCAGACACGACAACGGTCGCATTGCCACCGACCAGCACAGCGACGCACCCACCGGCAATACCATACGAAGTCAGTTGAAACGCGGACGAGTAGCTATTGGGCAGTGACCGAATTTCTTGCAGCTGACTCCATGCTTCTTCAACGGTGATACTCCGATCTAATATTGACTGTTGGAGTGCATAGAGTTCAGCGTACATCCCAAGGTTGGTGTCACCAGGGTAGACGCGAAGCAACCTTGTCCCTTGGGGTTCGTCATCGAACGTGGCAAAAAGTGCTGTCGGAGTTGAAAAGAATGTCGCCGGCTGTTCGAGCGCTGCGGCGACTAGTTCCATACGATCATCCAACTCATATGCTGGCGACCCGCTGGCATGAAGGCTTTTGGCGAGTTCAAGAATCAAATGCTTCGTCACTACGATTTTTCTTTAGTGCGATTGCTGAATTGTCATGTCACCAATCATTGTGACGGAGGCACACTCTATGTCCTCCAATAAACACACCAACGAGGAAACTGCAAATCGCGAACTCAGGACCCCAACTGTAAGACATTCGTGTTACTTGCGTGGGGGCCATTTAAGTGTTGATCGACTATTTGGTTTTCCCGAGTGGGATCTCTAGTTGTGATGGTGCTGGCTGCATTTGGGATTGGTGTTCCAACACGAGTTTTTTGATTTTGTCGATCACATCCGGATGCTCGTTTTGAATCGGATATTTTTCACTCGGGTCATGGTCAAGGTGATAGAGAATTGGTGGGTCGTGTTTTTTGGCTTGTCGTGGTTCGGAGCCATAGGATCCATGAGTGACAAAGTGAGCTTTCCAAGGTCCCATCCGCACCGCCATGAGTTGATAGCCTCGATAGTAGAATACGGCTTTCCTCGGGCTTGGTCCATTACCGACGAGCACGGGCGACAAGTCGACGCCGTCTACCACGCGATCCGTTGGGACGTCGGCACCTGCTAGTTTTAGGGACGTTGTATAGATATCCATGGTCGAACCAAGTTCCATGCTGACGGAACCGGCGGGAATGTGTTCTGGCCACCAGGCTAGTGTCGGTTCCCGCATGCCGCCTTCCCAGGTGGTGCCTTTCCCCTCGCGGAGTAGCCCCGCCGACCCGCCGTGCGTGTCGAAGACCAGCCACGGTCCATTGTCGCTACAGAACCAAACGAGTGTGTTGTCTGCCAACCCGGTTTCGCGGAGTGTGTCTAACACTTGCCCAACGGACCAGTCAATTTCTTCCATCGCATCGCCATAGAGACCTCGCAAACTGGTGTCCGCAAATTCCCTGGATCGGAATAGCGGGACGTGCATCATGGAATGTGCCAAATAGACGAAGAACGGTCCGTCTTGATGCGACTTGATGAACTTGACTGCCTCATCGGTGTAACGTTTGGTGATGGTGTTTTGATCGGCGGGGCGTTCGATGATTTCCAGATCCCGCATCAACGGCACATTCCAGTATTCAACTTTGGGATCCCAGAAGGCCGCTCGGCCTCTTGGACCGACATCGTTCAGCCGATCCATGTCGTTTGAATAAGGAATCCCGAAGTAGGTATCGAAACCGTTGTTCGTCGGGAGAAATTGCGGAAGATGTCCGAGATGCCACTTCCCCACACACGCCGTTGCATAGCCAACGTCCTTGAGAGCCTCAGCGAACGTGACTTCATTTGCCGGGATACCACCACCAGAATTCGGGAACAAAACTCGGCGTTTGTTGCTGCACATTCCGTTTCGAGCCGGAAGTCGCCCAGTCATCAAAGCCGCCCGGCTTGGCGTACACACGGGAGAGGCCGAATAGAACTGCGTGAGCTTCATCCCCTCGGCTGCCATACGATCGAGATTCGGCGTACGAATCGTTGGATGGCCAAAGCAACCGAGATCACCGTAGCCCAAATCGTCGCAGAAAATCACCACGACATTTGGCTTGGGTGGTTCGGCTGCGTTTGCGGCGAAAGTGAAGTTTGGCTCGGCGAATATGCAAAACATCATTAAGAGCATTGCAGTTCTAAGCATGTGTATGGGTGGCAGATGTTGATGGTAGTACACATTCCGCTCCAACGAGTGCAATTAGTAGTTAGGCCAGCTTGGAAGCTGCTTTCCCCAAGCTTTGAACATATATCTGGTAACGACAAGCTCTCGGGTTCGTACGTGCAATCGATCGCAAAAAACCTGCCGGAGACGTCTCCGATTTCGGAAGCGGTGTGGAACCAACAACTTTTTTCTTAAACGTCTCTTGGGAATGAGGAGAGGCATGGGCTACGGCATTTCGTATTGCAACGATTTGACTGAGCTTCGATTTATCGTCATCGTCTAGTAGCGAAAACGGCAGTCCCTGGTTTAAGAACAATTGTGCTCGTTCGATTGTCCGGTTGATCGGTAGCCAGTCCAAGTACTTCTGTTTCTGCAGCACACAAGCCCGTAGCGTTTTTCTACTGCCTTGAAGTTGCGGCCGCCACATCTTGCGACGACATTTGTTATAGAGCACGTAGAAAAACACTGACTCGAGCATATCCTCAAATGATACAACTGCCCGAAGAAACAAGCCTTCGTATAGCGTTTCTACATCTCGTTTACGAATTCTTCTTGATTCAAATTGGTCTTCGATGCGCGTTCGAGTTACTTCAAACCCTTCAATCTGCCGGGTAAACTTTTGTACGAAATTCTTGGACATAGGAATTCGTGTTAAGAGGCGATGTAGTCAATCGTTGTTCTACGGGAATTTGCCTGAGAAACTCTTCTCTCTGATGCTAGCAAGACATCACTTGGAGCAGTTCCAGCTGTGATTTGAGATGCCTTTTCGACAAGATCATTCCATCTAGATTTCCTTATCGCAGTTGGCTTTTTACGGCGCAATGTCGATTCTATTCCAAAAGCATCACTGTAAACTGCAGCAAAGATTGCGTAGAGGATTGTCTTTGAACTTGTTATTTCTGAACCTTCCTTGGGAAGTCGTGCACGCAGGTTGTCCAAGATCCATCGCAACCTGCTAATAACTTCTTCCTGCTCGGGAAACTCCTCGTCATAATCCTCGTAGTAGCGATCAATAACCTTCTTTTCGTTACTAGTTACACCATCCATGATGAAAATCATGAGCTCGCTTACAAATTCAACTTCGGCCATCCTTGCTATTGCAGATTCTGAGAACGTTTTCCAGTTTCGCCATAGGTCAAGATGTTCTGCAGCCAGCACGAACGCGCGGGTCTTGAATTCGCCAAAGTATTGTGCGTTGCGAAGCTCTTGATTATTGAGCTTGACACCTGTTGCATTCATTCGTGCGAATATTTCTAAGATATCCCTGTCATCCGTTTCCGAGGGGAATAGGTGCACCATGAATTGGTAGTCTAGTATTTGCTGCTGCATTTTGTCCGGCAATTCGAGGAATGTCTTCCCAGAAAACTCAGGGGTGTGCGTTCGGCTAAGTTTGAAGAAGTCTCCTTTCGCTTCATAGTCGTTCAAGGTTTGTGGGGCAACGTAGGATAAAATCGTTCGAATCCGTTGCTGGCCGTCTACGACTTCACGCACTGCCTTGAACGTACGTACATCTGCAGGTAGGTCACGTAAAATAATTGGTGGTATTGGAAGTCCTTTTAGAATACTATCCACCAGATAGGATTTGGCTCCTCTTGGCCATACTGAACGTCTCTGAAAACTCGGACTCAAGTTTAGCTCATCGTTTCTCTGCCAGTTTACAAAATCGCTTACTTTGTATTGGGTCCGGTGAATGTTCCATTTTTTCATAGAAGACTCTATTTTACATAGGGGATTGTGTGAATGGGCTGCTATTCTCATCTGCGAGTTTAACAGAAGCAGTTGGACAATCGGCAAAAATCAGTGCTCGTATCCATTCACTTGGAATCGCACTTTTCTACACGTATCGTTAAACCGAATGAAACAACCTCACAACACATGTCAGTTATGCGGAATCGTGCGTATTTTTAGTTCAGGCTGTTTCCCGTCGAAATTTTGGCCTACTCCCTGAAATATGCAATACCGAAAGAGAAACTGTTTTACAGTTTACGTTTAATCACATATTTTTGGGATTAACGAAGTTGGCTGATTCGGCTCCTGAACAACCACCACGTCCGCCGTTTTTTCGCGCGTTGTTTTCATCGTCAGCGGCAGCGATCGTGTTGTGTGTGCTGCTCGGGACACTTTCGGGCGTGGGAACATTCACGTTCGGCTATGGTCAAGGAGCAAGCTATCTCAGTAACGATCCAAAGGGGTGTGCGAACTGTCATGTGATGCAGGAGTACTTCGATACTTGGCAGAACAGTAGCCATCATCACGTCGCGGTTTGCAACGACTGTCATTTATCGCATCATCCGATCGGTAAATGGGTGACGAAAGCCGACAACGGATTCTTTCACTCGCTTGCCTTCACGCTGCAAAATTACGATGAACCCATTGAAATCAAACCGCGAAATCGGCGAGTGACTCAAAACGCGTGTCTTGATTGTCATCAGGATGTGGTACACGCCATGTTGCCCACTTCATCGGTGGGTGACGGATCACAGTACGAGACACAGTCCTGCGTGCATTGCCATTCCAATGTTGGTCACGCGTTTCACCCGATTTCTTCGCAGTCAGTTCGCGACTAGTCCATTTGTATTTCGGAGTCATTGATGAGTTCCGCAGGCAGACCGACGCTTCGTTGGATGGCATTGTTGACGGTCGTGGTGTCTGTCGCCACGTTTGGTGTGACAGCATTGCTGATCAACATTTTTCAACGGAAGCAAGAGGCTCGTACGCCGACGGTGAAAGTCGTGGAAGTCACGGAAGCCACCACGGATCCCAAGCCTTGGGGGCTCAATTATCCCGTGCAATACGAGACGTATCTACGAACTTCCGACAATGAATGGACCGACTATGGCGGCAATCACGCATTGCCACCGAGCAAGTTGGAATCGGACCCGTGGTTGAAACGTCTCTACGCCGGTTATGCCTTTAGCATTGATTACCGCGAAGCCCGCGGGCATGGCCATATGCTTTTTGATCAGGAAGTCACCAAACGGGTGACCGAAGTTCAGCAGGCGGGGGCGTGTCTGCATTGCCATGCGTCTATTATCCCGACGTACCGCCGGATTGGTCTGGAAGCGATGGGGCAAGAGGCCACTCCCGAGAGCATCGCGGATGGTTTTCATAAAGACGCCGTAATCGCGGGGTTCGAAGCAGTCAGTCAGAAGAAGTATGAAGAAGTGCATGCGGAACTTCTGAAAACACCGGACAGTTTCGGTAACCCGGCGGAGTTCAAAGATCCGCACATGGGAGACGCCCATCCGGTTTCATGTGTGGATTGTCATGATCCGAAGACGATGACGATTCGCGTCACACGACCTGGCTTTTTCGAGGGGATTGCGAAACTCGCTGAAAGTGACGACCCGGTTCCTCACTTGCCGAGTATCCAAAAATGGCGGGATTCGGACCGATCAACCCCGTATGACCCCAATGAACTCGCGACCCGTCAGGAGATGCGGAGCTTCGTCTGTGGGCAGTGTCACGTTGAGTACTACTGTGCCAATAAGATGACGCTGACCTTTCCGTGGAGCAACGGTCTCAAAATGGAAGACTTGGAAGCCGAATGGGAGTCGACGCGATTCGAAGGGGACGAGCCATTCTACGATTATGTTCACAAAGAGACTGGCACGAAGGTGTTCAAGGCTCAACATCCCGAGTTTGAACTGTGGAGCCAAGGTATTCACGCGAGAGCCGGCGTGAGTTGCAGCGACTGTCACATGCCCTATGAAAAACAGGGAGCGACAAAGTTCAGCACGCACTGGGTTCGCAGTCCAATGCTCAATGTGAACCGTGCGTGTCAAGTTTGCCATCGTGTCCCCGAGAAGGAACTCGTCGCACGAGTTGAGACAATCCAAGATCGGACACGATCGTTGATTGATCGAGCGGCCGCTGCAATGACCGACATGCTGGACGCCATCATCGCGGCTCAGAAAGCCGGAGCGACCGAGGAAGAGTTGAAACCGATTCGTGACTTGCAACGCAAGGCGATGTGGCGGCTGGATTATATCAGTAGCGAGAACTCGAAAGGCTTTCATGCGGACCAAGAAGCCGCGCGGATTCTTGGCGAGTCCATTGACTACAGTCGCCAAGCTCAAGCCGCCGCCTACAAGTTGGTAGGCAAGTCGGATGAAGGCTCCGACTGACAATCACGGATGGCTGACTCGTGCGTGACATTCGTGGAAGAATTGCCTGCGTTGGACCAACGAGTCGATGTCTTATTAAGCCCATCGACTCGCTTCAGACCAACCGGTCAACGCCGCTCGATTTCCGATAACGAGTGTCTCGGTTGCAGCGTTCTCGATCGCATTTTGGTGACGCAATTTCCACGCGGATTCTGTTCCAAGCGGGATGCCATCGCTTCACTGTCGATGCGAACGAGAGTTGTTGCGTCTTACGAAGGCGGATTGCTCAGCAAGACATCTTCTAATTTCAAGTTGGACAGCACTTCCACTTGGCCGTCGGCAGTACGGCCGATGGTCACAGGGCGAAGCTCTTGCTGCTCGTCTTTAATGATCACGACCGTCGCTTGGTTGGGATGTGTGCGGGCGACGATTGACGACTCCGGAATCGTGACGGCATCCGGCAACGCCGGGATGGTGAGCGTCACGGAGCCGTACATCCCCGCGACGAGGTTGCCTTCGGTATTCGGGAGATCAATTTCCGCTCGCATCGTGCGGGTGCGTCGATCTTGATGCTGAGCGACTCGGCAGATCTTTGCCTCAAGGGTTTGGCCGAGAAGCCCGTCCACCTGGACTTGCACCGATTGGCCGGACTGCACAAAGGGGACGTCGGGGTTGGGAATTCGCACGACGACTCGCATGTGATCCGTCCGGGCGATGCGGAACAGAGACTGTTTGGCCCCTGCAGTCGCGGGGCGAACGAATGCTCCACGATCGAAGTTTCGCTGAGTGACCACACCGTCGAACGGTGCTTTGATCGCAGTGAAACTACTCAGGACTTCCGCTCGGGCCAGTTCTGCTCGAGCAACACGAACGTCCGCTTCAGCGGCTTTTAGATCGGCTTCGGCTTGCTGGATGCGAGTGTCCAGGGCGACTAACTCCGCTTCGGCGACCGCGGCGGCCGCTTCGGCTTCCTGCTCGTCGGCTTTGGCGGATTCCCACCGATGGACATGCTCATCGACGAGCTTTTGTTCCACGGCATTTTGATCTGCCAAATTGCGAATCCGCGTGAGCATCTTGCTCTGCAAACTTGTTTGAGCTGTGGCGGCGGCGACTTGAGCCGCGACTTGTTCGGTTTGTGCCGACTTGGCCAGTCGCTCTGCTCGTGAGGTTGCGAGTCTCGCTTCCGATTGAATAACTCGGCTTTCGGCTTGCTGCAACAACGCACGACAGCGTTCCACGTCTTTGAGCAACTCCGGAGCATCTAGCTCCGCGAGGATTTGCCCCTGACGGACAACGTCACCGATCTCGACGTGAGAGGACTTGAGGTAGCCCGGCACGCGTGCGAACAGTTCTGTCGATTCAAATGGTTCGATCGTGCCGGTCATTTCGAGCCGACGTGTTAGACCGCCCGGCGTTGGACGAAGCACGTCGTATTTGGGTGGCTCAGCAACCGCTTCGGTCTGCGGTTCCTGTGACAACCCGGATGCCGTTTCGGCGGACGATTGGCTACTAGTCAAGAAGCCAATTCCGCTCAGAGCGGCAATCCCGGTGAATGCGACAAAGACTCGGCGACGATGAGGTTTCGGTGTGGTATTTGGCAGGGAGGATACGGCGGAAGTCTCATCAGTGTGCATAAGCGTTGTTCTCGTAGTTTGGCCCGGTGAGTTCACTTCAGAGGTATTCAACTCATAGGTTTTCGATTTCGGGAAGTCCAAAGAATTCCGCTCAAAACGCACGGAGAGACGGCAAATCGTGAGCTATGTTGATTTTAGGGAACACCGCAAGATGGGTTTCGCCTCGTTCTGACACGCTTTTGAAGACTCCACGCAACATGATTCGATCTCTCATCAAAGGCTCGTTGGCCCAACCGTGTACGGTCATTGTCGGTGTGCTTTCCGTCGTTGTACTAGGAGCGTTGTGCCTCGTTTCCATTCCGATCGACATTCTGCCGGTGAACACGTCGCCCGCGGTGCAAGTGCTGACGTTCTACAACGGGATGCCAGCCGAGTCGATCGAAAAGAACATCACCAGCCGACTGGAACGCCAAACCGGTCAGGCCACGGGACGCATTCGGCAAGAGTCGCGTTCGATCCAGGGCGCGAGTATTGTGCGGAATTATTTCGACGGCAGCGTGGACCCGTCGGGAGCACTCACGCAGGTGAGTTCATTGGCCACCGCAGCAGCGAAGAACATGCCGCCGGGCACCGATCCCTCCGTGATTTTGCCGTTCGATCCAACGGGAACGACGCCGGTTTGCGTGATTGCGCTCGACAGTAAAACGGCGTCGGAATCGACACTCTACGATATTGGTCGCTACGAAGTCCGTAACATGATCATGGGCATGCCGGGCGCTAATGCACCGGCGGTTCATGGTGGCAAGATGCGGGCGATCATGGCGTATGTCGATCGCGACAAACTTGCCGCTCGGGGACTTTCGCCATTGGCGGTGATGGATGCCATGGACGATTACAACGTCTTCGTGCCCGCAGGTCAGGCTCGGTTTGGCGAACGAACCTACGCGATCAGTTCCAATGCCATGCACGAGTCCGTCGAGTCGATGGGCCAAATTCCGCTTCGCAGCGAAAACGACAACGCTGCGTTTCTCGCGGATGTCGCTACGCCGGTCGATACGAACTTGATGCAGAACAGTTTGGTCCGCGTCGATGGGCGTCGACAGGTTTATATTCCGGTGTACCGACAACCCGGAGCAAGCACGCTCGACGTCGTGGACAACTTGCGGAACTCACTTGATGACATGACCGCAAAGCTCTCGCAAGGCGGTGTCGATTTGAAACTCGTGATGGATCAATCTGTCTACGTTCGTCAGGCGATTCATAGTTTGGTCGAGGAAGGCGTGTTGGGGGCGGTGATGTGTTCGCTCGTGATTTTGCTGTTCCTCGGCAATGTTCGCATGATGGGCATTGCGGTGATGGTGATTCCGATTTCCGTGCTCGCGGCGATTGCTGGTCTGAAAGCGACGGGCAACTCGATCAACGTGATGACGCTCGCGGGACTTTCGTTGGCGATCGGTCCGCTGGTTGACTTGGCCGTCATCGGGTTAGAGAACACGCACCGGCATCTTATGCGAGGCGAACACCCACGCGATGCTGCTTATCTCGGAGCAAGCGAAGTTGCGACACCGGCGTTTGTGGCCACTTGTTGCACACTCGCTGTGTTGGCTCCGTTGGCGTTTCTACCGGACTTGGGGGAATTCCTTTTCCGACCGATGGCGTTGGCGTTGGGGTTTGCAATGATCGCCGCATATTTGTTGTCGCAGACACTTGTGCCTAACCGCTGTGCGACTTGGCTCGAACACGAACACCACGATGAAACAACCGCTCCGCCGCGAGGTATCTTCGGCCGGTTGCGAGCAATGTTCTCTGGTCTGCTGGCCCACTGGGAGTTCGTTTTCTACCACATGAGCCGAACCTACGAAAAAGCTCTGCTGAAGTGCTTGAAGTACCGTTTGACAGTCGTGGTGTCCTCGATGTTGCTCCTCGTTGGCACATTGGTGGCGTTCGGTCCGCATTTGAAACGGGAGTTCTTCCCGGAAGTGGATTCAGGGGCGTTTGAAGTCATCGTGCGGGCGGAAAGTGGGACATCGTTGGAAGTGACCGAAAAGCGAGTGGCGGCCGTCGAGGAACAACTTCGGCAGAGCATCGGTGACGACTTGCAGCTTGTGATGTCCGAAGTAGGAGCGGTCGCGGATTGGTCCGCTGCGTACACGCCGAACTCCGGCCCGATGGATGGCGTGATTAAAGTCCAATTGAAATCGGATCGACATGAATCCTCTCAGGAACACGTTCGACGACTTCGCGACCAGTTGGCGAAGGACGCGAAATTCGAGGACTTGGAGTTTGGGTTCGACACCGGCGGGATGATCCGTACGGCGATGAACGGCGGGAAATCAACGCCTCTCAACATTCGTGTGATTGGCAAGGATTTGACACAGTTGCGATCAATCGCCGAGGCGGTCCAGGACCGTCTGACTGAAATTCATGGCGTTGTCGATGCGCGGATTTTGCAACGGTTGGACTATCCGCAATACATCGTCGAAGTCGATCGAATTCGTGCCGCGGACTTAGGGCTGCCGTTGCCGTATGTGGTGAAGAACGTTGTGGCGGCTCTCAACAGTAGCATTCAATTCAACAAGAAGAATTTTTACATCGACCCGATCAGCAAAGGCCAATACTACGTTGGCGTGCAGTACCGCGAAGAAGATATCGAATCCCTTGAAACTTTGCTGAACATCCCGATCACGAGCCCGCAGCAAGGTGAATCGATTCCCCTGCGAAACGTGGTGACGCTGCGACGTTCAAGTGTGCCGACCGAAGTTGTCCACCAGGATTTGAAGTCGGGGATTGACCTGGCCATGGCGGTCGACGGCCGTGATCTGGGGCACATTGCCGATGAAGTCGTCACGCTGCTGGACGAATTCGGAGTCCGCCAGAGTGACGGTGTTTGGTTGCCCTACGCGGATGATTCCCACGAAAAAACATTGGCCGGCGTGCAAGTGCAACTTAGCGGCGAATATGTTCGGATGCAGAACATGTTTAGCAACTTGGCCGGTGGATTTTTGATGGCAACCTTTCTCGTTTATCTGTTGCTCGTGATTCTCTTCCAATCGTTCAAGATGCCTTTGGTAATTCTCTTCGCCGTGCCGTTGGGGTTGATTGGCGTTGTGCTGATGCTGTTCGTGACTTCGACGGCAATCAACGTGCAATCGCTGCTTGGTGTGATCTTCATGGTGGGAATTGTCGTTGCGAACACGGTGTTGCTGATCGACTACGCCCAGAACCTCCGGCGTGATGAATTCATGCCGCCGTTGCCCGCGATTCTGCAAGCGGCGTGCATTCGGATGAGACCGATTTTGATGACTGCTCTCGCGGCGTTACTCGCGCTCGCACCGATGGCGATGGCTCATGGTCGTGGCAGTGAAGCGAATGCACCGCTGGGACGTGCCGTCATCGGTGGTTTGCTGGCGGGCTTGGTCACAACACTGCTGGTGGTGCCGTGTTTGTATGGTCTCATGATTCACGACGAACCGGAAACCGAGCTGGCGTCAAATTGAACTCGGCCAACCAAGGGCCCGATTCAAACGGAATTGGGCTTCGTTGTAATCCACAAGCGTGCGGAGATATTCCCGACGGATCGTGTCGAACGCACGCAGGGACTGCAACGCTTCGATCGGTAGCCCTTGGCCTTCGCGAATTCGGAGCATGTCCCGTTCGTAGGCAGCTTGAGCGGACGAAATTCCGCCTTCGACGATCGCGATTTGACGTTGTCTCGCATCGACTTGGGCATGCGACTCCAACACTTCTCGTGCGATCTGATCCATCAGCCGCACCTGATCGGACTGGGCTTGATGAATCTGTGCGGACGCTTTGTGTCTGGCAGCTTGCTCGCCGAAACCGAGATTTCTCACTTCCCAGTAGGCCATCACGTCCACATCGAAGCGGTCGCTGTAGTTGATCACGTCGGAGTTTCGTCCGCCGCCGAAACCGCCGTAACTCATGCCGAGAATCACGCTCGGCACCAACGGAGCGGCTTGCTCCCGGCGAAGTTGTTCGCAGGCCATGCCAACCAAGTGCCGACTCTGTGCAAGTTCCGGTCGGTTGGACAGCCCAACAGCAACTAACTCGTGGCGATCTCGCTGTGGTGACACCAATTCGAACGGCGTGAGTGATGGTTCGCGGGGGGCCAATTCGGTGATGCCGTCCAAACTCAACACCTGAGCCAACCGCACAGTCGCGACGTTGATGTCTTCGGTGGCTCGCTCGACGAGTGTCTGCCGCATTGTCAGTTCGGTTTGAGCACGGTCAGCGTCGGATTGCGGTGCGAGACCTTCGTTGGCGTACTTGGCCGTCAGTTGGGCCAATTGTTCCGCACGCTGGAGAGTATCAACCGCAATGGCATGTCGCTGATGAGCTTCGAGCAACTTGAGGTAAGCCAGCGATGCATCCAGCAGGACATCGTTGTTTTCAGCGGTCGCAGCGTATTGGCGAGCAGCGACACGTTGTTCGGCAATTTCCGGTTGAATCCACGCATCGGCAAGATGGAACGACGCCAACAAACCGGGAATGGCCGGCGGACCAGAACCGATCGCTCGTGCCCCGAAGCCCTGGTATGTCGCGCTGCGACTGACGTCGATCACATCACCGTCGGCACGCTGCAGAGGGCCATCGTGTCGGCTGTAGCTGAGTCCCATTCGGATCGACGGCAACCACAAGACTTCCGCCTGTTCGAGGTCCGCGTACGCTTCGGCAATGCGGTTCTGAGCGAAATGAATTCGAGGATTTTCACGTCCAGCGATTTGCAGCACTTCGCCAAAGTCGACGGAGAACCCGGATGCCGATGGCACCACGTCTTGCGAAGGTACGACATCGGGGGCGGGAACCGTGGGGAGTCCGGTTGCAGCGGTTTGCTCGACCGTGGAAGTTTTGGCGTCTTTTGATGCCGACACCGGGCGACAACTTGGCAGACGCTTGAGCGACTCCGACGCTGAAGACATCACTCGAGCCGCCGAGTCATCGGAACGCCGATCCCACTCCGGAGAGGCACACCCGACAACCGACAGTCCGAAGCACAGTCCGAGAGTGCGAACCCGTCGCCCCAATTTTTGGCACTGACTCCACGTATCGGTCATTCGGTTCCGCCCCAGAAACGAACTGGTCTCTCCGCTGTCTACCCTTTTTCATTTCGGTGTCCGATCATTGGGAAATTGAGCCGATTCTATGCTTTGAGAGAATTTTGACGGTGAAAACAATTGTTCCGCCGCGATTTCAAACGGTTTGCACAGAAGGAGATAGCACGAGTACACGAACCCCGTGCCTCTGTTACTGTTCGCTTTGTGATCGATTCGAATTCATCGGCCATGCTGTGCGAGGTGCTCGCGAAAGGCTTTCAGAAGGCGACTCTGAAAGCGATATGGATTCCACGCCACAGCAACGGTGCGTGTTGGTTTGGGATCGGCGAGGGAACGGTAAACGCGGCGGTCGCTGTCATCGCGTTGTCTCGCCATTGCCGGAATCAACGAGACACCATGCGACAACGAAACCAACTCCTGAACCATCGCCAGTTGACTCGTGCGTTCCACCGTCACCGGCAAGAATGACCGCTGCCGACAGAACGTCACGATATTGTCCGACAGACAGTGAGCTTCATCCAGCAGGACGAACGGGTACGGTTCCACATCACCGATCCGAATGTTCGGCTGTTCGACCAGCGGATGCTCGGGCGGCAACACCAGGAACAATTCCTCATCGAACAGTGGCTCGACTTCCAGATACTTCGCGGGAATCGGCAACGCAACGATGGCCAGGTCAATTTCCCCTTGGGTGCAACTCTTGAGAAGTTGATCAGTCGTGTTCTCCTGAACCACAAGACTCGCTTTCGGGTACGTTTTCGAGAACACACGGAGAATCTTCGGCAAGAAAAATGGTGCAATGGTGGGAATCGCTCCCACGCGGACACAACCACTCTGGCCATCGTCGTTGATCTCGGCCTTCGTGTCTGCCAAGAGTGAAAGAACTTGCCGAGCACGACTTTGCAGCAACACACCGGCATCCGTCAACGTGACCGCTCGCGTTTTCCGCTCAAAGACCGGTTGCCCAAGTTCCTCCTCGAGTTTCTGAATCGACCGACTCAACGCCGACTGCGAGATTTGCAACTCCTCCGCCGCTCGCGTGAAGTTGCTCTTTTCGGCAACTTGCAAGAAGTATCGCAACTGATCCAACTCCACGACCACGTTCCTCCCGGAATTCAACTATGCATGCCGTGCATAGATCGTATCAGAAGAATGCATTGGAACAATTCCGCTGCCAGGTCTAGACTTTGTTCGGCGGGTGAAAATCCCGGATTCGAGACCAATGTCCCACACGAAACAGGAAAGACCATGTTCCGAAAACGATTTTTGACCTCCTGGATAACGGGCGTGGCGGTGCTGGGTATCGCGACGTCGTTGTTTGGTCAGCAACCGAAGAACACGACTCAAGATTCTGAGCTTTCGGAGCTCAACGACGATTCCGGAAATGCCGGCACGGAGAACAAACAGACGGGAGCTGCCGCTCAATGCCCCGTGATGGGATCGCTCGCACCGCCGAGCCAACGCAACACCGCTGGCGGTTTTATGGGCAACGGCGATTGGTGGCCGAACCAGCTGAACTTGAACATCCTCCATCAGAATTCGCTGAAGAGCAATCCGATGGGTGAGGATTTCGACTACTCCGAAGAGTTCGAAAAACTCGATCTCGCAGCGGTCAAAAAAGACCTCAAGAAGCTGATGACCACCTCACAAGATTGGTGGCCCGCCGATTACGGTCATTACGGCCCGTTGTTCATTCGAATGGCTTGGCACAGTGCGGGCACGTATCGGGTCAGCGACGGACGTGGTGGTGCCAGCGACGGCACACAACGTTTTGCACCGCTCAACAGTTGGCCGGACAACGCCAACCTCGACAAAGCTCGCCGATTGCTTTGGCCAATCAAACAGAAGTACGGTCGAAAGATCTCCTGGGCTGACCTGATGATTCTCGCAGGAAACTGTGCGTTGGAATCCATGGGCTTTGAAACACTCGGATTCGCCGGTGGACGTGAAGATGTCTGGGAACCGCAACAAGATGTTTATTGGGGACCGGAAAGCAAATGGCTTGGCGGCAAACGATACTCGGAGGAGAGTGGCAAACTCGAAAGCCCACTCGCGGCAACTCAGATGGGCTTAATCTACGTCAATCCGGAAGGTCCGAAGGGCGAACCAGACCCGTTGGCTGCCGCGAAAGCGATCCGTGCCACGTTCCACAACATGGCGATGAATGACGAAGAAACCATCGCGTTGATCGCTGGCGGTCATACGTTCGGAAAGGCCCACGGGGCTTCGGATCCTGGCAAATATGTCGGCGCTGAACCCGAAGGTGCCAGCATCGAACAGCAAGGGCTTGGTTGGAAAAACAAGTACAAGTCCGGCAAAGGCGGCGACACGATCACCAGCGGTTTGGAAGGTGCATGGACCACCACGCCGGCGGAATGGTCACACGATTACTTTGAACATCTCTTTGGCTACGAATGGAAACTCATCGAAGGACCCGGCGGCGCACACCAATGGACTCCGGTCGAGGAAGAAGCCCAAGGCACCGTGCCGGATGCCCACGACCTGACGAAAACGCACGCCCCAATGATGTTCACCACCGATATCGCGTTGAAAGAAGACCCCGGCTTCCGCAAGATTTCCAAACGCTTCCACGAGAACCCGAAGGAGTTCGAGAAAGCCTTCGCGAAAGCATGGTACAAGTTGACGCACCGGGACATGGGACCGGTTTCGCGATGTCTCGGTCCGGAAGTAGCCGAACCACAATTGTTCCAAGACCCGGTACCGGAAGTCGATCACGAATTGGTCAATCAGAAGGACATCGCGGCCCTGAAAAAGTCCTTGTTGAATTCGGACTTGTCAATTTCCGATCTTGTCACGACCGCATGGGCGTCCGCTTCGACGTTCCGCGGGACCGACAACCGTGGTGGAGCCAACGGGGCACGAATCCGACTGGCTCCGCAAAAAGATTGGCCCGTCAACCAACCGGCGAAACTCGCAAAGGTCTTAGCGAAGCTGGAGAAAGTTCAACAGGACTTCAATGCAAAGCAAACCGGCGATAAAGAAGTTTCACTCGCTGATGTAATCGTGTTGGGTGGGTGTGCTGCCATTGAGGAAGCGGCGAAGAAGGCCGGTCATGACGTGACGGTGCCATTTGTTCCCGGTCGGACTGATGCCACGGACGAAATGACCGATGCGGAATCGTTCGCACCCCTCGAACCCAAAGCCGACGGTTTCCGAAACTACCAAGGCAAAGGATTGGAGCGACCAACCGAAGAAGCCCTCGTCGACCAAGCCAATATGCTGACGTTGACCGCGCCGGAAATGACGGCACTCATCGGTGGCATGCGAGTCTTGGGAACAACCGTGGGCTACCCCACATTGGGTCGACTGACCGAAACCCCCGGTCAACTCACGAACGATTTCTTCGTGAACCTGCTGGACATGAATTTGGAATGGCAAAAGTCGCAAATGTGTGATCACTTCTTTGAAGGTCGTGATCGAGAAACTGGCAATGTGAAATGGATCGGGAGCCGTGTCGATTTGGTCTTCGGTTCCAACTCGCAATTGCGAGCGATCGCTGAAGTCTACGCCAGTGACGATGCCGAAGAAAAGTTCGTGAACGACTTTGTTCAAGCCTGGGCCAAGGTCATGCACCTCGACCGCTTTGACTTGGATCGCTCCCAACGGACCGGCACAAAACCGTTGGCACTTGGATCACGTTAGAGCGGTTGAATTCTGACCGTCGCGGGTTCTGTTTCTTGGAACTCGTTTTACGGTCGAGTTGAAATCGAAGTCAAAATCAAGGCTAGCGAACGTCGAACCGACGCTTCGCTAGCCTTTTTTCTACGTATGAGAAGAAACTATGGCTCGTTTCGAATTGGCAGTTACGACTCATTTCATAGCATCTTGGGGTCGACGACTCGCCCGCGAGAGACTCATCCCCAGTTTGTGACTTAGACGATGAAATCCTCACTCTTCGTCGGTTTCCATTAGCATCTTGTGCAGTTCGGCAAGTTCGCGAGCGGAGATCTTGATTACCTTGCGATCGTACGTCATGAGGCCATTGATTTCGCCTTCAACATCTGTAGTTTGAGTGTAGACGGCTCCCGCGATTCCCTGTTGTTGGAGGTCGCGAAGCATCTTCAGCGAGGTGACGTATCGCTCCTTGTATTCGTCGATCGTCTTCGGTAACTCGCCGTATCCCCAGTTGCGGCGGTCGGCATCCCAAAGGTGTTGATGCACCGGGAAGCCATGCCCGCCGAACTCGCCGACAACCTTGATGTAGTCATCGAATCGGTTGCCCTTGTTCAGATCAAACGGAAATGATGGATGGGGATAAGAATGGTGATCGACAATATCGCCCGCCGGCCAGAAGTTGCCGCCGCTGGCAACGTTGACGAGCCGACTTGGATCACGTTTTGCGGTCCACTGACCGACCTCAACTGTCTTGTGTTGTCCCCAGGCTTCATTGAACGGCACCCAGACCACAATTGACGGATGATTTTCGAGTGAATCGATCATTGCTTCCAATTCCGACATGAACTGTTTGTGTTGTTCGGCAGGCCATTCGGAATCGGTGGGGTTGGGTTGCAAACGCGTCCACTTGGGCCAATTCTTCCCACCACTGACTTGATCTTGCCAGACCATCATGCCGAGCCGATCGCAGTGGTAATAATATCGTCGCGGTTCGACTTTGATGTGCTTGCGGATCATGTTGAAACCCGCTTGCCGTAGCCATTCGATATCGAACAACATTGCCTCATCGGACGGCGGCGTGAGCAAACCATCCGGCCACCAACCCTGATCGAGCGGCCCCCAATGGAAAATGATTTCTCCGTTGAGAGTGAACCGCAAGTGACCGTCCGCATCCAGCGTTTTGCCGACCGTGCGGATACCAGCGTACGATTTGACTTGATCGATCACTTCACCGCGAGCGGTTACCAGGGACAGTTCCACGTCGTAGAGATGAGGTGACGCTGGTGACCAGAGTTTGGGATCGGTAATCGCAATGAGGAATGAGCCGGCGTTGCTGGCTTTCGAATCATGCTTGACGGTGTCACCGTCGAGAATCCGCAGACGGAGTTTGGTATCGGCCCGGTTGCCTTCGATGTTTGGTTCCACGCCAATAGAACCGTGTTCGGCGTTTGTCTTGATTTTGAGATCGCTGATGTAAAGTCGCGGGACTTCTTCCAGCCACACGGTTTGCCATATGCCGGATACCTGCGTGTACCAAATCCCACGGGCGTTCAGAACTTGCTTGCCGCGGAGTTGCCATTGCTCAGTGGCGTCTTCGACTCGCACGACGAGTTCGTTCGCTCCGTCCCGCACGGCTGCTGTGATGTCGAAGGAAAACGGCGTGTTGCCGCCGGTGTGTTTCCCAACGCTTGTCCCATTCACAAAGACTTCGCAGCGGTAATCCACGGCTTCGAAGTTCAGCAGTTGACGTTTTCGGGAGGATTTGTCGCACTCGAAACTTCGGCGATACCACAACGCTTCGCTGGAATCGAGCAGTCGCTGCACTCCGCCGAGTTTCGATTCCAAACTGAATGGCACTAAGATTTTCCCGGTCCATGTGTCGGGCGCTTCTCTCTGCTCGATTTTTGTGATCGCGTAGTCCCAGTGGCCGTTGAGGTTCGTCCAGTTCCTCCGTTCCATCTGCGGTCGAGGGTATTCCGTCCAGGCATTTTCCGGAGTGACTTCCGCTCCGCATTTCGTGATCAGATCAGATTGAAACGGCTTCGTGTTGCGTTTCGGTTGGGGCAATTTCGGGACGTTCTTCCCATCGACCAAATGCACGTCGATGAACTGTCCGCCACCCGTCTGACGACAGTGAACGGCCATCACGTTTTTTCCCTTGCGGAGGACATCATGTTTGTTGTTCGCCAATGGGACCAACTTGTACTGCGTGACGTAACCATCGAAACTCGCGACCTGTTCACCATTGATGAAGACTTGCGTGTTCTCATCGTGATGAATCAATAACGCGGGTTCCGTTGGGATGTCTTTGAGCTTGAAGGTCTTTCGCAGCCAGATGTTCTTCGTGGACCAAGTCGTGCCAATCCTCGCCCCGGGCGTACCGACAGTGCCGAATCCGCCGGCGCCGTCCTTCCACGCAGAATCATTGAAGGCAACGGCTTTCCAACTGTCGATGGGACGACGAACGGTGTACTTCCAATCATCGACAACTTCCTGAGCCTGAGCCTGAGCCGTCAATGTCGATAGCAAGACATTCAGAAGTGCGTAGGTTCCGATTCGGCGCATGGTCGTGTTCCTTGACTTTGGGCCCAGACAGACGAAGGGGCTGCTGAAATCAATTTCTTGGGGAGATGTTCCGAGGCGATATAGTCAAAACCCTATGTTTTCGCGTGAATCTCGCGAGAAATCGTCATTGGCGGGGTAGTAACTACCAGTTCGTGGCCTCCCTCAGTGGAGCAGTCTGCCCGATGGAATACAACCTTGCGGTTCCCTCCTGTTGATGAGTGGCGGCTCGGTGTATAATCGCAAGACGACAAAACACGAATGAATACGCCCCGACTGGAGGGGTGCCAATACTTTTGAACTCCATTGAGATCATCACGAAATCATGGCGGAAACAGTCGACATTGATGGAATCAATCTACATTTGGCCGGGCCGGATATGTCCCAGGGCGAATGGATTGGTCAGCGGGAAGTGCTGAAACAAGTGCTGGCCTGTTGGTTGGTTCTCGACGAGAAGGACTTGCCACTCGCCCCACGGTTGGTCGGGACACCGGGAATCGGTAAAACCACGCTTGCCATTGCCGCCGCCCGCACTCGGCAACAATCACTGTACATTTACCAGTGCACGGCTGACACACGTCCCGAGGATTTGCTGGTCACGCCGGTCTTGGGGGAGCAGGGAACGATCAAGTACCACGCTTCGCCTTTGGTTTCCGCGATGATCAAAGGCGGCATTTGCCTACTCGACGAAGGCAACCGCATGAACGAAAAGAGCTGGGCGAGTTTGGCTCCGCTGCTCGATCATCGACGGTACGTGGAAAGCATTATCGCGGGGGTCACGATTCCGGCTCATCCCGATTTTCGCTGTGCTGTCACGATGAACGAGGACGAAAGCACCTACGAGATCCCCGATTACATCCTCAGCCGTCTACAACCGACACTCACGCTCGGTCATCCCAGCCGCGTCGATGAATTGGCGATTCTGCAATACCATTTGCCATTCGCTGAGGAAGATATGCTCAACCTCACGGTGGAATTCCTGCAAGAGTCGCATGAATTGAAACTAGACTTCTCGACTCGTGATGGCATCAACGTGCTGCGGTACGCCATGAAACGCATCGCCGCCGACCCCGACCATCCCTTGAGCAAAGACGCCGCGTGGCGAGAAGCCCTGCAAACGTGTCTCGGCGAAGATGCGCTCGATCTGAATTCCCTGGCCGACAAGAAAAACCAAACCCTCGGCGGCAACGTCGTTCCCATGGGCCTGGGCGATTTCTTCTTCTCCCCCGACAACCCCCTTCACCCCGATTATGAAGACGACGACGAGGACGATGAGGATGACGACGAGTATTAACGATTCCCCGTGGTCACACGATTCTGGTGGCCCAGATCGTTCTCTCGAATATCAGCCAGATTTCGAGCGTCAGCGTGTCGGAAGACCAATCCAAGCAAACCCGTCCAATGGTCACTCGGTTCCATCCGCTTGAGGCCATGGACCTGTCGTGAGAAGAGGAAGCGAGTCATGGCCGAAGTTGTGATCGCCCAAGATTCGACGGTCTTATCAGGCGATCGAATCGTCATCCCCGGCGACATCCATAGCCTCGCCGACTTCCGGGCGTGGGCGTTATCCGACGACTTTCCCAAGCAAGGCCGGATCGACTACATCCAAGGTCGTATCGAGGTAGATATGTCTCCGGAAAACCTATTCTCTCATGGTTCGCCGAAATCGGAGATCGTTCGCGTTTTCGGAAATCTTAATCGGCGTTTGGATTTGGGTTACCTCTTTACGGACTGCACCCGATTTGCCAATGCCGAAGTCGGTTTGTCGGCGGAACCGGATGTCATTCTTCTGACTCGACAAAGTTTGACAACTGGTGAAGCGCATCTCCGGCGGGCTGCTTCCGGTGAGGATGATCAATTCGTCGAGATCGACGGCATGGCAGACTTGGTGGTGGAGATTGTCAGCGACAGTTCCGTCCGAAAAGACACGGTTGAACTGTTCGCAACTTACTTCACGGCCGGGGTGATCGAGTATTGGATTATCGATGTGAGAGGTCCAGCTGTCCAGATGCAGATTTACACGCGTGGCGAGACTGAGTTTGTTCCAGTTCCACACGACGATGGTGCGTTCCAAACGTCTTCAGTCTTTGATCTCGGTTTCCGATTGGAACGGGCCCGAGACGAATTAGGACATTGGACGTACCAACTTGTTGAAACGAACGAAGCCAACGAATAAGGTCCTCTCTGTAATGTCATCGGATTTTTTGAAGTTTAGCCCGAAGATCACCGTGTTGCCGATCATTCATGGCAGCGGCGATTTTGCGATCGAAATTCGGCGGGTGATGTTGTCGCAATCGTTCGATTGCCTTGCGGTGCCGTTGCCGCCCTCGTTTCAAGCCGACGTGGAACGGGCAATTGCGTTCCTGCCGGGCATTACCGCCGTCATTCAGCCGGAACCGGGAGCGTTTGCATCCGACGATTGGACCCCGGACAGTGAAGACGACGACACCGATGACGAACCCAAGGCATGCAGCTATGTGCCCATTGATCCTTGCCAAGGAGTGATCGCAGCGTTGCGAATTGCCTTGCAGGAGCGAATGCATCGGGCGTTCATCGATTTGGAAACCGCCCAGTTTCGCCCGATCGAAGCGAGCCTGCCGGACCCGTACGCCGTCAAACAAACCGCTGCGGACAAATTTGCGGCCGCGTTGTTGCCGGCGATCCCACCTCTGCCAGCCGGGCAACCGGTCGACCGCATTCGGAAGATGGCCCAAAGACTGCATGAACTCGAAACGGAATATTCATCGATTCTGTTTGTTTGCTCAATCATGGATTGGCCATGGGTCAAGGACGCTTACACGGAACAAACAAAACCGTCGCGAGAAGACGATCTTGTTGAAGACACGCAAATCCTTACTTGCGATCCGCAAACGCTCACGTTTCTCCTCGGCGAATTGCCCTACGTAACGGGGCTCTATGAACGGGCCCGATTCGAATTGGAGAACGATGAAAACCTATCCATCGACGGCATCAAGGAAATGGTGCTCGCTGGTCGGGATCGGTATCAGACGGAACTCGGACAACGCGCACGAAAGATTTCTCCGAAGCTGCTGGGAACCTACTTCCAGTACGTCCGAAATTTGGCGCTCGTCGAACGACGAATGACGCCCGACTTGTATACGCTCATCGTGGCGGCACAGCAAATTGGTGGAGATCAATTCGCGATTCATCTGATGGAAACCGCCTACGATTATCCCTATTTGGACTTAATGCCGTTTCCAACTTTCAAGATGGGTACCGATCGGGCTCAACTTCCTGATGGCGACTTGGTCGACATGAAAAACCGGTTGCCGGGACAGGCGCGGCACTGGCGAAGTTGCCAAATCAATCCGCTTCCCCCTAAGCCGCAACAGCAAGAATGGAAGATGGGGTGGAATCCCTTTGGTCAATGCAGTTGGCCATCCGAAGACGTGGCGATCGAGAAGTTCCGCACGCACATCAAAGATGCGGCACTCGCGATCATGGGGAATGACTTGGCCCGCACGGAGAAATTTTCGGCCAGCATGAAAGATGGTCTCGATATCCGCGAGACGCTCCGAAATTGGCACACCGGCGATTTGTTCGTCAAAGTGCTGCCACCGGCGAAGGGAAGTCTGGACTGCGTGATCATGCTGTTCGATTCCCCCGCCGATCCGCGAGATTACCCCTGGCGAATTACCTGGCATGCTGAACATCACGACGAATCGACGTTGGCGTTGTTCGCGTCGAATTTCCACGAGGAGATGGTTGGCCCCGGCATCGCACTCGCAACTTACGGTGGCGCGATGTTCTTATTCCCGCCCCGTCCTATTGAAGACGTATGGCAAGATCGCCAGTTCAACTTTGCCGATACGCTAGAAGAACGACTGATTGCCGCCGGATGTTTCCACTCGACTTACAAGCATGTGGCGATTCTGAGTTACCAAGCTCCGGGAGCCGGTTGGCGACGACTGGCGAAGCAGTACGGTCGCAAACTCGTTCACATCCCGCTGGGGCGATTCAGTCAGGAGATGATCCAACAACTCCGCATGTTCCACGTCCTCAACGGCAAACACGTCCGGAGCTACGCCGCCCACTTCATCCGCAAAGCGTGAGTGTCCGAAGAAACGACAACTTCAACGTTACGGTGATTTCGAACGAACCCCGTCGGCGGCGATGGTACCGATTTCGCCGGCGATTCGGTTGACGGAACCTTTGCCGTTGGGGTGCACGCGGTTGCTGAGAAAGATGACGTAGAGGTCCAAGCCGGGATCGATCCAGATGGCGGTTCCGGTAAAGCCGCCGTGCCCGAAGGCTTTGTCCGTCATCGTCGCTCCGCGATTCGACGAGTACGGCGATTTTTTGTCCCATCCCAAACCGCGAACACCGCGACTGACCCGGTATGCATCCGTCATTAGTTCAAATGTTTTCGGACTAAGGATCGGTTTGCCGTCGTCGAGAAACGCGGTGGCGAATTTGGCCAAGTCTGCCGCTGTTGAGAACAATCCCGCATGTCCGGCGACGCCACCAAGTTCGTAGGCGCGGGGATCATGCACTTCGCCCTGCATCCATTTTCCATCGCGTTGTTGCGTGACGGCTGCTCGTTCTTGGAGTGGTTTCGCGGGGAGGTATCCCGTTTCCATCATGTCGAGTGGCTCGAAAATGTGCCGCTGCGTGTAATCCTTCAGCGACTCCCCTGAGACCGTCTCGACGATTCGTCCCAACACCAAGAAGCCGACGTCGGAATACATAAACTTCGTACGTGGTTCGGCAGACAACTTCAGGGCATTGATGCGTCGGAATGCTTCTTCCGGGCCGTCTTGGTAGTCACGCAGATGGTTATCCGGAATCAAGCCGCCTTGGTGCACGAGCAAATCGCGGACGGTGATTTTGTCTTTGCCATTGGCGGCGAAGTCCGGAAGATATTCCACAACCCGGGCATCCAACTCGACCTTGCCTTGCTCGATCAACTGCATGATGCTTGTCGCGGTTGCGATCGGTTTGGTCAGCGATGCCAAGTCGAACACGGTATCGGTTGTCATTGGATGACGGTTCGGTTGGACTTGCCGATCTCCGTATGCTTTGAGAAACGCGATGCCTTCACTGCTACCAATTAGCACCACGCAACCGGGCATCCGCTTCTTCTGGAGTCCCTCCATGACGGCTGCATCGATTTCGGTTTGGCGTTCCGTCGAGAGCCCCAGCGACCCCGCTTCGATTCGCGGCAACTCGTCCGCGTGCACGGTCAGAAATCCACAACAACACAAACCCAAAGTGAGTAGGACTCGCTGACTCATCTATTTGCTGCTCCATTGGAAGTAGGAATCCGCTTCGGCCCGTTACACGGTAGGGGCTGTTAGAATCATACTCGCAAAGAATGCAACGAGCGAGACAACCGCAGCGAAAACTAATCCCGGTGGTGACGTCCGATGCTCCGCGTAATGGGGAATCGATTCGTCGGGCGGTTCGACGGTCGGATACGGCGTGACAATCGGTTCGCCGGTATCTGCGTGTCGGTATTCCAACCGCGTCTTCCACAGCAGCATTGTCCATAGAACGATGGTGATGAAAGCGGTCAGCACACTGATCCAACTCAATGGAGACGCTTCATTCATCACCTCGCCTGCATCCGCATCGGGTTGGTTGGCCATCACCGCGGTCACCATCAAGACCGGCAAGCTGTTGTTGAGAAAGTGAATCAGCACGGGAGCCCAGAAACTCCGTGTCGCCAAGTACGCGACGTGCATCACCACGCCGATCGTCAACACGCCCGCCGCTTGAGCCGGTTCGAGATGCACAACGGCAAACAACACTGACGTCACCGCGATGCCCCCAACCAATCCGAATCTCGCCAACATACCTCGACTAATAACGCCGCGAAACACGATTTCTTCGCCGATTGCCGGAGTCACGGCCAAGATGAATAGCAGTGTTCCAAACGACCCTGCTTCCGTCATTTTGCCGACGACTTCGAGGATGGGAACTTCGGATTGTTGTCCCGCTTCGTTGGTTGGGTACAAGACGTCGGCCACTTGTTGCGCGACGAATCCGTCAAACAACGCCATCGGCAGGAGCAACGCCAGGATCATGCCAATGTGTCGTCCGGTGGGAATCCGGAGAGGCATTTGTCGTGGCAACTCGCGACCATAAACCAAACTGGCCGCGATGAGTGCGAACAATAGAAACGTGCCCTGCGTCACCGTCAGGATACCGATGAATGCAGAACCAGGGAGCTTGGAAATATCAATTTCTTCGCGATTGACGACGGCTTCGAGCAACTCCGGCGCGAAAATCATCGCCCCGATGGCGCCGCCGATGACTTGTGCCAAGCCAATCCCGATCATCCAAAGAATCGCCACGCCGAGATTCGGCCCAGGCCGCTTCCACGTTTGATGACTCTCAAAGACATCCGGTGCGTCAATGAGATCGGCTTCGGTCAAAATGATGGGTTCAGTATCGGAGGGCGGTGTCGAATGGTCGTTTGCTATTGATTGGTCGTCCGATTGGGAATTTGAGGAGTTCGGTGGCAGCGATTCGGTCATGAAGTTCTCACGTGACGCGGGGCGACTCGAACAAATAGAATAGACGTTTGGAGGAATCCCCCTGGCCGGTTACACTGGAGGAAACCCTGACAGACCTGACACAGGCACTCACGAACACGTCATTTTGTGAAAAGCATGTTTCAAATGCTGTCAAAACTCTAGTCCTGGAACACCGTCCGGTCAATCGCCATTCCACTGGCATCGGTGGGGACGGTATGGAGTCAGCTGGTTTGGGGAATGTTGGATGGATGACGATCGCGGTTCCAATCAACCAGAAAAGCCTATGCAGTCACCACGCGTACTGTACTGTGCAGGTTGCAACGAGCGTTTCCGCAATCTGACGAAATCCAGTGTATGTCCCCGTTGCGGGGCCGCCGCGCGAACCGCTCCCGACATGGCGTTTGCCGAAACGATGGTCATTCGCGACCTTTCGTCCTCGTTCGATCAGTCGTCCGGACTCCGCGAAGAGGATGAAAATCGAACGTGCCAAAGTACCTCCGACACAGATCACAACCAACATGACGACACCGACAATGCTCCCGCCAAGAAGTTGCCGAAAAGCGACGATTGTCACGAGTTGGATGAGCTGATCGGGCAGTCACTGCACGTTTATGAGATTCAAGGGCTGCTTGGCAGCGGTGGTATGGGCCGTGTGTATTTGGCCAAGCATCGTGATTTGCATCGACAGTGTGCCTTGAAGATCCTCTGCCCGGAAGCGGCGGAAGAGGATGTGGATTTCACGCAGCGATTCATGCTCGAAGGCCGAGCGGCTGCTTCGCTGATCCACCCGAACATCGTCACTGTGCATGCCATTGGAGCCGTCGATGGCTTAAATTTCTTGGAAATGGAGTTCATCCCCGGACAATCGCTGCAACGCGTCTTGGACGACCAAGGCCGATTACCACCACTGCGTGCCACCGTTCTGATGGCCCACATTGCCGAGGGATTGGCCGCGGCACATCGAGACGGAATTGTGCACCGGGACTTAAAGCCCGATAACGTCCTGATGACCAATCGTGGAATGCCCAAATTGGCTGATTTCGGTTTGGCCAAACGGATTCTTTCCAACGATGGCATTCCCGCCGAGCAACTTGCCGGCACTCCATATTTCATGGCACCGGAGTTGTTTCACGGCGGTCCGGCGACGGTCGTCTCGGACGTGTACGCACTCGGCGTCACGTATTATCTTTTGTTGACCGGGCGTCTGCCGTTTGTAGCGGGGTCGCTCAACGAATTGATGCATTTGGTCGATCACGAGCCAATCCCAACCGTTCGCAGCGATCTGCCGGACATCGCCATGGAAATGGTCGAGTGTCTGTCTCTGTTGATGGAGAAGTCACCCACCAACCGACCACGCGATGCCATGGAAGCCGCGTTGTTGTTTCAAGCGGTTTGCGGGCAGGTCCGAGATATCGAGACGCTATTGAACCATGCGTTCGTCAACCGGCGAGACGTCACCTGGAAACGAAACGGCATGGTCTACGAAGTTTGTATTGAACTTCCCGACAGTCGGAAGCAAACCGTCCATATTGAGAACAGCCAGCACAAGGCCTCGCAACGACTCCTGCTGATTTACAGCCTGTGTTGCCGAGCCGATGCGGCGTATTACGAAAGCGCTTTGCGTTTGAATGGCGAGATGGCTCACGGGGGCGTGGCCATTCGTGAGGTCGATGGTGAAGCGATGTTTTGTGTGGTCGATACGTATCCTCGTGGCACCGTCGAACCGGAGGACATCCGTCTTAGCGTGCTCGAAGTTGCCCGGCGAGCGGATGCCGTCGAGCATCTCCTCACCGGCAACGATGTGTACTGACCAGAAACATTCGCGCTACCGGTTCCGATGCTTCACGCTGATTCGTCGATATCCGGCAATCCGACCCGTGGGCAATCGCTCAAGAGTGGGCATTCCAAGCACATCGCTTTGCGAGCTTTGCAGATTTGTCGCCCGTGATGGATCGCGCGGTGGGAATACATGATCCAATCCGATTCCGGCAGAACGGCCATTAAGTCGCGTTCGATGATCTCGGGATTCTGGCTAGCGGTCAGACCGAACCGATTGCTCAACCGTTTGACATGCGTATCCACCACAACGCCGGTGGGAAGACCAAACGCGGTTCCCAAGACCACATTCGCGGTTTTGCGACCGACACCGGGCAGCGAAATCATTTCGTCGAGCGTTCGAGGCAACTCACTGTCGAATTCGTGGACGAGCTTATTCGCCATGCCCAACAGGTTCTGAGCCTTGTTGCGGAAGAATCCGAGAGATTTGATGATCGACTCGATCTCCTCCTGCGTCGCCTTGGACATCGCTTCCGGCGTGGGGTATTCCTCGAACAAACTCGGCGTGACAGAATTCACACGTTCATCGGTGCACTGTGCCGAAAGGATCGTCGCAACCAGTAACTGAAACGGCGTTTCATGCAACAAGGCGCATTCCGCTTCGGGATACGTTTTCTTGAGCCCTTTGTAGAGCCGCTTCGCTCGGGCTTGGCGGTCTTCGAGACTCTCGATCGGGGCGACCGTCGTCTTGGTTTTCTTCGCGGACGATCGGCTTTTCGTCGTCTTTTTCTTTACTTGTTTCTTGGCCATGTGAGGTTTGGGTCACCTGTTCCGCATCGATTGGTCGTTGGTTTTGTGCGTCGAGAATCTTGGTGTCGAGTTGAGAATCCGTCTCGCCATTGTGGACGAGGCGACTAGGATTTCAATAATCGGGGCCATCACCATTCATCATCGGAGTCCAACCTGGGTTTCCTGGCAGTACGTGTAGGCCCCACATGATACCGAATGCACCGGAACAATATCTTCACGGAATTCGACTGTTCAATGCCGAGGAGTTTTTTGAATGCCATGATGTGCTGGAAGAACTCTGGACAGACATTGTTGGTCCGGAACGTGACTTCTATCAAGGACTGATCCAAGCCGCTGTGGCTTTATTTCATTTGACCGAAGGCAACTGGGGTGGAGCACGACGACTCTCGCGATCTTGCTTGCGATATCTCACTCCCTATCGACCGGCGTATCTGGGATTGGACTTAGACCGATTCTTCACCGACTTCGAGGCTTGTTTCGCGGAACTCAACTCCGCTGGCCCCGACTGGCCAACCGATCTCGAATGCCGAGCCGAACTGATCCCCGAACTCCATGAGTTGCCGGACCCAAATCAACCATCGGACATACGATGAGCATACCTGATGACATCTCGCACTACTTAGACGGATTCGACGGAGTTGCTCCGTTGTTTCCGTTGCCGGGAGCGGTTTTGTTTCCGAACTTGTTGCTTCCGCTGCATATGTTTGAACCGCGTTATCGCCAGATGACCGCCGACGCAGTCGCTGGCGAAGGATTCCTCACCCTCGCAACTTTGCAACCTGGCTACGAATCTCTGTACGAAACCAAACACGCCCCAATCTTTCCGAATGTGTGTTTGGGGCGGATTTTGAACGAGGAACGACTCCCGGACGGTCGGTATTTTCTCGTGTTGCAGGGCTTGTCGCGGGCGATTGTCGAGGAGGAAATCGAAACCGCACACCCGTACCGCATGGGGCGACTGAAACTTCTGACCGACGAGGTTCCCGACGACGGGGAATTCAATGTCACCGCTTATCGCGAACAGTTCGGTCGGGCCTTACAACGGGTTCCCCCGTCGCGCATTTCGATGGAAATGCGCGACGAGATTCTCAATTCTCAGTTGCCCATTGGCACACTGTGTGATTTGACGGCCCACGTTCTGAATCTTCCAACTCCGTCACTTCGGGAAGTCTCCGAGACCCTGAATGTGCAAGCTCGCAGCGAATTGGTGTTGAGACATCTTGTGGAAGCCGGTCGGGAATTCCCGCCTCCATTCAGCGTGAATTAAACTACGAACGACGAACCGTTCAATCCGCAACGACTCGAAGTGCCTTCGCGGGAACGGCGTATTTTGTCATCGCATTCATCAGAAATTGATTGATTTCCACCGGATGCGTCAACGGCAACACATGACCGCCATTCGGAATGACGATGTCCGGAGTCGAGAGTCGCGACTCCAACACGCGGTCGGCGTCTCCGTGGATTTGCTCAATCGGAAATTGGAAAGTGTCCGGTTTGGGTTTCCACCGCAGTGTGGCGATGCTCGCCCAGCGAAGAAAACGCCCCTGTTCATTGGCAATGTGAACTAACGGACTTTCTTGGATCGTGTTCTTCCGAAACGGCCGACTCACAGCAACCCCGACCCGAATCCCCCATCCCGCCAGGTTTTCGCAAGTCCCCGGTATCGTGGTGACTAGCGGAACCAACCAGCGGTATCGCCAGGGGAGTTCCTTCCGAGAACGCACCGTGGAAATCAACAGGCAGGCCCGTGTCTCAAGATGGCGAGCCACTTCCAACGCCACCATGCCTCCAAACGAAGCTCCGCCCACAATGCACGGCCGACCGGGATCAATCGCTTCCGCCATGCGACGCGCGTAATCCGACAGCGATTCTTTGTAATTCGGCTCAATCCACTCCGGCACAATGAGATCCGGAATTGCGAACCGTTGTGCCTGGAACATCCGCTGACTCGCCCCCATTCCGGGGAACATGATCAACGCGGGTGATTCCATCGGCCCCTGCGGCCGTGGTTTGGTTGTGTGTTGGACTGGAACATCGGCGTTGTCGCCATTCCAAATCTTGAGACTCATGCTGGAGGATGCAACTCCAGCACCGTTCGCCTCAGGCTTGACGTCGTTCTGCATGCAAGATGTCTTTCCCCGCCAGACATAATGCGAAATGTAAGTTCACCCGGTCGCCGATCGTGTGATTGAACTCGGCTCGTCAGAAGTCGACGTCCAAGTCGCTCAAGCGATGACCACTGGGGTTGGAGCGGTTTACAATTTCGTGTCAGGTGTTTGGTCTCGCGACGGTCGACGAGCATCCGGGGATAACCCCGTTTCGAATGCCGACGACCATGGCATGGTCTAACTCAACTCGGTACTGATCTGGAAGACCCACTTTCCCTACCAATACTGAGATCAACGGAATTGCGGACAATCGTGCCATCGCGATTGTCTTGAAAACGCGACACCGTTCGACCCACCAAGCATCTTGGTCGGCGTTGGCCCAGCACGGAATCTGAAAATTTGGGAGTCCGCTCAGACAAGAAGTATAACACTTAGCGCACCTAAAACGATGTTTAATGGTCAAATTTCGGCAGTTCGAAAAAGAATCCGATTCGGTGAGTTCCCCATCGGAACAAAGCGAAAAGCCGATGACGCAATGCCAATCGAACCGAAATAGTGGTAGAGACCACGCCATTTTTCGACGCGGGCAAGAGTGCTGGTACAGAAAATGCGTTTCGCTCAAATGATTCCACGCGACGCCTGGAATCCCGTCTGGAGAGAATTTTCAATTCTGTGAGCTGCAACACGAATCTCGACCGGTGAAATGGTCGATCTATCCAAAGAACACGCGACCGGTAAATTCTGGAAAGTCGATATTATGCAAATGACCGCCGCCAATCGCTATTTTCTCGTCACCATGGCTGGCCTGGCCCTTCTGTGGAGTCAGTCTTGTGACGCCGCCCCGCCGCAAACCGCTCAGAACATCAAACCGATCGTCTGGCAAACGAACCTAAAGTCCGCCCTGGCCCAGTCGGAGCAGACAAAACGGCCCATGCTTCTGAAATTCACTGCGTCGTGGTGTGGTTATTGTCATAAGTTGAAGAAAGTCGCGTTCAGCGACCCCCGAATCATTCAACAAGTTCAATCGCACTTCGTACCCGTTCTAGTGGACGCCGACAAGAACCCCCAATTAATGGAAGCTCTTGAGGTCGAAGGACTTCCAACAATGGTGGTCGTCTCCTCGGACCTGGAAGTCATCACGAAAATTGTCGGCTATCAAACGCCGGACCAGCTTTCGACAAAGTTCCAGAAGGTCATCGCCGATCGCGTCGGCAAGATTCGATTGACCGGAAATCCATCCAACCGTAACTAATAGGTTCGGTCAATTCGAGTCGATTGAACGAGTGAAAGAATCTTTCACCGGCCGTCAGCAAATTTCTCCGAGGAAACCACGTTTCGAACTGTTGCAAAGGGGCTCGATCAAAGTTATCCTCAGACTTTGCGGCTAAACGGTGGCTGTAGCTCAGTTGGTTAGAGCGCCAGATTGTGGTTCTGGATGTCGGGGGTTCGAATCCCCTCAGCCACCCTTCTTTTCCACAAAGTCAATTCTATCAACAGCTTCGAACAAGCTGTATCTCTTTGTGTGGTCCCCGAATCGGGTCGTTTTGTTAAAAAGCAACTTTTGATTCAACATTTCGGGCCTTTCATTCGTAAGAAGTAGTAGAACGACGAAACAACCGGGGGCGATCGGCTTCGACTGGTTCTCCGTAGGTTGAGGTGGCGTGTCGTGGTTGATCAGTTGGCCACGTAAAAAGCTGATCACAATTCATCTGCCGAAAAGCAGTATGCTCTGGCTGCCTAGAAATAGGTAAGTCCTGACTGCGGAATCCCCGCCTGAGGAGTCCAAAAGTCAGTCGCAAAATCATGGCTGGCGACGGGTCACGTTTCTACGCCTGTCGTAAGACCTCGTTGAAACTCGCTGCAATTTGGCTTGGTTTGCTGAACCAACTGCAGTTAGATTAATCAGCAAACTACACACGTAGAGGCCGAAACCAAGGGCTCACAGGACGCGGGTTCAATTCCCGCCGCCTCCACTCAATAGGCACCTGACTTTTTCAGTCAAGTGCCTATTTTTATTGGAAACCAAGCGTTTTTAGACCGGGGGCGGGAGGCGACGGTCGCTGGAAACCTTTCAGATTTCCGAAAAATGTTCTTATAACGGCCCGAATTGCATACATGATGTTCGTATGAATGCCTGTGTCGTGTGTGCAAATGGTGGCACTGTCCCGGCAGAAATGGAAGCCAGACTCCCGCGGATACTACACCTGGCAACTCGGGTGGGAACGCAGCAAATCCGGCAAACTCCAACAGCATAAGTTCATCCTCGGGATGGATCGCAAGGATGCCGAAAGGCGGGAGAGAAAACTGCGGGAGCTGTGGGACAGTTTCTGCAACTCATGCGAAGACGAGCGTTCTCTCGGGCCTGAGGATCTTCTGATCATCGCCAAACGCATCGCGAAAGGAACACCTGAGATCCCGATACCCCGCGGGCCCAGTGAGAAGCAGCATCAGTATGCGTCTCGGATTCAGCGGATGCAGGCGAAGTATCCGGTCATTCTGCTTCTTCCTGAAGTTCAACACGCATACGAAGTTGGCCAGGCCGCACTAGAGCTTTTCGAGGCAATCCCCCATGACCCAGTGTCCACCCGCGACTTTCGACATCTGAAAGAACGCTGCAATCGCCAGTCACAGGATCACGATCTCGGCGAACGCCCAGCCGGGTTGATGCATCCGGAGAAAAATCCAGGACCAAGCGACGGTCAAGCCCAGTTGTATTGCGAACAAGGTGAGCGAAGTGGCCGCTGCCTTGAATCCTCTCGGCTTCCACACTAACCAGGCCGCGACAGCCATCATGATGTAGAGCGTTGCCCAAACCGCGCCAAAAATGTAATCGGGCGGAGTCCTCGACGGCTCCAAGGCCATCGGTTAAACGACGATTGCCTGTATGCCCTTGCCTCGGCCGTTGCGAAGAACATGGTCAACGATGGGAATGATGTAAGAGAGACTCTTTCCCGAGTCGTTGGCGGGGTTTGAAGGCCATCGATTTGGTGACACGGTTCTGCGTTCACGACGGTCAAGAAACCACAGAAGAACGATACTTCATCAGCAGTTTGCCGATAGGCGTGAAGCGGTTCGCTCGTGCCGTTCGCGCTCATTGGGGCATCGAAAACAGCTGCCATTGGAGCTTGGATGTAACCTACCGCGAGGACGACTCCCGATTCCACGCGAAACACCTGCGAGAGCACTTTGCTTGGTTGAGGTGGTTCACATTGTCGTTGTTAAAGCAGCATCCCGCCAAGCTCAGCCTCTCCATGAAACGCCCAAGCTGCGGCTGGAGCAACGACTTCATAATGCAAGTCCTAGTAACATCAACCACTTAGTACGCGCTGGTCCTAGACCAAACCCCGATCGAACTAGCGCTACTTTTATCAAGCACGACATAGACTCGCTCACATGAGTATCGATTTCGTGTCTGATTTTTGTTGTCGCTAGTGGATGGAAGTCGTGACCCGACCGCCCGCAAATGCGAGGTCTTGCTCATACCATACAGTGCTGATTCGTTGGTTCGTTGTCAACTTCGCGGCAATGTTAATCGAGGCCGTGTTCACTGCGGTTTCGAATCAATAAACACATCAGCGTATTCGTGGTTCTTTATGTGGTCGGGCTAAGCGGCTTGGGATAGCAGGGCCCGTTCCCTCACATCGTTCGCATTCTATCGGTAAACAGACTATATAGTATTTTACCGGTCATATTCCTCTTTCGTTGAGATACCAAATGCAGCTCCGATATTCGAGTTCTCTCCTCCGACTGCTGAGGGGGCAGTTTGCGTTGACGGCTTTCCTGTTAGCCGCCGTTTTCTCGTTGAATTCAAGGTCCGAAGTCCGAGCGGATGTTCCCTTCGAGTTCAAGCAAAACGACGTAGTCGCCATTTATGGCAACGGTTTGGCCGACCGGATGCAACACGATCCCTGGGTCGAGACCGTATTGCAGGCTAAGCTCAAGGGGAAAAATGTTCGATTCCGGAACATGAGTTTCTCTGGTGATATTGTCAATCAACGTCCGCGAAACAAAGGCTTCACTAACGACACTGAGTACCTGCAGCACGTTGCACCCACGGTTGTGTGGATCATGTATGGCTACAACGAGTCGCATGCTGGTCCATCGGGGGCGTCGGCTTACAAGGATGAACTGGTCAAGCTCGTCGAGAAATATCGTGCGCTTCGCAAAGAGAAGGGTGTTGATGCTCGGTTTGTGTTATTTAGCCCGATTGCGTACGAAAACACGCACAACCCTCACTTGCCTGATGGACGTACGCTCAATGCGAATCTCAAAGCCTACACACAAGCCACGAAGAATGCCGCCGACGCCGTCGATGCGACCTTCGTTGATCTGTATACACCCACGTTGAAGTTGTACGAAAAAGTCGACAGTCAACTGACACTGAACGGCATTCACTTGAACGCCAAAGGCTATCGCGAACTAGCGGACGTCATTGCTAAAAAGTTGATCGGAGAGACGGTTGCGAAGGATGCTTCACTCTCGCTGATTTACGACGCGGTCGCGGATAAGAACTGGCATTGGCACAATCGGTATCGGGCTACAGACGGAAACGATATTTGGGGCTCGCGTTCAACTCTCAGTTTTGTCGATGGCCAGACGAACGCCGATGTGTTGGTTCATGAATTGAAAATGCTAGACACGATGTCCGCAAATCGGGACCTCGTGATTTGGGCCGCTGCGGCTGGAAAATCAATCAAGCCGGATGATACGAATGTTCCTGCACCGGTGGCTGTCAAGACTAATGTTGGAGGCGGTAGTCGTAGTTCCAGCGCTGCGAAGGAAGGTAGTCCAGACTACCTCAGTCCCGAGGAGAGCCTAAAGAAAATCAAAGTGCCTGATGGGTTTGAGTTGAACATTTTTGCATCGGAAGAGATGTTTCCCGACCTTGCAAATCCTGTCCAATTGCAAGTGGACAGTAAAGGCCGACTATGGGCAGCAAGTTGGAACTCTTATCCGAAATGGCAACCGGGCGATGAACTCAAAGATAGTCTCATGATCTTTGAAGACACCGACCGCGATGGTGTTGCCGATAAACGGAAGATCTTTGCCCACGTTCACAACCCGCTCGGTTTTGAGTTTTGGGGTGGTGGTGTGCTGGTGACATCGGGGCCTGATTTGTTGTTCCTAAAGGACACTGATGGCGACGACAAGGCCGACGTTCGCTATCCAATTCTGCAAGGGCTTGGGACGTCGGACACGCACCATGCTGCCAACAATTTGATCTATGGCCCTGATGGTGGGATTTACTGGCAGAGCGGGATTTTCTTGGTCCATAACCATGAAACACCGTGGAAGCAGAATCTGCATACCGGTGGGTCGGGTATGTATCGATTCGATCCACGGACGTTTGCAATCACGCCCGTCGCAGCCAACAGCCCGAACCCCCATGGGATTAGTTTTGACCGCTGGGGGTATCTCTACGCGAATGATGGAACGGGCGGGCGGTCATACCAAGTTCGCCCCAAAGGGAATGGCTTCCAAATGCATTCCCTCTTGGAAAAAGAGTTCCGACCAGTCCCGGCAAATGCCATTCTTTCCTCAACACACTTTCCCAAGGACATGCAACAAGACTTCCTAATCCTCAATGTGATTGGGTTCCTTGGTGTCAAGCAGTATGACTTAGATCGAGGTGATGGTGGTAAACGTGAGTATGGTCACGTTTGGGGGACGCCAGTTCAAGAACTGCTCAGCGGAGAAGATCGCAACTTCCGTCCGAGTGATGCGATCGTCGGCGAGGATGGGGCTCTATACGTAGCCGATTGGCACAACGTGATCATCGGTCACATGCAACATAATATTCGCGATCCTAGTCGTGACCATAAACACGGTCGTATCTTGCGATTGACAGTGAAAGGTCGCCCACTGCAAGAACCTGTCGCCATCGACGGCGAACCGATTGAGCATTTGCTTGAGAATCTGAAACACCCTGTAGATGGCGTGCGGCAGCGGACGCGTATCGAGTTGAGTACGCGCGATTCAGACGCAGTGATCGCTGCGGCTCAGGCTTGGGCAAAAGACTTTGATCCCAATGACGAGACCGAAGCACACCATCTTTTGGAAGCACTTTGGCTGCATCAACAGCACAATGTCGTCAACCAAGAGTTGCTCGACAAGTTGTTGAACTCTGAAGTTCCGCACGCCGCGGTGGCTGCGAACACCGTTCAACACTTTTGGACAAAGTTCGATACCAAGTTGGCAACGGATTTCGCGGCTCCTCCGGAATTGCACGTGGTCAACTATCGTGTGCCCCGCCATTTGAAACGTAAGTTTCACAACTCCTATAAACGTGGAAGTCAGATCTTTCAGCGAGAATCGCACTGTGCGACCTGTCACCTCACTAGTGGCCAAGGCAATGGAGTTGTTTACCCGCCGTTGGTGGGTAGTCCGTGGGTAAACGGAAGCGAAGAGCGACTTATTAAACTCGCGTTGCACGGCATGTGGGGAAAAATGCAGGTTCGTGGAAAAGTCTATGATCCTGCTCGTGGTGTTCCTCCGATGACCGCATTCCGCGATCTGTTGAACGATAAAGACATGGCCGATGTGCTGACGTTCGTCCGCAACACTTGGGGGAACAAGGCGACGCCGATCGACGCAGCGACCGTTGCGAAGGTGCGGGCGGAGACCGCGAATCGGACTATCTTCTGGAAGCCCGAGGAGTTGACCAAACTTCATCCGCTTGAGCGGGAACTCATGGCGAAAGAGGATTTGACGGCTCCGGAAGTTGTCGATAACCGCGAATTGGAAAAGGAATTGCTCGCAGCCGCACCAGAGGACTTGGCCAACGAAGCTTGGGAGTCCGGAAACGCTCGGCGAGGCAAGCGGTTGTTTTACACATCGGCCGCCTCATGCTTTGCTTGTCACGATCCGCCAGGAAGTGCTCCGAAGTTAGGCCCTGATCTGACGAAGATCACAAAGCCGATGATGCCTGTTGGTTGGGTCAACGCCGTTCTGCATCCGTCGCAGAAAATCGACAAGGCTTTCGCTCAAGTCAACGTGCTCACGGTCGAAGGCAAAGTGATCACAGGAATTCGCATTTCGGAAGACGACAAAGGCATTGTCCTGCGAAACTTGGCTGCTCCGAAACCAATCACAATTCCGCGGGATTCGGTTGACGAAGTCTTTGAGTCAAAGACTTCGATGATGCCCAATGGGTTAGTCCGTTCTTTGAAGAGTCGTCGCGAGTTCAATGACCTGATGAAATACCTCATCAGTCTCAAGAAGTAATGATCGCTGTTTGAGATGACCAAGACTCGATGACCTAAAACCTGCGAAGGAGCATGCCGAACGATGAAGTTACTATCACTGACGCTAGTTGCAACGTTGCTCTACTGTGTACCTTCGCAGGCTGCTGACTGGACGATCGACACAGCGGAAGACTGGGCGAAGAATCTTCAGTCTGTCAAAGGTGCGATCGTTCAGGACGGTACGGTCTCGCCCAAGGCGGGAGCTGCCACCGTGACGACGAACGTTCGTGTCTCAGATGTGAAACGGTCAGCCAAGTCGTTAGTTCTCACTCAGTCGCCGATTTGGCAGAACTGGAATCCAATCGAGAACCTTGGTCCTAGCAATTTGGCTGATGCTCCGGTTCTACTAACAATCGGACCCGATAACTATTGGATGTTCGGTCGCTACAGTGGTCGAACAACGCGGCGAAAAAAAGGTCCGAAGCAAGCTGTCTCGCCGCCTTTCAAACCGCAGGCAGCGAAACTGGAAGGTTTTGATATCCCGCTTCAAACGACGCGGTTTCCAAATCAATACGATGCACCTGGTGGACTCAAGCCCGGCAGAGGCGGCTATCACGCTTGGCAGAGTCGCGATATGAAGAATTGGGTGCATCATGGCCCCGTCACGGAGAGTTTCTCAAAGTGGGTCACAAGTGCTGAGTGGGTCGACGGCAAGGCATTCATTTATTACGACTTCCCGAACGATCAAGACCCGCATGTTTACGTCGACGAAGATCTCTTTGATGGTGAGCCTGGAAAGAATATGGGGATTGCCGTCAAGGACCCATCGCACGGAAGTGATGCCGGGTTCATTCGAGATCTGCAAGGGAATATGCATGTCATTATTGAGGACTGGAGTCCAATCAATGCTAGCAAACGCTCTTGGGATTCCCCACTAGCCGGTCATGCAGTGAGTCCGAATGGGATCGACGGATTCAAGTTCAAAGAACCACCCGTCGACAATCGCACCAAGTCCACCGGCAAAATTGCCACTTATAAACATCCGCATTGGGCGAAGGAAGATCCAAAGAATTTCAAGACGAATATTGCAGAATACGAAGTGCATGAACCGGAACAGGAAGCCTATGGCGACTGGGCGGCAATTTGCATTGGGGGCCAGTACTACCTTTTTGGTGACTACGATCCGATTGGTGGCCACCAAATGAGCGTTGGCTGGTTTACCTCATCTTCCATTGACGAGCCATTTACGTGGTGTGACAAAATTGGCAACGGGCACCCCGATCCCGATATCGCATTTGCCGAAGGGCAGTTCTACTTGGCAACTCAACAGAAAACGGACTTCGTCAGTCCCGGACCATGGGTGGAAACGGTCGAAGCGCGGGTCGGAGTTGATACCGACAAGAATGGTCAAGTCAATGAGTGGACGAAATGGACGGAACTCAACGAGCATTACGACTACATACCAGGATTTTCAAAGCAGATTGCGAGAACGCCTGCGGAACTTGACCTTTCAAGTTTGCCCGCTGGGTATGGCTTTCAGATCCAACTGCGTCTCACAGACTCGACTGCCAATAAATCAAAGCCGATCATCGAAACGATGCGGTTGACGTTTGAGGACTGAAGCGACCTTGCACGTGGTGGCTAGTCACTACTTACCCAAATGCGCGTCTGACCAATTTGGGGAGTGTTTCACTGGCTTTACTTTTGAGCCAGACGTTGGCGTTTCTGCCGACGGTCGGGTCGATGACGAGCACTCTCGCCCCAGCGTCACGGGCCTGAAGTGGAAGCATGGCGGCGGGGTAAACCTCACCCGAGGTACCCACGCTGATGACAAGATCACACTCGCGACCGGCGGCTAGGGAATCGCTCCAATCTGGTTCACTGAGTTCGTCGCCAAACAGGACGAGCTTCGGGCGATACGCGTCGTTGGCGTCCATCCCAATGAGTGGTTCGATCGTTGTTAGCAACGCCTGCGTTTGTGAACCCTCTGCACGCACGGCATGGAGTTGCCGGACAATGCGTCTCAATTCTTCCCGGTCAATCAAACGCACGAATCGCCCACCAAGTGTGACGACTTCAAATAACGTGCCATGAATCTCTTTGACGACCGCGTTGCCGGCCAGACGGTGAAGTCCGTCGACATTTTGCGTGACCACAGTCACATCGCGATGTCGTTCCAACTCGGCGAGTGCCTTGTGCGCGGGGTTCGGCTGCGCTTCGGCGATCGGTTCAAGAACGGCCAATAGAAAGGCGGCCAATTCATCCGGTCGGGATTCCAACGTCTCGAGCAGCCCGTCCCAGGTGGCGAATCGTTCGGGCGGAAACTGTTCCCAGATTCCGGCGTCGTCACGGAACGTCGCGATCCCGCTTTCTGCGGATATTCCCGCTCCGGTGAATGCCACGATTCGCTTGGCGTACCGCAGCCATTCAACCGCCAACTCGAACTCGTCCGACGTTTCGCTCATATTATTGGCCCTTCGGCGATCCTATCCAATCACCGTACACGTATAGAGAACCCCTACCAAGTGTTTGCTGAGAGGGGGCGTTTGGTCAAGTGAGAATCGGCTACAGATGACGATGCAGCTTGCGTCCGGTAAGATAGACGCGAACGTCGATGCTGTGTTCACTGGCATTCGGTGTTCGCGATCAAAATTCCCACATCACTACACTTGAGGTTTCCGATGGCTGACCATCCCGACAACAAACTTTCCCGACGAGCAATCCTGACTCGAACAACCGGTGCCGCTTTGGCTGGTGCTTTCGCCACGCGGGCGTCCGCTGAGGACAAGAAAGCGTTGCAGGTTCGGCCGGATACCACCCTCATTGATGATTCGGGCTCATCCAAATTGAAAGGCCGTATTAAACAATCGGTCGTTCAGTGGTGTTTTTCCGAGCATTGGGACATGGAAAAAACCGCGCAGGTTGCGAAACAACTCGGCTGCCAAAGTGTCGAGTTGGTCGCGCCCGAGCATTGGCCGATGCTCAAGAAATACGGTTTGACCTGTGCGATTGCTTCTGTCGATATGTCTCCCGATCCGCCATTCGTCAAAGGCTTCAACAATCCGGAGCATTATCCGAAGCTGCTGAAAGCCACTCGCGATGCGATCGAAGCGGCTGCTGCCCATGGGGTTCCCAATGTGATTTGCTTCACGGGTATGGCGGAGGACATCTCGCGGGAGCAGGGGTTGAAAAACTGCGTCAGCGGTTTGAAGAAAGTCATCGGGTTGGCAGAGAAGAAGGGGATCACGCTGTGTCTGGAAATGCTCAACACCCGTGACGATTCGCATCCCATGAAAGGTCACCCCGGTTATCAAGGCGACGATATCGACTACTGTGCCGACATCTGCCGCGGGGTTGGTAGCGAACGGATGAAACTGCTCTTCGACATCTACCATGTGCAAATCATGAATGGCGATGTCATCCGACGAATCGAACAGCTGAAAAACCTCATCGGTCATGTCCACACGGCCGGCAATCCGGGGCGGAAGGAACTCGACGAGACCCAGGAAATCTATTATCCGCCGATCATGCAGAAGCTGATTGACATCGGATACGAAGGGTACGTTGGGCAAGAATTCATCCCCACCGGCGACCCGCTTGCAGGGCTGAAACAAGCTGTCGAATTGTGCGACGTGTAAAGACGCCAACGCGTTGAAAACTCGCTCCCGCCGGATGCGTTCACGCAATCGAACGCATCCGGTAGCGTTTTGTCTGAGCAGTTCTTGGCACTCAATACGGGGAAATGACCTGGTACTCTTAACTGCAATTCTCCCGTGGAAAGGCCAACTTCGTCCTCGTAGGATCGTTGAACACAACATCGGAACTCGAGAACGGAGGACCTACCATGAAGAACATCTCCGCGGAAATGCAGCAATGCATCGACAATTGCAACGAGTGCCATCAGACATGCTTAGCGATGTTGTCACGGCATTGTCTTGAAGAAGGCGGTGCGCATGTGGAGGCCGAACACGTTCGGCTGATGTTAGACTGCATTGAAATCTGCCGGACTTGCGCGGACTTTATGACTCGCGGTTCGCAGATGCACGCGCAAGTTTGCCAAGTGTGTTCGGACATTTGCAAAGCCTGCGCTGACAATTGCGAGACGGTCGGCGGCATGGACGAATGCGTCGCCGCTTGCCGAAAGTGCAGCGAATCCTGCGGTTCGTTGGGGGGATAGACCGGCCCCGAGGATGATTTCGAATCTTCTAGGCCAGAATTGGATGAACTCGTGCAACACGATCCGAATTTACGAATCGCGTCTGTGACCGAAACCGATCCCGTATGTGGGATGACGGTCGATCCGCAATCGGCGTTGGCCAGCGAACACAACGGCAACACTTACTATTTCTGTTGTGAACACTGTCAACGCAAGTTCGAGAGCGATCCCGAAGCAGTTTTGAATGCGGAGTCCGGAAACGAGTGTTGCCATGGATCGGACTCGATGAACGCAAAATCGCGGTCGTCGAAGCCCGGCGTTTATGTTTGTCCGATGTGTCCGGAGATCGAGGAAGACGAACCCGGTGATTGCCCGAAGTGCGGCATGGCCCTCGAACGGAGTGGTCCGTCAACGTCTTCGAAGACGATCTACACCTGTCCGATGCACCGGGAAATCGAACAGGACGAACCTGGCGATTGTCCGAAATGTGGCATGGCACTGGAACCGAAATCGGTGACAGTATCGATGGACGATCAAGACGACCCAGAATTGCGGGACATGTCTCGCCGGTTCTGGGTCGGTTTGGCTTTGGGGCTGCCGTTGTTTTTGATCGCAATGCTTCCGATGCTCGGAGTGCCGATCCACGATGTCATTTCGCCTCGGGCATCACAGTGGATTCAACTCGCCCTGGCCACTCCAATTGTCTTGTGGTGCGGTCTTCCGTTCTTTGTGCGGGGATGGAAGTCGCTAGTCAATCGGCATTGGAACATGTTCACGCTCATCGCGATCGGCGTAGCAGCGGCGTACGGTTACAGCGTGATCGCCGTGCTGTTTCCGCAGGTGTTTCCAACATCGTTTCAAGAGGAACACACCGGGCTAATCGGCGTGTACTTCGAAGCGGCGGCGATGATTGTCGTATTGGTTCTATTGGGGCAGGTGATGGAACTTCGCGCTCGCAAACGCACGGGCGGTGCGTTGCGTGAGCTGATGAACCTCACGCCGCCGACAGCCCACCTTGTTGAAAATGGTGAGGAACGCGATGTTTCAGTCGACGAAGTGCAAACGGGAAATTTGCTCCGAGTTCGGCCTGGTGAGAAAATTCCGGTCGATGGCACAATTACCGAAGGTGAGAGCAACGTCGATGAGTCCATGATTACCGGCGAGCCGATTCCGGTCGAGAAATCAGCGGGAGACAACGTCATCGGTGGAACCCTGAATGAAACGGGTTCGTTCTTGATGAAAGCCGAGCAGGTCGGTGGCGAAACCATGCTGGCTCGCATCATTCAAATGGTGGCCGATGCCCAGCGGAGTCGTGCACCGATCCAAAGGATCGCCGACAAAGCTGCCGGATATTTCGTGCCGTTCGTTGTCGGCGTGGCGATCGTCACGTTTTTCGTCTGGCTACTGATTGGTCCAGCACCCGCATTTACCTATGCGTTAGTGAACTCCGTCGCAGTTCTGATTGTGGCTTGTCCATGTGCATTGGGACTAGCCACGCCCATGTCGATTACCGTCGGTGTCGGGCGGGCGGCTCGCGAGGGGGTGTTGTTCAAAGACGCCGCAGCACTGGAAACGTTGCGAACGGTGGACACGCTCATCGTCGACAAGACAGGCACGCTGACCGAAGGCAAGCCGAGACTGACCGATGTGCAACCCGTTGGAAAGTGGACCGAATACGATGTGTTGAAGCTCGTCGCTGCTGTTGAAAGCCAGAGCGAACACCCGTTGGCGAGGGCTGTTGTCGACGGCGCAAAGGACCGCGATGTCAAATGGAGCGATGTCGCGGACTTCGATTCCATCACCGGGGGCGGTGTACGCGGGACCGTGGATGGTCAGCAAATTCTCATCGGAAAACCGAGCTTGCTGCAAGAGCAGGGCGTCTTCGGAGTTGAGGAACTCATCGAACAGGCGGACCAATGGCGAGACGAAGGCAAGACCGTTCTGTTTGCTGCCGTCGATGGGAAATCTTTGGCGTTGCTCGCGGTGGCCGATCCGATCAAGCCAAGCACCCAGGATGCCGTTCGCGAACTGCACCGGTTAGGGCTGAAGATCCGTATGCTGACCGGCGATCATGAGAAGACGGCACGCACGGTCGCCGATCAACTTGGAATCGACGATTTTGAAGCCGGTGTGAGTCCGGAAGAGAAACACGACCGCGTCGAGGCTCTTCGTAATGACGGTCATGTGGTCGCGATGGCGGGGGATGGCATCAACGATGCCCCCGCACTCGCCGCCGCCGACATTGGAATTGCGATGGGAACCGGAACGGATGTCGCAATCGAAACCGCAGGGGTCACCCTGGTGCAAGGCGACTTGCAAGACATTGTTCGTTCGATCCATCTCAGCCGCGCTGTCTTGCGGAACATCAAACAAAATCTGTTCTTCGCGTTCGCTTACAATTCGCTTGGCGTACCTATCGCAGCTGGTGTGCTGTATCCATTCACCGGTTGGTTACTCAGCCCCATGCTCGCAGCCGCTGCGATGAGTTTCAGTTCGGTTTCGGTGATCACGAACGCCCTGCGATTGCGACATACCGCAGATGTTTAAACCATGTGTCGGCCCTCGGTGGCCAAGAATTTTGTGACCATTGACAGCAAACAGCGATTGCCGGATCACCCTGCTTCGCGGAAACGAAGGTTGGGTTTTTCGATCGTGACAACCGTATTCGCGGGGACACTCTTCATGAGAGACACGCTCGCCCCGATCACCGAATTGCGACCGATAATAGTGTCTCCACCAAGAATGGTGGCGTTGGCGTAGATCACCACGTTTTCCTCAATCGTCGGATGACGTTTCTGGCCGCGAATGATTTCGCCGTTTTCGTCTTTCGGGAAACTGAGTGCGCCCAACGTCACACCTTGATAAACTTTCACACCGGCGGCGATATCGCAGGTTTCACCGATGACCACACCGGTCCCATGGTCGATGAAGAACGACGGGCCGATATTCGCCCCCGGATGGATGTCGATGCCGGTCCGCGAATGGGAGCATTCCGCCAGGATTCTCGGAATCAACGGAACATCCAACTCATACAGCCGATGAGCCATGCGATGAATCGTGACCGCCTCGAAACCGGGATAGCAGAATATGATCTCGTCGAGCGAACGTGCCGCCGGGTCACCATCGAGAGCGGCTTGAGCATCCGTCGAGAGTAATTGTCGCATCTCCGGAAGCGACTCCAAAAACGCGATTGCCTTTTTCTGGCCCTCGGCTTCGAAGTCAATTTTCCGTTTTTGATCGCACTGGACACCGTGCTCCAAGTCATACGCGTGACGGAGGGCTCGACAGATTTGCACCGTGAGTCGGTCGTGCAGGTTGTCGATCAAGTTGCCGACATGGTACATGACATTGCCCATGTGCAGATTCTCCCGCCGACGATAGCCAGGAAAGAGAATCTCCTTGACGTCCTCTCCAATCTGGATGATGGCATCGATATGCGGTAGCGGACAGTGTCCGAGGTGGTGAGTCGCTCCTGTTTCGAGATAGCTCTCGACAATTCGATCGGTCAATTCCGGCAACTGCTCTTTCAGGCGGACATCGGTCGCCATGCGTCTGACTCCTAGACCTGCTACGGTCCTTTGAGATCTGCGGTGGATGCGGAAAGTTTGATGGCTAAATCGACGACTTCAAAACCGAACCGGTCGCGAGGAAATCTCTACCGTGTGAATCCTCAGAACGGCGTCTTCAACAACTCGAGTTCGTCCGTCATTTTACCGGAAGGCGGCGACAAAGTGGACACACAAGTCCCGCGGAAGTTCGTAGGGATCGGGGGAACTCTGGCGGGTATCGGCATCCTCGTCTTTCCGTTTATCGGGATTCCTGGTATTCCACGCAGGCTCGTCATTGGTCTCGCAGCCGGTTTTTTCGGCATTGTTCCCCGTCGGCCAACCAATTTTGCGAACTTCCTCTATGTTACCGAATTTGTGTCGTCGAATTCGAGCTGGTTCGTGGAGCAATTCCGGCTGTCGACGCGATTTGCGATAATCTTGAGTCTTTTTCACGATTTTCCTCGACCACGATGGCAAAGTTTGCCGATTAGAGAAACCGGGCCATTTCGAACTTGGCCACGCGACGATTGTTCTCCAATGTTTTGGGTGCGAGTACCCAAAGAAGACCGTGGGTCTGCCACGAGATCGTGAAAGCGGAATGCGAATGATCGATACAAACGACTGGGTGTTCCCCGGAATCTCCGCCAGTGAATTGCAAAACCGGGTTGTCTCTCATCGGATGCGACTCTCCGACGACGAACGAAACGAACTGGCGAATCGGTATCACATTTTGCGTCGATCTTTCGGGCGATTGAGTCATCGCTGGACACCATTGTTGGAAGACCCCCATTGCCCGGTTCGACATGAACCGGCGTTGAATCGGTTGGCCAAGGAAGCTATTGGCACCTCGAAAGTGGTCTACGCGGAACTCAGTCGGATCAAAGGGGCTCACGACGACTGTCTGCCCGCTCATGTGCTGTCTTCGTTGCTCGACTGGAATTCTCTTCAGATCGGTCGCCTGGAAGCGCAGACGAAGTTGTTGACGGCTGCGAAGACGACCATGAAAACTCTGGGGACACAGTTGGCGTTGATCGCTTCTGGTCGGCAGGAGTCCTTCGCCGAGTTGGCAAGTCTATCACGGAGCCTATTGATCGATTTGCGATGGCGGCCTCAGATCGAGAGTGTGCTTCCCGATCCGGATACCGAACTTGCCAAGAGTTACCCCGATGCCGAAGAGCACCCGACACTCAGTCACGCGGCGGCGATCGGTTGGGAAACAGCCCGCGTAACCGCATGGATGATCCATCATGGTTTGGTGGCTGAGGGGCGAGCGGTCTGCGGTGATCTGGATGCCGGTTTGGTGGTGGCGGCTGCGTTGTTGCAAGACGTTGGCCTCATCCGTTTGGAACGCAAATTTCGTCTTTCCCCGGAAGAAATTCGAGCCAAGCATTGGGAAGACTACAAGCAACATCCGATTTACACCGTGGCGTTGTCGTCGCAAATTGCTGACCTGCCGGTTGAATTGTGTCGTGCACTCGGTCAGCACCATGAACGTCTTGACGGAACCGGTTATCCGCGGGGACCGGAAACGGGTCGGATGTCGGTCATCGCTCAGTTTTTGGCCATCGTCAACCGCTTTCGCAGTTTGGTGCATCATGTTCCAGATGATGTGGCGGACATCGAACGATTCGATCCCTCGTGGCGATATTGTGCCGCCGCGGCCCGACTCTACGATGAGGCCCAACGCGGTTGGTGGAACACGGAATTGGCGAAGCAAATTGGTGAACTGCTCGATCCCGAATTGCCATCGGCGGTGGATCGGTCATTGGATACGGGAATGCCGGTTGATCTGGGCGTCATTGCCCGACGCCGCTGGAAGCTGCACGTGCCGCACCGCGATTTGGGCAAACCACACATCGAACCGGCCACATTTCCCACGCAGAACGATGGTGGTTGGCGAACCACCGCGTCGGCCGTTCCCCAGCAACGTTCGGCGTGAGCAACGCATTCCGTTTGGTTTGATCATTCCATTCAACAGGACGCATCTCGATGGTGAGTGCGGTACCCACAATTTCGTCCATGGAGCCCGCCAACGAGTATTGGGATCAAACCCGCCGACCGTTGGTTTGTCTCGTGTTCCTGCTGCCGGTCTTGGTTGTGTACGAGATCGGCGTGCTATGGCATTCCAATCCTGAAAACGACGTCCGCAACGGAGCCGATGCTTGGATGCGGTTAGGGTTGGAACACGTGGGGGTGCAATTTCATTGGCTCGTCCCGATCGCGATCGTCTTCGCATTACTCGCTTGGCATTTCGCTATTCGAGATCGTTGGCGGATGTCGCTGGATACGTTGCTGGGAATGTTCGCGGAAAGTTTGCTGTTCGCGTTCTTGCTCATTGTGTTCGGTCAAATGCAGAACTTGGCGTTTGAACGACTGATGCCAACGGACGCCGTTTCGATCCCGGCTCCCAGTCTTTCAATCAAGGCCAATGTGCCGACTCAGGAAACGCCCGCAAACGCGATCGGTTCGACGGCCATCGCAGTGACATACCTGGGAGCGGGGATATACGAGGAGTTTCTGTTCCGATTGTGCTTGCTTCCGGCACTCTATGGATTGGCTCTTCTGACACGCATGCCAAAACGCTGGGCGGCGGTGTTTGCGGTGCTGGTGACGAGTCTCCTTTTCGCCGGTGCTCATCACGTTGGACCGATCGGGGAACCGTTCGCGATTTTTCCGTTCGTCTTCCGCTGCACGGCGGGGTTGGTGTTCTCCGCATTGTTCGTTCTCCGAGGCTTCGGCATCACCGTCGGTTGTCACGCCGCATATGACTTGCTCGTCGGGGTGTTGTTGGTGGTGATCTGACGGCTGAAAAATCGGGTGTCACCGATCGTGTAGGGCAACAAACTCTCTTCATTATTGTTGCAAGCGGAGACATCAAAATGCCGTACGTCATGGTCGATATCGAATCCGACGGACCGATTCCAGGGGATTATTCGATGGTCTGCTTCGGTGCCGTCGTTGTGGAACCCGGTTTGAGTCGGACGTTCTACGGTCGTCTCCGACCGATCTCTGAACAGTTCATTCCCGAGGCCCTTGCCGTCAGTGGATTCTCACGCGAGGAGTGTTTGGCCTTCGACGAACCGACAACCGTGATGGAAAAATTCCGCGATTGGCTGAGCACGCTTGGCAAAGGTCGGTTGATGTTCATCTCCGACAACAACGGATTCGATTGGCAATTCATCAATTGGTACTTCCACCATTTCCTTGGTGAAAACCCGTTCGGTCATAGCTCGCAGAACTTGGGTTCTCTGTATAAAGGTTTGGCGAAAGACACGTTCGTCAACTTCAAACACCTGCGGAAAACCCTGCACACACACGACCCCGTCGACGATGCCCGAGGCAACGCCGAAGCGCTGCTACAAATGAAAGACATGGGGCTGAAAATCAGCTTCTCTTGACGCTCCTAACTCGATTGACGCAATTGACAGATCCATTTTGAGGATGCTCGATGCCTAAGAAGCCGTTTGCGAAAAAGAGATCCTGCGGGGTGATTTTGTTTCGTCGTCAGCCGGAGTTGGAGTTCCTGCTGATGATTCATCCGAAACGGTTGGATTTGCCGAAGGGCCATGTTGATCCTGGTGAAACGGATTTGGAGTGTGCCCTGCGGGAGATGGAAGAAGAAACCGGTGTGCCCCGATCGGCGGTGAAAATCGATGACCAGTTCCGGTTCGAGGAACAGTATTTTCCACCGTACAAGCGTTACGGCGAACCGGTGGAGAAAACGCTCGTCATCTATCTTGGTTGGTTGCTTGAAGATCGTCCGATTATCGTGACCGAACACGATGGTCATCAATGGTTGCCCTGGAATCCACCGCATCAGTTGCAGGAACAGACCATCGATCCGCTACTCGCAGCGATTGCAGAATACTTCGATGCGGACGAAGATTGAACAAGAACGACCATGGAAAATCAGTGATTCAATCGGAGGGAACTTTGATGAAGTCTTTCATCGCTATCTGGGGCATTCTTGGACTCATCACATTGTCCGAATCAGCCACCTACGGACAGAACACAGAATCGAATGCTCGGAACGAACGTGTTGCGGCGCCAGTCGTCTATCAGGATTTGATGTTAATTGTTTCAACAAAGGCCGGTGTTGCAGCGATTGACTTCGACAAGGCGATTGAAAAGGGAATCACGTATCGCTACCGATTCTGCCCCACGGACTCCGTTGAGGAGCAATGTGGTACTGGTAAAGTCTTCGAGAAATATCGACGTTTTCAGAATATGATCGGAGCAACTCGACTCGTCGACGATGGTAGTCAGCTTTGGATTGAAGCGGATGAGATTCGCTTGGAATGGTCGTTCGGGGGTCCTGACCGCGGTTGGGTTTACTATTCTCCCGAGAATACTCGGGTGCAAATTGCCAGCTCGAAAAAGTTCGCCGAGTTGCAACTCAGTCGATTTGCCCACCCGAACAAATAAAAAAAGTGAGGAAGAAAAATTCCTTCCTCACTTCTCAGTGAATCTGACATTGTCTGTGTCAAATCAGACCTTGCCGAAGATCGTGTTCCCGCTGGAACGTAAGCCGTCGCATGCGGCGGCCATACGGTCGGTGACACCTTGTTCGGCTTTCTTGAGGTAGCTACGCGGATCGTAGACTTTCTTGTTACCGACTTCACCTTCGATCTTCAGCACGCCATCGTAGTTCTTCATGATGTGATCGACGACAGGGCGCGTGAACGCGTATTGGGTGTCGGTGTCGATGTTCATCTTCACGACGCCGTATTCCAGTGTGGCTTGCAGGTCTTCAACCGAAGTGCCCGAGCCGCCGTGGAAGACGAGATCGAACTCGGCCTTTTCACCGTACTTCTGCATGACGGCGTCCTGGCCTTTCTTCAAGATATCTGGACGCAGTTTGACGGAACCTGGTTTGTAGTGGCCGTGCACGTTGCCGAAGGTGGCAGCAAACATGTATCGACCCAACCCGTCGAGAGCTTCATACACTGCCAACATATCTTCGGGTGTGGTGTAGAGTTTGTCAGCGGGTTGATCGGAGTGATCCACGCCGTCTTCTTCACCACCGACAACACCGGCTTCGACTTCCAGAATGATTTCATTCGCCGCACACAGCTTCAGCAACTCTTTCGAGAGGGCGATGTTCTCGTCCAATGGCAATTCGGACGCATCGAGCATGTGCGATTGGAACAGGTTCGGCAAACCCGCTTCGCGACGCCGTGCGGTTTCCTGGATCAGCGGTTTCAGGAAGCCGTCCACTTTGCCGGGTTGGCAGTGGTCGGTGTGGAGGGCGATCAGTACATCGTACCGTTCGGCCAATCGGTGACAGGCTTCGGCGAGCACGATTGCCCCGAGAACCGCATCGTTGTTGCTAAGACCGGAGGCAAATTGCCCGCCACCGGTGGAGACTTGAATGATGCCGTCGGACTTTTTCTCCGCGAACGCTTTGAGTGCCCCGTTCATGGTGGTCAACGAAGTCACGTTCATGGCGGGGTAGGCGTAACTACCTTGTTGAGCCGCGTCCAACATGGCGGCGTATTGAGCGGGTGTTGCAATTGGCATCGAAAAAATCCTGTTCGGCAAGAAATCACGGAAGAAAAATCGGACCGTCTCGGAGACAAACGGGGCGCGGACCGTCCTCCCGGAACGTTTAGCCGCAGTGTTACCAAGTCCGTCAATCATTCGCAAGTGACTGCTGCGGCTTCCTGGATAAACCCGTGTCATATCAATGAAAACCGATTGATTGGTCGGTCTCTATTTCCCATTTTCACGCTACAATCGACGGCATGAAACGACGTGTTGTACTGATTATCGAAACTTCCAGCGTTTACGGACGCGATTTGCTGTCGGGAATTGTGCGGTTCATGCGGATGCATGATGACTGGTCTGTTTTTCTGGAACAACGGGATCTCTGGAAACAGCCGCCGTCGTGGCTTCCTCATTGGAATGGTGATGGAATCATCTCTCGGGTGACCACGCCAAAACTGTTAGATGCCGTTGAGAAAACCGGCGTTCCGCTGGTCGAAGTCACCGATCGGCATGGCGAATCCCATTTGCCGCAAGTTCGGTCTGACGATGCTGCAATCGGCCGAATGGCGGCGAATCACCTGGTGGAGCGTGGATTCCGACGGTTTGGATTTTGTGGGTTCCGTGGTGAGGCATGGTCGCAACGTCGTGAGGAAGCGTTTGCTACGGTGGTTGAACGTCACAGCGAAACTGAGTGTGCACGATACAACACCCCTTGGCATGGTCCCACGGCCTTGTCTTGGGAGCAGGAACAAGAACAGATTGTCGAATGGCTGGACGGTTTCGAGCAGCCGTTTGCGGTCATGGCTTGCAACGATATCCGTGGTCAACACGTCATCGAAGCCTGTTCGAAGATCGGTGTGTCCGTGCCGGAGCAAGTCGCGGTGATCGGTGTCGACAACGATGAATTGCTTTGCCGAGTTTGTTCGCCGCCGCTTTCGAGTGTCATTCCGAATGCGGAAGCCGTCGGGTATCGGGCGGCGGAGGTGCTCGCGGAATTGATGAGCGGAGATAACAGCCCTCCGCGTACCGAGATCATCGAGCCGCTTGATGTTGCCACCCGTCAATCGACTGATGTGGTCGCCATTCAAGATCGGGACATTGCCTCAGCCCTGCGATTCATCCGGGAGAATGCGTGTCGCGGAATCAGCGTCGACGAAGTCGTGCGGAACAGCGCGGTCTCTCGTAGCACGTTGGAACGCCAAGTTCGCAAATACCTCGGACGCACACCGCAAGAAGAAATCCGGCACGTGCAAATCGGACGTGCTCGCGAGTTACTGCTCACGACCGATTTGCCAACCGAACGCATCGCCGGACTGTGTGGCTTCGAGCATTCGGAATATTTCCACGTCGTGTTCAAACGCATCACCAAAACGACGCCCGGTGAATTCCGACGACGAAGTTCCGGCTGACGGTTTGCGTGTCGCGAGGAAGTTGGCAGAATGAAACGCATCAAAACGCGTTGAACCATCATCGGGAACTGTCAAAAGAGACGTTCGGAAGAACCTCATGAAACTTGCTTGCTTTTCTTTCTTGGTTGGCTGGGTGTCCCTTGGGTTTGGACTCGGCTTGTCGATCCCGTCTGTGTCCGCAGCGGGAACTCGTCCGAATGTCGTGTTGATCATGACGGACAATCACGGGGCGTGGACGCTCGGATGTTACGGTAACGAAGACATTCGCACGCCGCAGATTGACCAGATGGCTCGCGAGGGCACACTGTTCACGCAGGCGTTTTCGTCGAATCCGGTGTGCTCTCCGACGCGGGCGACGTACCTCACCGGCTTGATGCCTTCACAACATGGCGTGCATTGTTTTTTGCGTGGTGGGCGACTGCAAACCGGTCCAGAGGCACGGAACACACTCGGTGAATTCACATCGCTCCCGGAGATTCTTGATGAAGCCGGTTATGCATGTGGACTCGTGGGCAAATGGCATCTCGGTGGGAACATATCGCCACAGGAAAAGCTCGATGACTACTGGATCACCATGCCTCACGGCGGAACGAGCACTTTCTACGGTGCGAAGATCATCGAAGACGGCAAACAGCGAAACGAACCTGAATACTTGACTGACTTCTGGACGAAACACGCCGTTCGATTCATCGATCAACAAGCGGAATCCGAGAACCCGTTCTTTCTGTTTCTCTCGTATAACGGCCCTTATGCACTGAGTCGCCTGTTGTTGCGTGAGGGGCAAAATCGACACGCCGAGTATTACGCCGACAAACCACTACCGTCGTTTCCGCGTCAACCGGCGCATCCTTGGCAGTATCACAATCTCGATTACCACAACAATCCAGTCTCCATCCGACGGGTGGCGACGGAAGTCAGCGGGGTCGATGACGGCGTCGGTCGCGTGCTAGATACGCTGCGAGAAAAGGGAATCGAAAAGAACACCGTCGTCATCTTCGTGGCCGATCAGGGATGGAGCGGCGGACACGGGGGCTACTTCGGCATGGGCGATCACACTCGTCCCGTCACCGCCGACGACGAAATGATGAAAGTCCCCATGATCTGGCGACATCCCGGTCACATTTCGTCAGACGCGAAATCCAATGTGCTGATCACGAACTACGATTTTCTGCCGACGCTGTTGGGGTATCTCGGCATGTCCGATCAGTTGCCGAACGATCCTCCGCTTCCGGGGCGTGACTTCTCGACAGAGCTGACAGCGGCGAACTCGACTTCGGTTGAAGATGAAGCGGTCTTCTATGAGTTTGAACGATTGCGGTGCATTCGGACGCGAGATTGGAAGTACGTGCATCGGCATCCCAACGGGCCGCATGAGCTGTACCACCTGACGAACGACCCCGATGAATTCACGAACCTCGTGACTTTCGAGGAATACGAAGACACACGCGAGATGTTGAAACAACGTCTTGATGACTACTTCAAGAAGTATGCCGAACCTCGCTATGACATGTGGAACGGCGGTGGATCGCAGACGGCGATTTACGTGGGCATCGACGAGGAACGAGCTCAAACGGAAGACATTCTCCCACCGGCATTGCCGAAGGATTTCCAGCCCGTTGAGATATCCGTGCCGGACGGTTTCACGGTCGAGCTGGTTGCCGGTCCACCATTGGTCGAACATCCGACTTTTGCAACGTTCGACGATCGTGGTCGTCTCTTTGTTTGTGAAAACGCCGGTGTGAATCTCTCCGCCAACGAACTTGAGGAACAGCTACCAAATTCCATTCGTCTGCTCGAAGACGTGGACCAGGACGGCCGCTTCGAAAAAAGCACTGTCTTCGCCGACAAAATGACATTTCCTATGGGCGCTGCTTGGCATGATGGTGCGTTGTATGTCGCCTCACCGCCGAACATTTGGCGACTCGAAGACACCGACGACGATGGTGTGGCCGACAAGCGAGAGAAACTCGTCAGCGAGTTTGGCTACACCGGCAATGCGGCGAGTATTCACGGTCCCGTGTCCGGTCCCGACGGCCGGTTGTATTGGTGCGACGGTTATCATGGCCACACGTTCGAGAATGAAGACGGTGAAGTTACGAGCCAACGGGAAGGTTCGTATTTGTTTTCCTGTCGGACGGACGGCAGCGATGTACGGATTCACTGCGGCGGCGGAATGGACAACCCGGTCGAAGTCGATTTCACGCCCACCGGTGAGATGCTAGGGACCGTCAATATTCTTTACACTCGCCCGCGTGTCGATGCTCTTGTGCATTGGCTCTATGGCGGTGCGTATCCGCATCGCGAACGCGTGCTGAAAGAACTGCAAACCACTGGTGATCTTCTCGGCCCGGTTCATGAGTTCGGACACGTGGCGGTATCCGGGACGATGCGGTATCGCTCGGGGATTCTCGACCACCGTTGGCGAGACAACTTCTTCGCGACGTTCTTCAACCAAGGCAAAGTCGTGCGGTTGGAACTGTCACCCAACGGGTCGACGTACGAAGTCCGACAACGGGAATTCCTTGCGAGCGAGAACCGGGACTTTCATCCGACCGACATCGTCGAAGACGCCGACGGCAGTTTGCTCGTGGTCGACACCGGTGGCTGGTTCTATCGCGGTTGCCCAACTTCGCAGTTCGCCAAGCCCGATGTGCTCGGGGGCATCTATCGGATTCGCCGTCAGGGGATGACCGCATGGGATGACCCAAGCGGCAACGACATTGATTGGAATTCCTTGACCCCCGCGGAACTCGTCAAACTCCTCGGCGATCGGCGACCGGTTGTGTGGGAACACGCGATCAATGAGTGTGCGAAACGTTCTGCGGAAGTCACCGGGTTACTAGCCAGCACAATCCGCACACGTGACATCCGACTGCGTTACGGAGCGGTCTGGGCGTTGACGCGGATGCATCCGAAGACCCCCGCGATTCGTTCCGCCATTCAAACGGCACTGACCGATCGTGATCCCGGTGTCCGAGCGGCGGCGTGTCGCAGTTTGGTCGCCGATCCCGATCCGTCGGCCTTCAAGCAACTCAGCCGTTTGGTCATCGACGACGAACCTACCGTCCGTCGCGTCGCAGCGACAGCACTTGGGCGGTTGGGCGATCGGCAAGCGATTCCGGTACTTCTGAAATCACTCGCGAACCCCGTCGATCGGGCATTGGAACACGCATTGACGTTTGCGTTGATCGAAATCAACGATGCGGACTCGATGCGGAAAGCACTCACTAGCAGCGATCCCAACGTTCGCAAGAACGCATTGATTGCTCTCGATCAAATGACCTCCGGCGAATTGACCGAAGCCGAAGTGGTCACGCAAGTCGAGTCCGGCCATCCCGCGATTGAGCGTGTCGCTGCTCGCATCTACGCACGGCATTCCGACTGGACAGAACACACGGCGACCGTCGCCGGTCGCTTGCTTTCCGACCCGGCTCAACTGTCGGCCAATCAGGATGTCGTTCGTCGTCTGCTATCGCGGTCGCTGAACGATCCGCAAGTGGTTCAACTGATCGGCGAGCAACTCAGTCGCCCCGACATTCCAAGAGAGTTGCAATCATTGTTGCTCTCAGTGATGACTACTCGAACTAGCACTGAAGCGGCTGAGGCATGGGCTCCCGCGTTGGACTCCTTGCTCGCCAGCGATGATCATCAAAGCGTTCAAGCGGCGATTGTCGCTGTTGCTTCGATGAAGACGAATCGGTTCGACAAGCGACTGCAACAGATCGAAACCGATTCGGATCAACCAATTCTCCTCCGAGTTGCAGCGAAGGAAGCCCGCTCCGGAAAACGTGGGCACCTCACTGACAAATCGTTTCAGTTGCTAACGAAAGCCCTGGAAGACAACCCTTCGCAAGCGTTGTCGATCGCTCAGAAAATCGGAACCACGTCACTCAGCAAGCCGCAACTGCTGCAATTGACTCGCGTGTTTCCGCAGGTCTCGGCAAGCGTATTGAGCGAATTGATCCGACCTTACGCGAGGACTGGAGATGCGGAGGTCGTCCAGCAATTTTTGAACGGTATCAGCCGAGCCGAGCAGGGAGCAAAACTTTCGGCAGTGCAGTTTTCGGATATCATCAAACGCTATCCGCAAGATTTGTTGCCTCAAGCGAACAAGTTGCTCGATCGTATGCGGCAAGCCGAGCAAGCCAAACTCAACAGGCTGGATTCGCTCATTGCGTTACTCGATGACGGAGACGCGGCACGCGGACGAGTCTTGTTCGCAAACGAAAAAACAAAATGCGTAACGTGTCACCGAGTCGGCACAATGGGTGGGAAGATCGGTCCTGATTTAACCACCATTGGAGCCAACCGGTCGGCTCGCGATTTGTTGGAATCGATTGTCTTCCCCTCGGCAAGCATTGTCCGAGACTACGATTCCTACCGTATCGCCACCAGTGACGGGCAAGTTTATGCTGGCCTCATCGTACGGGAAACCGATGCGGAACTTGTCATCCAACAGCAAGCCGGCGATCCCGTGACCATTGCCCGTGACGACATCGAAATTCTTTCGCCCAGTGATGTGTCCATCATGCCAAAGGGATTGGAGGAAAATCTTTCCGGCCAGCAGCTCGCCGATCTCGTTGCCTACCTCCGAAGTTTGCAGTCAAAGAAAGTGGATCAGAATGACTGAGGAAGCCAATCAATTCAGCCGCCGTGATGTTCTGAAAGGTGGCCTGGCGGCACCGCTGGCGTTGGCGACAGGACAAGCGGCCCAAACAAGTCCTGCAACCCGTTCCATAATTCAGCAGGAAAATGCCCGCCCCGGCACGACCGATTGGCAACTCACGCGGGTGCGAACCAACTCGGGACCGTACCGGACCACATTGATCGAAGGCTACTGTTCCCATCAGTCGATCGAAGCCGGGGACACCCTTTCGATCTACGTGAGCACAGACCCGGTCCGTCGATTCACAATCGACATCTATCGCATGGGATTCTACGGTGGCAACGGGGCGAGACACGTCACAAAGCTCGGTCCGTTGGTAGGCGAGACACAACCGGTCCCGCAGATTGGCCCGTTACCCGGCCGACTTCGAGAGTGCGAATGGTCTCCGGCTGCGGAAATCAAAATCCCTGAAGATTGGGTGAGCGGGGTCTACCTCGGCAAATTGACAACAATCCCGGAGTCCGCCTCGGATCCGTATTGGCAGAGCTACATCATTTTCATCGTTCGCGACCGACGACCAGCGGAAATCCTATTCCAATGCAGCGACAACACGTGGCAGGCTTACAATCGCTGGCCGGTGAACGAATCGCTCTACACGCATCCCGATGGTGCCCATGCTCCCGGGGTGACGGTGAGTTTCGATCGGCCGTATGGCAAGTACGTGCAGATTTTCGATCATCCATTGTCGATCGGGTCGGGCGAGTTTTTGTTGTGGGAATACCCCTTGTGTTACTGGTTGGAGCAACACGGTTACGATGTCACCTACGGTTCCAATTGCGACACAATGAACCCCCAGTTTTTGACTCGCTGCAACACGTTTCTCAGCGTGGGACATGACGAGTATTGGGACGTGCGACAATACTATGCCGCCGAGTCCGCGATTCAAAATGGTGTCAACTTCTTATGGCTTTGTGGCAACTCCGTGTTCATCGACTCGCCTTTCACAGCGAATTCCCAAGGAAAAGCCGACCGACGGATTTCTCGTGCCGGTTGTTATGGTCCGCTCCGGCAAGACGAAATTGAATCCTATTCCTCGCTGTTTGCCGGTTTGCAAAGCACAGCACCGGACGAGCGAAAAATCATGGGAACGCGAAGCGTTGTTCCGTTCAACGGTGGCGGCGATTGGACTTGTACCAAGCCGGAGCACTGGGTGTTCCAAGGGACGGGCATGAAGCGAGGGGATTCGATTCCTGGCCTCGTTGGTTGGGAACATCATGGAGAACCAGACCCGGACCGAGCGGGCTTGGAAGTACTCGCCGAGGGGCCCATTTGGTCTGGCGGCGTGCGAGAAGGTGCCTATGCGGCGACGATTTTTCCTGGTCCGAAGAACAACTTCGTTTTCAACGCGGCCAGCATCTTTTGGTCACAGGGGCTGAGTTCACCACCCGGCCACATCTTGCCTTGGTCGCACGGTAGTCGTCCACACGGACCCGACACCCGCGTCCAACAAGTCACTCGAAATTTATTGGACCGCGCTGTGGCGAACTCGAAGCCGAGTTGATTGCCGAAGACTCGATTCCCGGGGGGCATCCGTTTAAGCTCGGAACAAATGACGACATCGTTCTTCTTGTTCCGCGCACACGAGAGCCCCATGATGGACCGAAAGCGAATTTACCGAGTGCTGGGATGGTTTGTTCTGGCATGCACCATCCCAGCGGTTGCGAACGCCGACTCCATTTGGATCGAGGGGGAAAACCCTCAGAAGAAAACCGTCACGAAACACGGTTGGTACGACAACGTTCGCAAGGATGGGATGTCGGGCGGGGAGTGGTTGTCGCATTACGACAAACGGCGACCGGGAATCGCGACGTACAGTTTTACGGCTGAAAAGTCTGGCGAGTACACATTTTGGTGGCGGGGCAATGTTCTGCTGTCCGAGGTGGCTTACCAACTGAACGGTGGTGATTTTGCCACAATGAGTCTTCGCGACAAGCGTGGCCAGTACCAAGTGTCGCCCAATCCCGATCACCGCGCACTTGCGTGGGTCAAAGTCGGTTCCCTGCGTTTGCGACGTGGCAAGAATTCGCTGACGATCCGCTTCCAGAGCAAGGTGGCCAATCACGGCGGGACCGATGCGATTCTCCTGGACGACACCGGCTTTGTCCCCAGCGGCATCCGAAAACCCAATGAAGACATTGCCGCCAAACCCGATGAATGGTTTCCTGTCGTCTTCGATACCGATCGGTTTTCCGCCGATTCGGTGATCGATATGTCGAAGTACATCGAAGCACCCGCCGGTCAACATGGGTTTCTCAAACGTGATGGCGATGCTCTTCGGTTTGAACATGCCAAACAGCCGATCAAATTTTGGGGCTGCGGTGCGAATGTCTCCATTGGTCGTTTCACGCGGGAACAACAGACGACGCGGATCAAGTATCTTTGCAAGCATGGCGTGAACATGGTGCGGCAACACCCGTTGTTCGGCGAAGTCGGCCCCCTCCAAAACGGACGGTTCGATGCAAAACGAATTGACGAATTCGATTGGTATTTTGCTGAGCTCAAAAAGCACGGGCTCTACATGACCTGGTCGGTGTTCTACCCGCTCACGATCGGCCCCAACGATGGCTATGACGCAAAATTGTTCGCCGAACTCCCAGATGCAGGACGCGGACGCAAACGCACGTATGGCTTGGTCAACATCGAACCAAAGCTACAGGAATTGCAGTGGGACTACGTGAAAACCTTGCTCCTGCACAAGAACCCGTACACCGGTTTGCGATACATCGACGACCCCGCTCTCGCCGTCTTGGAAACGCACAACGAAGATTCCATCTTCTGGCATTTTCCGCTTGGTGATTTACGAGACCCTAAAAAGTTCCCGCTGCACTCGAAACGCTTACGCCAAAAGTTTTTTGCATGGGTGAAACAGAAGTACGGCTCCGAAGCCGCCACAAAACAGGCGTGGGGACGGCTGCGACGCGGCGATTCCTGGCAGAACGGTGAACTCGAACTGATGGGAGCCTACCACTTCGGCGGTGATGGCCCCGCATACGATTTCAAAGGCCAAACGAAACGGGCAGGGGATTTCATCGAGTTTCTGGCACGACTTCAGAAAGACTTCTACGAGCGTCGTGAAGGACAACTCCGCGATTTAGGTTACAAGGCCGTCACCGTCACAACCGCGTGGAAAGCGGGAGGACCGTCCGCGGACCCGGCGAACTTGTGGACCGATCTCGCTGCCGACATGATCGACCGACACAACTACTTCGGTGGCGGCAGCGGTGGGCACCACATCGCTGAGGGGGCCGTCCGGAACGAATCGCACCTCAGCCGTCCCGGTGGCGGATTGCTGGCGATTGGGCTGTATCAAGTGGAGAACCGACCGTTCTCCTGCACCGAATGGACACAGCTTCCGCCGAACCAATGGAAGGCCGAAGCGGCTCCGTTGATGGCATTTTATGGAATGGGGTTGCAGGGATGGGATGCATCGTATCACTTCAGTAGCAGTCGTGCGTACCCGGGCGATGGTTGGCCAAACCTAAGCAGTTACGTCACGGATACCCCGCATTACATCGGTCAATTCCCGGCATTGTTTTTTGCCCTTCATCATGGGCACATCGAAGAAGGCCCCGTCGTCGCTCGCCGCACGTTGTCCGAAGCGGACCTATTTGCCGGCACCGATCCGCTGCATCAAGACCTTTCCAGCGGGCATGATGTGAAAGATGTCGGAGACAACGCAGGCACATCGCCCACGGCTCTAGCTGTTGGCCGTGTCACAATCGATTTCGACAAAAACGCGACGGCGGTGAAGTCTGATCTCTCACGGAACTGGAATCGAAACGAAAAAACCGTGCGGTCCGCGACGGGGGATTTGAAGTGGGATTACGATCGCAGATTGGTGACGATTCAAGCCGAGAAGACGCAGGGAGTCATCGGACGAATGGGCGGAGAGTCAATCGAACTTCCCGGCGTCACCGTTGCCGTGCAAACTCCGTTTGTGTCACTGTTGTTCACACCGCTCGACAACCAACCGTTGGCCGCGTCAACACGAATTCTGATCACCGCAATGGCCCGCGACCAACAAACAGGGACAGAATACTCTGCGGATGGCACGCAACTCAAAACCATCGGTGGTCCACCACTGCTCATGGAACCCGTACAAGCAGGCATCCTTTTTAAAGGATCGAAGCCGAAACGAGTCAATGTGTTGGATGTCTACGGCGTCCCGACGGGGAAAACAGTGCCAACAGACGCGAGTGGAAAATTTCACATCGATGGTCGTTTTCGTACCTACTATTACGAAGTCGAACGCTGAAACACGTGGGAAACCGACTGTTCCGTCGTCTAATTCGCTAGTCCCTGGACCCGAAAAACCTTGGAGGCTCGGCGTTCGGGGTGTCGATAACAGCGACTCCCACAGGAGCATCAACACGACAAAAATTTGACCGAGAACGTCATCTTTGGTATACTTAGGCCAATACCATTTTCGACATCAAACGCCGGCCTCCCGGCGTTTTTGCTTTTTCGCCGCTTGCAGCGGTTCCATGGGGAATCGTGCTGTTTGCTCGGGTCGGCTCCGAGCGTAACCGATAGGAGTTTATATGTTTCGTTGTGAAAAATGTGATCACGTCGTCGAACCCGGTACACCGGCCCAGCAACTTGTTGTGCAACGACGTACAGTAGAGTATCCTGAGCGACGAGAACCCCTGTCCCGACGTCCTGGACGAGCGCACCGCGAAAAAACGGTCGATAAAGGGGGCGAGGGACGAGAAATTGTCCGCGAATTGAAAGTTTGTCCCGATTGTGCCGCCCAAACCGAACCGGCAATGGCTGGCTAACACGGGCAAATCCAATCTTCGATTTTCCCGAAGCCGTGAGGTCTTTTACCCCTCGCGGCTTTCTTTTTGCGCTGACGTTGCCGTGTCATCGCATGGATGTCAGCCAGGAAGCAATTAATCGCGGACGGACAGTAACGCGACTACCACCGACGCTGATTCAGCCCGATGTGGTTCTGGGGCCGAGGTTGTCGCCCGGGATTTACGGAAGATCGCTGCGACCGACTAGCACATACGGATTTTTGGAGCGTCGTTAGGAAGTGCACGAGGCGTCGCGTTAGTTCGAGGGCCACACCCCCGACGAAGACCAACACGCATACCGTTTGCCAAAACTGTGTGTCCATAACGATTTGTGTTTCCTGAGTCACGAGAAATCGTCGATTCCTTCAACGATGTGAGAGAGCTTCGTCAGGCAGGTCGCGTCAGTCCAAATAGCGACCGAGTATTCACCCTACGGGACAGGAGAAGTGTACAAGAAAGTGAACATGTGCTAAAATGCTTGTTGCAACCGATCATGGGCTTTCTGAGTCAGTTCCAGGTCCGATCCGGTCTCCCGAAGAAACCCAGTCTGGATCAATCGTTTCAAACAGCGGGTCAGTGAGGACTGGGGAACCTTCAGGCCTGATAGGTCCCGCTGAGCATCATGGGCGATAAACTCTAGGATCAGTAGTTCGATTGTTTGCGATCGCTGGCGGATTCGTCGCAATCGGGTCGCGATGAAACCCCGTCGCGGAGCAAACGCAAAGATGATCAGGAACATCACGCCGGAAAACGAAGCAATCGGGCCGGTCGGTGAGACGTCCATGTTCATTGCCAGATAGAACCCGCCAATCGAACTGACGGTGGCGACGATCCCGGCAATCACCAGGAGTCGGCCGAGGCGGTCCGTCAGCAGATATGCGGCTGCGGGTGGGGCAATCATCAGTGCGACGATCAAAATCGACCCCGCCACATCGAAAGCGGCGACGGTGGTCATCGAAACCAACCCTAGCCATGCAAATTGAAGCAAGGCAGGACGCAGGCGGAATCGTTCTGCCAGAATCGGGTCGAAAATGCTGATCTTCAGCTCTTTGTAGGCCAGCACGATAAACGCCACCACCAGAGCAAGCATCACACACATCACAACGCAGGACCGTGGACCCAAGTCCATGCCGCCGACAATCAAACGGTCGAGCGGAGCCAACGCCAAATTTCCGTCGATGATGCAGTCCGCGTGAAAGTGTGTGTTCCGCAGCTTGGCACTGACGATCAGAATACCCACACTGAACATGCCGGCGAAGACAATCCCTAAAGCGGCATCGTCGTCGACGAGACGGGACCGCTCGATGAGTTGAGTCAGCCACACCATGACCATTCCGCTCACGGCGGCCGCGAAAATGAGGATGGGTGAGTTGTAGTCGCGAATGAACACGAACGCGAGCACTAATCCGGGAAGCACTGCATGACTAAGTCCCTCGCTGACCATCGACTTGCGATTGACGAGCAACAAGCTCCCGCACAACGCGCACGTGATGGAAGTGACCGTCGCGATCGCCAATGTCCAAAGCTCAATCGACAATGCTTCGTCTCCTCCAGAGGATGCCCCGTCTGGGGGCAAACAGGATCGAAAAGATAAAGACAATTGTGACAAGCACCACAATCACCGGTCCGGTGGGGAGATGAGTACCCAGGGCGCTAATCAGTGCCCCGCTTGCTGCACAAACAGCACCAATGATCGATGCCAATGCGACCATCCGACCGAGATGATGAGTCCACTGGCGTGCCGCCGCTGCCGGGGCCACGAGCAACGAAATCATCAGGACCACACCGGCAATTTGCAGTCCAATGACGATGCCGATCACCATCAAACAGAGCATCAGTAATTCCAGACGCTGAACTGGCAAACCGATACCGGCGGCGTATTCCGGATCGAACGTCAGGACCTTCAAACCGGACCATGCAATTAGCATGGCCATCAATGCAATGGCTCCGAGGAGGCCAATCATCCAAAGGTCTTTGCTCGTCATGGCAGCGGCCATTCCGAACAAGTACCCGTCCAAGCCACTTCGACCAGGAATCGGTGGCTGAGCCCGTTGCAACCAGCGAAGCAGCATCATGCCAGTGCCGAAGAAAATCGCGAGCATCACGCCCAAACCAGCGTCTTCTTTGATTCGAGTTTGCCCCGTCACGGCTTTCGTCAACAAGAGTGAAGCCAGACCGGCAACGATGGCCCCGGGAATCAGGACCCAAAGCGATTTGTTCCCGACTCCGGTGACGAGGTACACGCCCCAAAACGCGACTACAATCCCCAATAGCGTCGAGTGCGCGACAACGTCGCCAATCAGACTTTGTCGACGCAAGTACGCGAAACACCCCAGTGAGCCGCTCACCGCACCGATCATCGCGCTGCCGGAGACAACCACTTGTACGGTATAGTCGTTCCAAAACGCATTCACGACTTCCGCCCCAACAGTTGCATCCCGGCGACTCCGTACGCGGTTTCGATGTTCTCCGCGGTGAACGTGGTTGGCGTATCACCACACGCAATCAACTTGCGGTTGAGTAACACGACATGATCGAAGTATTCGGCGACCGTCGTTAAATCATGATGGACCAAAACGATGGTGTTCCCGGCATCTCGAAGTTGGTGAAGCAGTTCGATCAGCATGTTCTCGGTGCTAGCGTCCACCCCGGCAAACGGCTCGTCCATGAGATAGATCGAAGCCCGTTGAACAAACGCCCGAGCCAGGAAGACACGTTGCTGTTGGCCTCCGGAAAGCTCGCCGATTTGTCGGTCCGCGAACTCTTCCATTTTGACTTGCCGCAATGCTTCCCAGGTGGCTTCGCGTTCCTTTTTTCCGGGACGCTGAAACCAACGCAGACGACCGTAGGTTCCCATCATGACCAAGTCAAACACGCTCGTCGGGAAATCCCAGTCGACCGTATTTCGTTGGGGGACGTAGCCGATTGCGTTGGCGTCGAATTTGGCCAGCTCATGCAAATTGACCTGGCCGGACAGTTTCGGAACCGTCCCTAAGATCGCCTTGAGAAACGTGCTTTTGCCGGCACCGTTCGGGCCGAGAATCCCTGTCATCCCAAACTTCGGGATGCTGACGTCGACGTTCCAAATCGCCGGTTGGGCACCATACGCGACGGTGAGTTGATGAGTTTGGATTGCTGTTTCCATCGGCCGCCAACTGGAAGCATATTGTCATCAAACCTGCACAATCCGGCTGATGACTTTTGAAAGATGACACGTCGCGAGACACAACTTATCGGAGATTGTTGATCGAACGCTACCCACCAGCTAACGATTTCGTAATCAGATTGATATTCGCTTCAAATGCACCGAGAAACGTGTCGAGCGGTGGCTCGCTGCCCAAATCGTCCGAGTGGAGCGGTTGGTCGGCGATTTTGACGGACCAGTCTCGAGCTGCACATGCTTCTTGAAGTGCCTCGGTGACTTTCGGGTTGGTGATCGTTTCGAGAAAGATCACCGGAACTTTACGTTCCGAGACAAGTTCCGCCACTTCACGCATGGTTTTCACGTCGGCTTCCGCATCGTTGCCAATTCCAAGAACGGCAACCGATTTGAAACCATAGACTTTCGCGAAGTAGTTGAAAGCATCGTGCGCACTCACAATGACCCGGCGTTTTTCGGGGATTTTCGCAAACTCCTCCAGGGCCTTCTTGTGCAGCTCCTCGATCTCTGCGACGTACTTTTCCCCGTTGGTTCGGTAGAGTTCTTCGTTCTCCGAATCGATTTTGACAAGTTGCTCGATCAAACCCGATACACAAGTGGACCATGCAGGTAGATGGTTCCAAATATGGGGATCAAACGGTGCCTCGGGATCAATTTCGCCATCCTCCATCCAATCCAATCGAGCTTCTTCTGGAAAAACGCTTCCCATCGACCAGGACTTGTCACCAAACTCATGATGCAGGAGGTCGTGAAGCTTCGCTTCCAGATGGAAGCCATTGAAGAAGATGGCGTCGGCCTCGGACATGGCTTGGACATCACGAGGACTCGCCGAATAGGAGTGCGGATCGATTCCCGGTCCACAGAGCAACTTGATTTCAACGTCCGCACCTTCGGAGATGCGATTCAATGCGTCGTAGACATGGCCGGTGGTCGCGACCCAGTGTTGCTTGCCGGAACCGTCTTTGCCTGTGCCCGTATGATCCGAAGAACTCGACGAATTGCAGCCAGTGGCAAATGCCAGGAACAAACAAAACGTCAGATTGAAAACTCTCACCATTGGTGTTCACGTCCTACTTCTTATCATAACTCTTGACATTGCGTCAATGTTGTTGAGATTCAGTCTCAATAGCAGGTTGATTGTTGATATATTGGCTTGGGATGTCAACGGTCGCTCTGTTGGATTGTGAACTTTTTCCGGTCTGACCAATCGAAGACGCGGCGTTTGGAGCGATCTTTTGACCCTGCAAAAAGAAAGGGTGACCTCGGCGAGACTTACCAAGATCACCCATATGTGTGCTAGTGGGTACCGAGTCAACTAACGATTCAGCGGCCAAGCATTCGACCAAAACCATTCGCCAAGGCTTGTGTGTTGGCTTCGAAATGCACCATCCAGGTGACAAACCAGTTGTTGTCCTGAATGTTGGTGACCGCCTGCGTTCGGTAGAGTGTGGAAGCGACACTGGTGGAAATTGCGTAGCCATCCGCGAATGCCACTCCGGCTTTGGCTTGGCCGCGATATCCCCAAAGGCTTTCCATTTCATCGTTGACGGGTGGTTTGGCACGGAATGCATTGGGAGCGGGTGTACCCGCTGGGAACCGCACGATATCCGCATCCGCCCAACCCACGAGTCCTTCGAAACTGGCACCGACGAAACACTCCGGTCCGGTTTCGTTCACCGGATAGAACATAAACGTCGCCTCTGGCCCGATACCGAATGCGTAGGAATCGAGGGCATCGACTTGGAACGGTGAGTAATTCGGATTGGGCAAAGCGATGTTCGACCCCGTCGGATTACTGGGGTTTGCCTGGATTGCCCGACCGCTCAAGGGAGCGTCGTCGGACTGAGAAAACGTGGCGTACTCGAAACTGCCAGTCCAGCCGAGGAACAACCGACCGGAATCAAGCGGTTTCTTCAACGTTGGGTGATGCCACGCAATGCGGGTGGCGAATCCCGTGTCTGCGACCTTGTCGAACAGACCGGCGGTCGGCGTAATCGTCCCGAAGCTGATGTCAGCGACCAACGGGGGTTCCCAATTCGCATCGAAGTACGTTTCGGGGTGATCGAGTCCCGTGGGGTCCATTGAATACTGACCCGGCGGGGAATAAATCAGAAAATGTCCCTGTGCCCGCGCTTCGGTTGAGAGCAGCGACAACAGCAAACCGACCCCAATCGACCAACCGAGAACAATTCGTTGCATGGAACGACCTCGCAATGCGCGCATGGCGGGCGCGATCCATCGCAACAGCCCGCCCGCGCTGAGAATGACAGTATCGAGTGTATCGTCATCACGGGTCGTATCGGTTGACCGAAATTCACTGCTTCTAACGAAGCCACCAATTTGGACGATCAGAAGTCGCCCACAACCTCACCGCCCGATCGCGTCGCGAGAGCGTTGTAGACATCGGCATCGATCGTTTCGCTGATGGCTCGCACCGATCCGTCACCTAACGCGAACTGGCAAATGCCCGCATGAGGAGCCGACAATCCTTTGTCGTCGGTGCCGGGTTGATTGGGGCGGAACTGTGTTTCGAACAGCACCATATGTCCGTGGTCGTCGGCCGGATCACCCACATCCCGTACCGCAGCCGACCATGCGGTTTCAAATACCGAATGCCCACCGCTGGTCGTGCCGGGCAACGGTCCGTTTGTGCGTTCGCCGAGGAATAGCGTCGAGGTGAGTCCGTCGGTGATGTCTCGCAGTCGCGTCGGGCTGTTGCGATAGAAGACGCCCTGACTTTGCAATGGGGTATCGTCCAAATTGACGGAAGCCGTCGATGGGCCCCAATTCGCCGCGTAACTGGCGGTGGCGTACTGTTCGATCGGGGTGCTGGAATCGTCTCGGACGACGAAGTTGCCTTCCGAATACGGATCGGACGGGCACAAGAATACCGACAGATGCGTCTCTCGCGGCACTTGCTGACTGGGATCGAACACGGGAATTGTGTAGTCGAACTGATCGTACAAATTCGTCTGTTCCAGTTGTGGCAGCAGCATCAATCCCCACGAGAAGCCCATTTGATTGGCACCGGAGCCGGAGGAATCGAATTTGTGCAGATACCCTGGTGGAAGGGTGCGGTATGTCGATTCGTAATTGTGCATCCCAAGTGCCAATTGCTTGAGGTTGTTCTTGCACGCCGATCGACGCGCGGCTTCGCGAGCCTGTTGAACCGCCGGCAAGAGCAATGCAATCAAGATGGCGATAATGGCGATGACCACTAACAATTCGATCAATGTAAATCCGCGCGGATGGCGGACCTGGGAAGACTGAGAATTCATAGAAACTCCTCGTCGCGCACCCTGCGCACACTTCACGGTGTCGCTGGCGGCGATAAAAACGGAAATGGATCGTCCACCCCTATCGGGGGACGGAACGCGCACGTCGGACGGAAAATGTCCGTCGTGAATCAAGTTGAACAAGGCCGCAAGAATTGCGGTGGCAAGTTCAAATCCATTTCGGAGGAGGCAGCAACGGACGTTCGGGCAGTCGTCCGTGTGTGGGGGAATCGCATTCCACTTGCGGTGTGGAATTCACCGACCAACGGAAAGAATCACGACTTGCAAGCAGGCCCGCCAGTAGCACGAGCACTTGCAGCCATTGCATCCATGCCGCTGGTGAGGTCAAGTGATTCGAGCGGATGTTGTCATCAACGACGCCGACATGAGCGGTGTCACGATTGGGCGGATCCGTCAGAGAGAACTCGAACCAAAGAAACCGGAAGTGAGTGTGCGACGGGCCAGCTGAGACAATCTCGTCCGTTTGATGCACCCGGTGATCGTGAACATGTGGATGCGGATGATTGTGAGCGTGGGATCGTTCGCCATCCTGGTGCGTATGCCGATTCCCCGGCATCACGAATGCGGCCGCCACCATACCGATCACGACAAGACCGGCTAGTCTCCAATGGGTTCTTTGTCCGCGACTTCTCAAAATCAGTTCGCCCTTTGACCAACGAGACTGGGCACTCTACCGAGGACGAACAGTCCGGGGCAACACCTCGCGTTCAGATCGTGTTAAAAGTCTTTGGAATTCGTTGAAACCCGATTCAAAACATTTGGGTAACACTCATCAAACATCGACGCGGTCTCGCATATGGAATTCTCCCATGCATCCACTTGGGCATCATTCGCTGTTCGGTCTGTTGGGATTCCTCGTGTGGCTACCGTCGTTTGTCGAAGCCGCTCCTCCGATGGCCGCCGATTTTCTCGAATCGCCGCCGCTGATTCGAGTGGAAATCACCGAGCCGTCCCGGTTGCTGACCCATCCTCTGGTTGATCGTTTCACAACGCAAATCGCCCAAAGTGCGGAGCTGCAACGTCAGTGGAATCGTCCCGAAGCCGACCCGCTGCGGCAAGTTCTAAGTTACGCCGAACGTGTCACGAACAGAGCGGATGCTGAAGGCTTGTCCGAGTTGTTGTCCGGGCGGTTCAGTTTGGCTGTTGCCGGTCCGAAACGTTTTGTTTGGATCTATGAACTGTCCGATTCGGCGTACCAAGAACGAATCGGTTCCGAATTGGCCACGCTTGGCGTTCGGCAAACCGAAACGCCGGATATCCGCAAACTTGGTGAGATGACAATCGGATTGACGGGACGCTGGCTCATCGGCTCGCATGATCGCAACACCGTTTCCGCAGCGATGGAAAAACTGAATACTATCCGTCCCAATCAAATACAAGACGCACCAATCGTGAATCTGTGGCTCGATTGGAAAACGCTCAACGCCCTCAACAAGAAACCAGATCGGTTGCAACTCCCGGTGAAAGATGCCGGTCAACTCATCGTCTTCGGCAACTGGCTGGGGATGCTTGTGGGAACGGACGAATTGACCGTCAACGTTTCGGAAACTGAGCAAGGTTTTCAGATCGAGATTCTTGGCGACGGCGACCATGATGTCCCCAGCTCCTTGTTTGGCAACGGTGCGGAATTGGCTCCACTCTTGAATGGGCCGGGCACCCTGTGGTCGGTGAGTGGACTGCGGGATTGGTCCGGGATTTGGGGCGATCGCGAAGCGTTGATGACACCCAAAACCATCGCGGCAGCCGAGAAAGCGAACGAGCAAATCTCGCAGCAGTTCAAAGCTCTTAAGGCGGAGTTTCTCCCGACGGAACTCGCGGAGACCCTGGGGCCACAATTTCGTTGGGCGATTGCTCGGCAGCAGAATCTCGATTACCGCATCAATGAAGACAACTCTCTACCCGCCGCTGTGTTGGCGATTTCGTTGCGAGACGCTGAACGCTTCCGCAAGATCTCCGCTGGCCCGCTGCGAGCCATCAATTTCATTGCCGCCTTCGGAGAGGCAAAAATGCGGGCGGTTGCCGAAGACCATCACGGGGTGAAAATTTCCAGCCTCGCCTTCCGTGACGATGCCACGTCGATCAAAAATTTCGACCAACGATTGTTTAACCTTCGACCTGCTTGGGCCACGACGGACGATCATTTCGTCATCGGTACCACCACCGAGATTGTTCGCCAGACATTGGATGAAATTGAAACGCTTCGGTCGTTGAAACTCGATGGCAACATGGTCGCCGCTCAAGCCGGATCGTTCGCGGAATTTGCGAAAGCCGTCCGTGACTATCGGCGGACGATTGTTGACGAATCGGTTCTCAACAACGGGATTTCTCCCGACACCGCAAATTCGGAATTCGACATCATGACCGAAGCTCTCGAGAAACTCGGCACGATAGACGGCCGTCTCGAACGTTCCACGAGTGGCTTCCGTTACACACTCACGTGGAGTTCCAGCGGACGGTAGAGAATTCGTCGGCTGGGACGAAGTCCGGCACATCCATGCAGTCAAGTTCCTATGAAATGCTGGGTCACGACCCGGCCTATCGAAATCGGTGGGTTTCCTATGTCCGATCCGCAAACCACGCTCGACCGCTTCCGTCCGCGAACGGCTTGGGCAGCGTATTATCCGAATGGTGGTAACCCGTGGGATAACACGAAGGTTGCTCATCTTCTCCGGCGAGCAACTTTCGGGGCCAATTCGGAACAACTTGAAAGTGGGATTGATTCACGACCGGCCACACTGGTTTCGCAACTCTTGCAAGGTGGTGCAGGGCAGTTTGAATTTGCGGCAGACATGCACTCGCTCGTTGAAACCGCAATCGCCTCCCACGAGGTGAAGCAACTTCAGGCGGCATGGGTGGTGCGAATGCTGTCTTCACCACACCCTCTGCAAGAACGACTCACGCTGTTTTGGCATGATCATTTTGCGACCTCACAAGCCAAGGTCGACAGTCTCCGGTTGATGCAACAACAGAACGAAACTCTTCGCCAACACGCCCTCGGTCATTTCAGTGACTTGCTCGCTGCGATGGTGCGAGACCCGGCAATGTTGATTTGGCTCGACTCCGACACCAACCGCAAGGGAAACCCGAATGAAAACCTCGCGAGAGAAGTGTTCGAGTTATTCAGTCTTGGCGTGGGCAATTACAGCGAACAAGATATCAAAGAAGCGGCCCGGGCGTTGACCGGATGGCGTGTCCAAGGCGAGAAGGCGATCTTCGATCCGTCCCAGCACGATACGGGTCCGAAAACGATTCTTGGGCAGACGGGGCGTTGGTCCGCAGGCGATGTTGTTCGAATCGCATTGCAGCAGCCCGCGTGTGCCCGGTTCCTGGTCCGGAAGGTTTTTCGCGAGTTTGTCAGCGAGACCGTAGAACTCCCGGAAGAACTTCTCAATCCCCTGGCCGACGAATACCGTCTCCGAGATTACGACACCGCCTGGCTGATGGGCACGATGTTCCGCAGTTGGTTCTTCTATTCCGATGCCGCCATCGGACAACGAATCAAAAGCCCGGTCGAGTTTCTGATCGGAGCGGTCCGCTGCCTGGGCGGCCAAGCCAGTCCGATAAAGCTAGCCGAAGCGTGTGACACACTCGGCCAAAGTCTGTTCTTTCCGCCGAGCGTCAAAGGATGGGACGGTGGAGCCGAATGGATCGATCCCAACGCATTGCTCTTGCGGCAGAATTTGGCCTACCAACTCACCCGCGGCAACGGCCCGGCTTCGCACTGCGATCCGGCGACTTTGGCAGCGGAAATGAATCTCGAGGAAGACCGGCGAACAGCACAGTTCTTTCTTGGTTTGTTCTTGCAGTCCGAAAATCATCCGGCGGGCGAGGACATCACAAAGACCTTGCGGGAACAACGAAACCGTTTGCGATCGCCGTTCCGTAGCGATCACGCCATCAACGGCTTGCTTGCTCGAGAGGCGGCACACTTAGTGATGACGCTCCCAGAGTTTCAAGTCACCTGAGTGGTGAGCAGACAGAGGGCACGTGCCAGGAACAAGACGCATGTCGATTTTCATTAGACATGCGGCGAAAGTCGAACCACAAGGAGCGAGGAAATTCGTCATGGCGGGATTCAATCGGCGAGAATTCATTCAAGCATCATCCGGGCTCGCGATGGGGGCCGCCTTGCCGATGGCATTTCGTCGGGCCGCAATGGCTGCGGAGAAGTCGAACCGCGAGACTGTCTTGGTGGTCATCGAGTTGACGGGGGGGAACGACGGTCTCAACACCGTCGTGCCGTATCGCGATCCGATCTACAAATCCGCTCGTCCCAATTTGAAACTTTCCAATCGGGCGGTTTCGAAAATCGACAATCAACTCGCATTCCATCCATCGCTAAAAGGGTTCTCGGAGTTGCTGGAGGATTCGCAACTGGCGATCGTGCAGGGGGTGGGCTACCCCAATCCGAATCGTTCGCACTTTGAATCCATGGATATTTGGCACAAAGCAACGCGTGAGAAATCCGAACGCTTTGGTTGGCTGGGGCGAACGACTTCACTCGCTAATGCCGAGTTGTCGGCGATGTCGGTGGGAGACGGTGAAAGTCCGTTGGCGTTGTTTTCTCCCGCGGGACCGGCGACTTCGGTACGGTCGCTGGACTCCTACCGTCTCAAGACCAGCAAAGACCGCCAAGCAGTGATGGAAAAATTCGCGAATCGGAAACCGGCGTCGTCGAATCCGTTGCTTTCGTTGGTTCAAAATTCGACTGCGTCGGCGTACCAGACGGCACGGCGACTGGAGAATATCGCAAAGGGGGCAAAGTCCGCTGAATATCCGCAAACCAGTCTCGGTCGACGATTACAACTCGTCGGTCAATTGATCTCAGCCGAACTACCGGAGCGAGTGTACTACGTCTCGCATGGCGGATTTGACACACACGCGAGCCAACTCGATATCCACGGGCGTTTGCTCCAGGAACTCGGTGATGCGGTGCGGGCCTTCCAGAATGATCTGAAAGACCAGGGCCAAGCCGATCGCGTCGTGACGATGACCTTCTCTGAATTCGGTCGCCGAGTAAAGGAAAACGGTTCCGGCGGGACCGATCACGGTTTGGCGTCGCAAATGTTCTTCGTCGGGCCAAAAGTAAAATCCGGTTTGGTCGGGGAACATCCCCGGCTGGATGACCTCACAGATGGCGACCTCAAACACCACACGGATTTTCGATCCGTCTACGCAACCGTGCTCGATCAGTGGCTCGGTGTGGATGCGAAAGCGGTGCTCGGCGGAACGTTCGAAACCGTGCCGGTCTTCGGTGACGTGCAGAGTCGAGCGTGATGAGTCGAACGTCCATTCTTTCTACATCAACCGACTCCCAACTCTCGACGCTAATACGACAGCTGGACGTCTTTAGTTTGAATCGTCTTGGAGGGAAGCCGTGTGCGTGTACTCACCCGTCTAAGGAATCAACATTGGGACCGATTGGGTATTGTAGGCGGAGCAACTTTTGTCCCGTTGGCTCATGACGTTTTTCAGCCATTTCCACAAATCCATACCTGGCATAGAACCGACGACCGATAGAGTTCTCACAAAAGACCTCGACCTCAAGTGACCCATTCGTAGCGTGAACTTTGTCAACGAGTGCTCGCCCGATTCCTGTTCTATGATGCGAAGGCTGCACGAAGAGTCCACCGATCTCATTGCCGATGAGTGCGATGAATCCGACAACCTCTCCTTCGACTTCTGCCACCCAAGTCACTGCGTGGGGCAAATATAACTCAGGAATGTTCGTTCGTTCTTGTTCCAGAAAGTCTTCTTCCAAGAATGGGTGTGCGAGTCGGGTTGCATTGTCCCATGTTTCTAGAATGGCAGTCACATCGTCATCTTCGTATTTTCGAATTCGCATCGCTGGCTTCCTGCGTGGAGTTGACGTGAAACCACAGTGACACAAGGACAGTCCGCAGGTTCGCTTTGAGGACTAAAAAGAATCGAATTTTTCAATTTCGAAGTCAAAGACGGTGGGACCTATACTTGGGGTATCTTACGCCCGAGGCGGTCGATAGGGTTTAGGACTTTAGCCAAGATCACACGTTGCCGCAAAATGCTATCAAGGTCGGTTTCTCTCGCAATTCCCTGCGAATGTATGCAAAAAACGGCGAGCAGTTTGAGAAACTAGCCACCGGCCTTCGAAGGACTCATTTGCCTCATGCCATCTTTGAATCCGTGCTTCACTCTGATGGTGGATCGTCCAACACGGCCCAAATTCGAGTTGGCCCGCCGGTTCCGGTTTCGAGTTTGATGGGAGCCACGATCAGCGTGAAACCCTTTGGCGGAAGATTCTGTAAACGGGCAACGTTTTCTAGTCCGAATTTCCCCGCTTTGTTGACGATGTGATGGACCTGGAACTTCTTGGAAATCCCCCGGTCAATACTCATATTGTCGACACCAATCCCGAGGACACTCCGTTCGTTCACAAGAAATTCGGCGGCCTCAGGTGAGTAGGACGGGAAATGCAGTTCGCCACGGGAATCTCGGTTCTGGTAGCGTGTCGGGTTTTCCCAGAATCGTCCCCAACCGGTGTTGAGCAGCACAATCGCACGTTGTGGGATTTCGCCGTGTTGACGTTCCCATTGGTGGATGTCTTCGACGGTCAGCATCGCATCTGCATTAGCTTCCGCTTTCAATGAAATGTCTAGCACCACACCCAGACCAATGAGATCGACAAGCGGGATTTGATCAACCGACGGTTGATTCGGTTCAAAGTGGTTGGGGGCATCGATGTGCGTGCCCAGATGCTCTGGCATGCGAAACGCCTTCGACAGCACACCATCCTTCTCCAACGTCGCCAAGGTGCGTAATTGAAACGGATAGTAATTCTCGCCTGGCCAATACGCGTTTTTCGAATTCAACGCATAACTCAGATCGACGGCATGCTTCAGTGACCGAGTCGGAATCAATTCCTCAGCAGACAAATCCGTAACGGCGAATATCACGAACAGTCCGAAAAGAATTCGTGTCAGCTTCATCATCGTCTCCCTCGGAAGTGTCGTGGCACCAGCAATCGAGGGATATCATAACACGACCTGCTGCCCGATCGAGAACGACGCTAAGTCAACTTGCTCGTTGTAGGGCAGCAGTGGATTGCAACGCTGTTTTAGCTGGCGAGTGATTGATCGTTGAGGCCCAGCGGTTTAGTGACGTTTTCGGTCATGTCGCGGGCTTGTAGGAACGCCGACAAGATGGGGCGTTGGTTGGCAGCATTCGACTTGCGGGGCAAGTATTTGCCGTAGACTTTTCGCGGGGTGCTTGCAAAGACGTTCAAGCGTGACGAGTGTCGAGCGAAAAATGAATTCGACATGATCCATACTCCATTCCAGAAGAGACTTTCGTTTCGAGCCAACGTTGACTCTCTGAAATAGGGATCACGTTTGGGTTGCCGATGCGGACAAGTTTTTGGATTGGAAGGGTTATCAGTACGAACTCAGAAGCCGCCGTTTCGCATCAATCAAGTCGGTCTGCCATTCTTCGTAAGCATTGCGTTTGACGGTGATCACGAAGTCATTTTCTGGGTAAACGGAACGGCACTCGATCCAACCGCCTCGATGATTCTTGACTAACAAAATCGAATCCCGAAAACGGAATTTGACCCCGTCGTGCAAGTCATCCCACGCCAGATTTTCATCCATCACAACAGACAGCTCGACAGAAGATTGTGCCACGGCGTTTGGGGCCGTGATCTTAAGAAGAAGCCACCGGCGTTTCTTCGGACGGCGAAACACCGGTGGCACACGAAAACAAGTTTCTCGATGGGCCGCGCGATTTACTTGCGACATGCTTGGTGATGGAACGGCAGCCAGGCTCCGTTGTCTGCGCTACTCGCGACCGATTGCTGGATGAAGTTCATGCCATCGACGCCGTCGTACACGTTCGGGTAGATCGTGTCACGCTTCTCGAATTCGGCTCCCGTGATGCGGGCGACAATGGCATCGTACGCGGAACGATAAATGTTCGCGAAGGCTTCGAAGAACGCTTCGGGGTGTCCGGCTGGCAAACGGCAGGCGGCGGCACCGGATTCGTTCATGTACGGGGCGTTCGGATTTCGAGTGTAGAGTTTGTGAGGCTCACCATTGCGGCGGACCAGCATTTCGTTCGGGGTCTCTTGTCGCCATGCGAGAGCCCCTTTGGTTCCATCGACTTCGATGAACAAGTCATTCTCGCGACCGTGCGAAATTTGGCTTGCGGTGACGGTGCCGAGTCCGCCATTTTCGAACCGAATCAGGGCACAACCGTAATCGTCGAGTTGTCGACCCGGCGCGAAGACCTTCAACGTGGCGGAGATCTCCGAGGGAATCAATCCCGTCATGTATCGGGAAAGGTTGTAAGCGTGTGTGCCGATGTCCCCGAATCCGCCGGCGACGCCACTCTTGGCCGGGTCGCTCCGCCACTTCGCTTGCTTGTTATCTTCGTCTTCAAGTTTCGATCGCAGCCATCCTTGGATGTAGTTTGATCGAATGGCTTGGATTTCGCCGAGTTCGCCGTTCAAAATCATTTCACGGGCTTGGCGGACGAGCGGATAGCCGGTGTAGTTGTGCGTTAGAGCGAAGACGGCTCCGCTGTTCTCAACGATGCCCACAAGCTCTTCCGCCTGTGCCATGTCGAATGTCATCGGTTTATCACAGATGACATTGAAGCCAGCCTGCAAAGCCGTTTTGGCAATCGCAAAGTGCGTGTGATTCGGCGTCGCAACGCTGACGAAGTCGATCCGTTGATCTTCCGGAAGAGCGGACTCTTTCTCGACCAGCTCGTCGATCGATCCATAAGCCCGATCCGGAGCGATGTCGTAAGATGGTGCCGATTCCTTCGAGCGTTGCGGATCGGATGACAGGGCACCTGCGACGAGCACCGCTCGGTTGTCCAAAACGGCAGCAGTGGCGTGGACGCGTCCGATGAACGAGCCCTTTCCGCCGCCCACCAAAGCCATTCGCAACTTTCGATTCAGTGGCCCGTTTGTGGTGTCCATTGTCTATCTTCCTCTCGAGCGTATTGGAACGAGTTTCAAGTGTGCGTCGCGTACGGCTATCGTTGTTCTCCGGCGAAAACACAAGGCCACTCGCGACTCCGAGACTAGATCGGTTGACTTTGCAGAGAGAATAACAACGCTTCGAACGACTCCGCAACCGTCCAGATGTTGTGGTCACCAGCGAACGTCCGCAAGCCACTCCCTGATCGACTCGAAGCGATCAACCACATCGGAAATGCATGGAGGAATTCGGAACCGATGGGCAGCGGACCGCAAATCACGCTACTCGACGAGATCGCACTCGCAGCGATGCTCTTCAACACCCGCATTGCTCAACGCAATGACACCGCTGATCTGCGGCATACGGTTTCGCATCGAGGACCGTCGATGACGAAAACGGCTTCGGTGGAGAAGCGGGTCGGGCGTGTCACTCAGGATGATCTCATGTCCAACGAGTTCCTGGAGTTCATACCCGTGAATATGCAAATCGACTTTCGTCAGGCCATTACTATTGGCTTCAATGTCAACAAGAAAGTCGAAGTCGGGGATCTGCAATTCAAGCCAACCAGGAGGGAGATTTCGCACGCACCCATGCAGATGGACGCCCTCGCTGGTTTGTCTCAAAAATAGATGGTCACCCGTTAGCCCATCTAAATCGATTTGCAACGGGGCAACAGCGATAACGGGCGGGTTCGCAATGGGCTGGGAGTGTAGGGCCCCAACGAAGAACGTTAGACTCAGGACAATACCAAAACCGTTCCAGAAGCTCATTGTATTCCGGCATTTCGTCAGAATTGTGATTTGCCTGTCGATTGAAATTTGTGGCAACGATCGACCACATATCGATCTTCTGTACACATTGAGATTATGGCACCTTATGTCATCCTGAACACCATGGCAAGCCCGCCGACCCATCAACTTTTGTTTTTGTGTCGGCAGACAAGATTCGGTCCCGTCAGTCTTTTCACGCAAATGAACGTGACAATTCAACAGTACTGGACTGAATTTCCCGAGAGTACGTCTGCGGAAGTTGAATTGTGCTTGGGGGTTTAGGCGATTCGTCCGGCAATCTGAGGTTCCGTTCGTGAGATTGAATTGAAGCCAGGATCAAATGACATCTTCGTCGTCTTCGAGCAAATCTTTTTCCGTGATCACTCTCAGCCCATTCTGATTGAGGATTTTCAGGCCGAGATCAATATCGTCGACGTACATCGCGATGGCCCCCTGACCACCACGACGATACAGCAGCGGATAGCTATAGTGAATGCTGACCTCCGCTCGCAGAAGTGCTGAGCAGACTTGGACATACGGCTGAGCGACGTTGGGAAGTTGCACACCGATCACGTCCGTTTCAAAGACTGTGAACTCGGATAATTCGAGCAACTCCCGTCCACGTTCGTAATGATTGAGCATCAGCCGAACAACGCAGCAGTCAATCGAATCCGCAATGGACAATGCCATAATCCGGAGGTCTTGCCGTTCGAGATGTCGCATGAGGTCATTGAGACTTCCCACACGATTCTCGAGAAATACGCCGAATTGACGCAGACAGGGCCAGTCGCGACCACGCATTGTGCCAGCTTCGGTGACAATGCCGCTGCCCGAGTCCTCTTCGTCGTCGTAGAATTCCGCCATCGTAGCCTATACTGGGTAAGAGGAATCGTCTCGAATCCGCTGTTTTGTACGTTCAGGTTCCGGTGTGACGTGTTCAACCAGAAACCGATTTCAGCGTACGAAACAAACATTTTTTTCGCCACACAATTCTACACGGTCCCGGCGTTTCGTGCAGTTTCTGCGACATGTTTGCCGAAGTGCTTGTCTGATTCTTCGTCGATCAACCGATAAGAACGGTTGCCCCCAAGAACACGGCTATAACTTTTGCGGCGGGTGGCAAACCTAGGGGCTCTCGGACACTTCCCAAAGGACTTCGGTAGCAATGATCCGCACGATTGTTTTCGATTTGGGTAACGTTTTACTGTACTTTTCGCATGAACGAATGCGTCAACAGGTTTGTCAGTTGTGCGAATGCTCGCTAGCGGACATCCAACCGTTGCTCGATCCGTACAACGGATTGTTCGATCAGTTTGAGCGAGGGCAGCTTTCCCTTCGAGAGTTTCATCAACAGGTCGAGGCGGTATTACAGAAGACGATCGTGTTTCAGGATTTGATGAACGCGGTGAGCGATATCTTCTGGCTGAACACGTCCATGCGTCCGATCCTTCGAGCAATTCGCGAGCGGGGCACTCGATTGGTGATGCTGTCGAACACGAACGCCGCCCATATCGAATTTGCCAAGCGGCACTTCGACCTGTTCGACGAGTTTGACGCTGAAGTGTTCTCGTATGAGGTCAAGGCGGTCAAACCGGAGAAGGCGATTTTCGACGCGTTGTTGGAAACGATTCAATGCGAGCCGGATCAATGCTTCTACACGGACGACACACCGGGCCACGTCCAAGCTGCCCTCCAATTGGGAATTCCGTCGGGTGTGTTTACGGATGCCAGAACTTTCCTCGCTCAACTCCGTGAACAAGGTTACGACCTGTCAATGGGCGAGACAAAGTAAGTTCCTCTGGGGATTGGACTTCGGCTTTTCAATTTTTGTGGGCTCCGAAACCGACTTGATTCGCAACGAATCCACGATGTTCCGAATCAGGAACGATCGAAGCTAGACACATCGATGCCCCCACGCAATCACAAGGTGTGACCTACCAGAACACATACCGACGGCCGAAATTGGCTATGTACGGATCGTGCTTGTGTTTGACAATCATGTGATTGGAATCGTGGAGAGAACATCAAGGTCGCAGGCTTCGCTGTCCCGTTCGAAGGTCAGTGGGCGGAGAATTCGATGACTCGATTCGCCAACGCCAAGCCGCTTTGGAAAGCTCCCTCGACCCGCGGACCGCCACACCAGTCACCACAGACGCCGATTCGACTGTGTTCATCGAACAGATATCGTGAAGGCAACGGATTGGATGGCTGTGCATACCGCCAGCGATGCGTCCAACTCTTGCGGATTGCCGACGGACATCGGCCTGTCTCTCGTTGAAATGCTCTCAAAAGTGCTCGTTCAATCGACTCTGGCGAATCCTGAAGATGGTGTTGGCTCCATTCGGCGGATGCATGCAAAACCCAAACCTCCGGCGATGCCTCGCGTCCGGGCTTGCTCGAATTGCAGGCTATCCATGAGAGTTCCGACCCGTTGATGAACGCCCCGCCGTACGAAAGATCCAGACCGACCTCGAGTACCATTACAAGTGCCCAACAGGGTTTCATCTCGACGTCGTGGATTTGCTGGACCAACGAAGGCACTGCCGACAGCAGCTCCACGGCTTGCGGAGCCGGCGTCGTGCACAAGACAGTTTTCGAGCGACTGACGAGTTGCTCATTCTCGTCGTACAATTCCCATGCGTCTTCATCGCGACGGGGGGCGAGAATTCGGGTTTGCGTGTGAATCTCTAACTCATCCGCCAATGAATGACAGACGGAATTCATGCGTGGCATGCCGACAAAACGGTTCGTCTCCGATTTATCTTCGAGGATTTCACCGTTCTTGATTTCCACAATCGGTGCCCGCCAGCGAGCGACAACTCCTTGTTGTTGCCATTTCTCAAGCGTGGATTCGAATGCCGAATCGCTCACTGTGAAATATTGGGCTCCGTGATCGCAGGAAATCTCCGAGTCCGTACGACGCGTGGCCATTCGTCCGCCGACGCCCCGACTTTTCTCGAAGATTGTGACCCGAAGTCCGACATGCTGCAGTGCTTGCCCACAGACTAACCCCGACATTCCGGCTCCAATAATCGCAACGTCCGTGGCAAGGTTCGGCATGGAACATGATCTCCCGGGGTCTGTGTTTCAGTGCGTATTCGCGGCTACGAACTTCCGATGCCATGGCTTAGTACACCGTCGACGAATTATTGGAAACCTGGCAACCGCGTGACTCTCGAATCCTTCGTCTCAGCAAACCAAAGTGTGGCGGCGGCGATTGTGAGTCGTATCGCTGCCTATCTTGTGTGCACGTTACCGAACAAATCTTCGATATGCGAACATTTTCCGGAAGTGTGGTTGACAGTCGAGAATCGGCTGCTATTGTGTTGAGACTGAATCTCAGTTTCATGAGGTTCGCAGGTTGCCAGCCAGCTCTCCGCCAGCCAGTCAAGCCGAGATTTCTCGGACATCACATTGGGTGATGTCTATTGTCTCTCTTAGTCTTGTGAAGGACTGCTGGAATGCGTCGCCTCTCTTTTCAGTCCTCGGGTTCTCACCGAGGATTTACCCTGATCGAATTGCTCGTTGTGATTGCGATTATCGCAATTCTGATCGCCCTCTTGTTACCCGCTGTGCAACAAGCGCGTGAAGCTGCCCGTCGGACACAATGCAAGAACAACGTCAAGCAAGTCGTGCTTGCCATCCACAACTTCCACGACACCCATGGAAAACTGCCGTACGCCACACAGGACCGCGAACCTGGCGATGATGGCGACACCTGGACCACCGGGTTTATTCAAATTCTGCCGTTCTTGGAAAGCGACGCCATCGCTCAACGATGGGACCCCGAGGAGCGACGTGATAGCACGGTTGATAACGATGGCGATGGCTTCACAAATTCCTCGCTGCAACAATACAAAATCCCGACTCTCCTGTGCCCGACGATGACCGAACCGGCAGGACCGCTCGGTGGAACCGAAGACCGGGCCGAGTGCAGTTATCTTTTTAGCGCGGGAACGCAAGACACTTCACTCCTGCACTACGCCGCCTACTACGGTGGAACCGTTCCGGCGTACAACGGAGCCATTGTGCCATTCATTACTGATGATCCAGCCGACCCCAACCGCACACGAACCAAATTCCGCGACATCATCGATGGATTGTCGAACACCTTTATTCTGGGCGAAACCGATTTTGCTCCGCAGGGTGTTCCATCCACGAGTTACGGCGGTGTGTGGGCGTTCGGTTACATCGGTTACTGCTGGGGAACGACTCACCACCACTTTAACAACCACAACAACACGTCGACCGTGTACGGGGCCTTTCGAAGTCAACACCCAGGTGGGGCCCACTTCGCCTTAGCCGATGGGAGCGTGCGGTTCTTCTCGGAGTCCACACCACAGGACGTGCTCGATGCATATGCGACTCGAGCCGGTCGCGAGGTGATTTCCGAATGATCCGACTCGCACCATTTTTGGGGCGGGGATGTGCTCTTGATGTTTGGTTGTAGTGGGCAGCCGATCGAATCGGCCGACGACCCAGTACCTCCGCTGACCGTGAAAGCCTGGCGAGAATTGCCCGTCGAGCAGAAATATGACGAAGCCACGTTCAGTCGCCTCAAAGACGCAGCCCCCAAACGTCAAACTTCCCCAAGCCACCGGCATCGAGGGATCGGATCGACATGGGCGAGCTGACGTAAGATGAGTAAACACGTCATCGATTGTGGGGCAAAACCGTTCCTCCCCGCGGTCCCGCAATCGGTGACGAGTTCTTCACTGGTCCAGTGCACGTCTTTTCGTAGTCATGAGATGAACACTTGGCATGCGTCTTCCTGATGAATGTCCGTCATTGTTCATTCGGTCTCTGAGTTTCAACGTGCGAAGGTTTCGAGAAGGAAAGTCTGTCCTCCTGGCTGTTGGTTGCTTGGTGTGGGTATACTGCTCCTGCTGCTCCTGCTGCTACGGCAAGAAGTCCCCTGACACTCGAAACGACACGACTGTCACGCTTTGCGTGCAATAGAACTCACCAAGACTATGGACGATTTCAAGCTCGAACCGCTTAAGCAACCGGCCACCAGCTTCGGCGGTGCGATGCTCAACGGCAATCTATACATCTATGGCGGTCATACTGGGGCGGCTCACACGTATTCCAGAGAGACCCAAGGACGCACGCTTCTCCAGCTCAGTTTGAAGTCCGGAACATGGAAAGAGTTGGCGGATGGACCGGCGTTACAGGGGTTGGCTTTGGTCGCTCATGGCGAAAATCTGTACCGGATCGGCGGATTCACGGCGGTCAACGAGGAAGGTGAAGAACAAGATTTGTGGTCGCAGAATGACGTGGCTGCTTTCGATTTGGATACGAATTCTTGGTCCGAATTGCCCCCGCTGCCGGAACCGCGATCCTCGTTCGATGCCTGTGTGTTGAACGGTAAAGTCTACGTGATTGGCGGTTGGCAACTCGTTGGCGGCGATGAGAGCCTCTGGCACAAGACCGCTTGGTCGATGGACCTCAACGCGGAACAACCAGAGTGGACGGAACTACCGAGACCGCCGTTTCAGCGACGTGCGTTAGCAACCGCGGCCTACGATGGCAAAGTGTTTGTAATCGGCGGCATGCAGGAATACGGTGGACCCACCGCGCGTGTCAATCTCTTTGACCCCGAGTCCAACGAATGGTCGGAAGGTCCGAGTCTTGTCACGGCTGATGAACCCGCGAAAAAAGAAGACGGCGACAGTAACAACCACGACGGTGGCGTTCCTCCTGGGATGACCGGTTTCGGCGCGTCCGCGTTTGCAACCGGCGGTCGGCTCTACACCAGTACGATTAACGGCGAACTCCAACGACTGTCGCAAGACGGTTCAAAATGGGAAATCATCGCCGAGACCCCCACGGCCCGCTTCTTCCATCGCATGCTTCCCCTTGATCAAAACCGCCTCATCGTCGTCGGCGGGACGAGTATGTCCGTGGGAAAATTCGATGAGCTTGAGATTCTCAACGTCAAGTAATGTCTGGAGTTGACGGTGTTCAAGGTCCCCTGACACTCTGGAATTCGCGATCAGAAGTGCCCCGTTTCCGTTGGGTCTCGACGGAACTGATTGGGAGAGTCTGCGTGGGATCGTTGCATTCGCGTCATGAATCACCACCTTATTGGCCGATACAATGATTGCAAGCCAAACGAGCGGCCATTTCAGAACCATTGGCACAATTTGAACTGTGTCCTCACAACTCGCTACTGGGGGTTATTCCCAGGCGAAAACCACTTCATTGAGGTTTTGTGACGATCGGTTTCAGACCTTTCCTGGCGATTCAGTCCGAGCGTTTTCGTTTGGACTGCGGGAAGCGGGTGCGGTTGGTGACAGGTCATCGTGCTGGCTCAGCAAGTTTGAGTCGAGGAACAGCGGAGTTCTTGTTTTGCAGGGATGCAAACGACTCGAACGATGTTTAGGCGCCGGGCCTCAAGGAGGGGGGACATGCGAATCAAGCTGCGCCAAGCCGGTGCCGCCGGATTGGTGGGACTATCGCTAATGATGGGGTGTCAGTCTGCCTCGCGTTGCGGGACGGAAGTCACCGAAAGCTGTGCAACCGGACATTCTGCGGATCAATCGGGTGGGTGCATCGATCAAGCGTGCACAGTGACCCATGCCGACGGAACCGTTCGGGCCGGTGAATGCACTGGCTGCGAACAGTGTGACGGCCGTTACGCCGATGGTGGGCTCGGGCCGTGCAAATGGTCCGAAGAATGGTACGAAGAGCGGGCTCATTTACCAGTCGGAACCCGCCAAGCTTACAAGAAAGGCAAGATGTGGCCTCCGTACCCACGACCCGTCGGTCCGGAACAACCCATGTGTCACCGCTACCACGCGGCTCACTATTGGCCACACCCATATAACTGCCAAGACCGGGAATCGGTGCGATCCTTCGTCAACAGTCACGTGGCCAAAGGTTGGGAACAGCATACCACGCTGTTCCACTACCACTTCGATGAAGAAACTGCCGAATTGAACCACGCCGGTCGAATGCATTTGCAGTACATCATCGACGAGGTTCCGGACGTCTACAAAGCGACGTTTGTGCAAACGGGACCAACGGTGGAAATCAGCCAAGCTCGGATGGCATCGGTCGCTTCGGAAGTCGAAAAAATGGTGGGGCCTGGTTTCCCCATGCCAATTCAACTTCGCCGTGGTGGTCCGATCAGTACACCAGCCCAGCAGGTGGACACTCAGTATCGTGGTTGGATGACTACTCTTCCGCATCCACGTTTGAACTATACACCGCTGCAGACCCAGCAGCAATAACGACATTCCACGACGGTTTTTGTGGCTTGACTTGAAAGAGCATTCCCCGAAACCGTGGTGAACGAATCTCCCCGCTGCCCGAGGAACGGACCCAGTCTTGATCCATTCGAGACTGGGTCCGTTTTGATTTCAGCCCTACGACCCGTTGCCGGTCCGTTCTGCTAGGAAAAAGAGAGTTCCCGATGATTGCTTCGGAAATTAGTCCAGGTTCAACGGAACAATTGCGAAACACATCAACCGACTCGAGCCAAGTCACCGGACAGTCGGTCACGCCACCCGCTTGCCCGAAATCGCTTTCCGAAGCGGGCGTGAATCTCGGTTCACTCTGTGATCTGACGTTGAAACACCTGTATTTGCAGGGGCATTCGCTCGGTGCGGAGTTGGCTCGGCAGTTGCGATTGCCATTTGTACTCGTCGAGGAGGCGTTGCGGCATCTCAAGGACGAGCGTTGCTTGGAAGTTGTTTCCGGCGACTTGATCGGCCCCGCTTCGTATCGATTCAACTTAACGCAGTACGGCCGAGAACGAGCGCAAGAAGCCTTCGACTCATGTCGTTACGTCGGACCAGCCCCTGTACCGTTGTCCGATTATGTGAGGCAATGCCAACGGCAAACCGTGGCCGATGTGCAATGCCATCCCGATGAATTACGCGAAGCGTTCGCCGACTTAATCATTTCCGACGGACTACTGGACCAAATCGGCCCGGCGGTTTGCACGGGGAAGTCGATGTTCGTTCACGGTGCTCCCGGTAACGGAAAAACGCTGATTGCCAGCGGATTGGGACAGTTCCTGAACGATCATGGCGGTGAGATTTTTGTGCCGTACGCCATCGAAGTCGATGGCAGCATTATCACCATCTTCGACCCCACGATTCATCGCCCAACCGACAACGCCGACAACCGGTTTGCCGATGCCTCGCAAGCCGCTTCAGCTTTAATGTCCACACCGTCAGACGCTTCCACACCGGATTTCCGCTGGCGACGGGTGCGTCGGCCGGTCATTGTCACGGGCGGCGAGTTGACTCTCGACATGCTGGACTTGCGGTACAACCGGGAAAGTAATTTCTACACGGCTCCGATGCACGTCAAAGCCAATGGCGGAATCTTCTTGATCGACGATTTCGGTCGGCAGATTGTCGGTCCACAGGAACTCTTGAATCGGTGGATTCTGCCACTCGAAGACCGAGTCGATTATCTCACGCTGACCACCGGGAAGAAACTGGCGGTCCCGTTTGAGTCGTTGATCATTTTTTGTACGAATCTCGAACCGCGCGAGTTGGTTGACGACGCCTTCTTGCGGCGAATTCGTCACAAAATCGAGATCGGCCCGCCCACGCGAGAGGTTTATACGGAAATCTTTAAGCATTGTTGCGAAAACCGCGAAATTTCCTTTGAACCGTCGGTCGTCGATTACCTTTACACCGAGTATTACGATTCCGGAAGATCTCCACGTTCGAGCGATCCTCGGGATTTATTGGAGATCATCTACTCAATTTGCCGATTTCAAAGAAAAGAGATTGAACTCAACGACCAATTGATGGCGGAAGCCACCAAACGGTTCTTCTGCAATGTTTGAAACACGGACAACGGAGCGCCGCCATGATCCGCATTCGACTGACGCATGCCTTGCTCGGAGTCGTTTGCCTATCGGCAGGCTCCGGGTGTGTTTCCGGTCCTGGTATGTTCGGGGGCAAACCCCAAACATCGGCCGAGCGAGAATTACTCGCGGAGCTCGAGTCCTCGGAGAACTTGTCCGATCCGTCAACGCTGCATCTGAAGTATGCCCGTTGGCGGGAATCGGTTGGTGATGCGGCCGACGCACGCAAGTCCTATGAATTTGCACTCGAGAACGACGCGAAATCCGTCGACGCCATTCTGGGATTGGCACGACTGGATCAACTCGCCGATCGCACCGCCGATGCCGAAGCGAATTTCCAACGGGCGTACAATTTGCGTCCTGATAGCGCACAAACACAGCATGCTTGGGGCCAATTCCTGGTGAGTCAGCAGCGGTGGCAGGAAGGGCTTCCGTTGCTTAAGTCCGCGATGGAAGCGGAACTGGATAACAAGTCGTACCGGTATCGGTATGGGCTGGCATTGGTTCAAAGCGGTGATATTGACGTCGGTTTCCCGTTGCTTGCGTCAACGGTGGGCACAGCGGAAGCCCATTACAACGTCGGGTATGTGTTGCACGAACAGGGACAGACGGATCTCGCGATTGCCCGATTCCGACAGGCATTGGCTTTGAAGCCGACGCTCGAACCGGCTGCCCGACTGATGGCGGAACTCACTGGCGATCGGCGGTATCTCGCGGGATTCAACACCGGAAAACAGTCCACAGGCATCGTGCAATCTGGTCATGTCACGGAGAGCCGTGAGTCGGGTCAGCAAGTCTTCGACAAAGCCGCCTCACGAGCGCCTCAAGTGGCTATGCGGCCGCAAGTTGTTCCCGATCATCGTCAACAATCGATGAGTCGCAATCACAACCCGCAGGAAGCTCCACGGGTGGTCAACGCGGATCACTCACAATCCGCTCCCTCGGCATGGTATTCCCGTCCCGAGACCAAAGCGGCGGCCCAAACGCCTCCCAACGGGATGACGGCGTTGCAGGCCGAGCAGTGGCGGAACCAACAGGTCATGCAATAAAAAAACGGACAGCGAAATGGCTGTCCGTTTGAATTCGACTGACCGCAACACAACCGTTACGCAAACGGCAATGGTTCAGGTTGCAGCACGAAGGGAAACACGCGAATCGGTTTGCCGGCCGGCAAATCATTGCGGTAAAGCAGTTGAGCGGCACGATCGGCAGCGAATTGCAGACCGGTGAAACGGAGACCGCAGAACAAGTCGTCTTCGCTTTCCGCTGCGACATCGGCAAAGACTTCGCCAGCGGAAGCGGCATGCCGACGAACGCCGTGGATGCTGTCTTCGCGAACCTTCACGCCCGCAGCAGCCAATTTGACGAGCCCTTTGAGAAATCGTCCCACCATCGTGTCCGGTCCGGACGCCCGCCACAGTCGATCCCACTCATCGTGAGCTTCCCAGTAGAAGCCACAGTTGAAGTAGTCGAGCGACAGCAAATAGCTGCGGTTGTCAGCCCAAACATCGGGATCCAGCGGCTTGGTCGTCCGATTCTTCTTGCCGTAACTATGACCGCGAGGATCGCGAAAAGGGTGGGGAAGATCCGTTCCTGGAATGAAAGCATACGCCGGCAAATCCGCACCGGGCAGCAGGCGTACCCCTGCCGTTGCAACTTGGCTCATCCGTCTCTCTCTTATCGATTACTAAGATTTGCCACGTCGAACCGTCCTGACGCGACCAACCGTAAATCCAAGCGAGGACGTCCTTGCCCAGGCCTCTCCCGTTGACACTAGTCGTCCGAATACCTCCCAACGCCCTGACGAGCGAGTTTCGGTCCTTGAACCGGAAACAAATTCGGGGGAGATGTGGTGTAGCTCTTGCAAGATTGTTGTGTGGACGTTCTTCGCTGAGAACGCAACAAATCAAGCAGGGTTTATGTCTTTTGCTGTCAAGGGCTACAGTACATCAGACGTAGGTCGAATAATACCCGGGTTTTCCCGGCTGAAAAGAGGAATTTGGTAGGTTTTCCCTGGAAAGTGCGAGGAACTCCCCATTCGGGATGTATGGAAGGGGGCGGTCTGTACAAAAATCAACACGATTTTCTTGACAACTTTTCCATCCAAGACAATCCGGAACACGCTCAATAGCTTTGAGTATGCCTATGTGTTCATGTGTTGGCCTAGCGTACGGATAGCGTATGGAGAGGAAACTGTACGCACTTCTTGATACGATGCCACGACGGAATCGCAAATTCTTGTCTTGCAATCGACCTCGTTTGTGGATGGTCGGCGGCATTTACGCTTTCGGATCAGGAGAGACACTGCCATGCCCACACGTTGTGTCCGCACCTTGTTGATGCTGCTTTGTTGCTTTGCTTGCCAGACCACGACCGCGGCAATGGCCCAGTCGGATTGGAGTTTGCAGCAAGTCCCCAAACTTCCGGACGGTGAAGACGCCGTCCGATTGTTCAATGGAAATTCGCTTGCGGGTTGGGAAGGGCAGACCGAGAAGTATTGGTCAGTCGAAGATGGCATTATCGTCGGACGCAATAACAAGAAGAACGCCCCCAAAGCCAGCACCTACCTCGTAACAGAGAAGAAATACCGCAACTTCCGGCTCATTTTTGAGGCGAAGTTAGTTACCAGCGAGATGCACTCGGGCATCGCTCTGTGGGGGGAAACCATCGAGAAGCAAGCCGATCCGTTTAGCTATCGCGGACACTTGGTGATGTTCCCCTCGAACTACGGCTTCTACGATTTGTATCGTCGAAATAGCATCTACCGAGATAACGGCACGGCCAAGAAAGCTGGGAAACAGCACGATTGGAACCGAATGGAGATTCTCGCCATCGGCAATCGCATTCGGCATGTTGTCAACGGGAAACTCGTCGCAGACTGGACTGATCCCAAACCGGAACTTTGCGGCACGGGTCCGATCGGTTTGCAACTCCACTCGAACAAAGTTCCGCAGGAGGTTCACTTCCGCGGCCTCGTGCTCACAGAAAACCCCAACGACGAATTGGTGACTGTCGCCGAGAATTCGACTAGCAAAAATGCGGCACACATGAAGTTGAACGCCGAGAAACTGGCGCAAATGCCGAAACGGCTGCAGAAGTTCGTCGATGACGGCACGTTTTCCGGCATCGTCACGTTGGTGGCTAAGGATGGGAACGTCGAGCATCTCTCCGCGATTGGACAGGCGGACCTCGAGACGGAACGTCCGATGACGACGAATTCCCTTTTCGCAATCGCCTCCATGACCAAACCCATTACGGCGACGGCGTTAATGATTTTAGTCGACGAAGACAAGGTGTCGCTTGATGACCCGGTCTCGCAATACATCCCGGAATTCGAGAACGTCGCTCTGAAGAATGGCGAGGAACTCCAACGGGAAATTACAATTCGTGATGTTTTGACTCACACATCTGGTTTGGTGGGGAGCCAGGCGGTGAAAGAGTCATTGGAGGCAACGGCGAAAGAGTTGGCAGCCCGACCGTTCGGCTTCCAACCGGGTTCGAAATGGCAATACAGCCCCGGCCTCAATGTGGTCGGACGGATTATCGAAGTTGCGTCGGGCAAGTCTTATGACCAATTTCTGCAGGACCGCATTTTCCGGCCGCTGGGGATGACCGACACCACATTCATTCCCACCGAAAAACAGGGAAAACGAATCGCCACCTTGTATGCTCCCACTCAAGATGGCCAAGGACTTGAACCGTACAAGAATTGGATCAACGATTATTCAGACGCCAAACCGCCGAATCCGTCTGGTGGTCTATTCTCCACCGCCTCCGACATGGCCAAGTTCTATCAAATGATCTTGAACGGAGGGAAACTCGATGGCGTGCGGATTGTCTCGCAGGACGCGGTTAAACAGATGCGAACCGTCCAAACTGGGGAACTCAAAACGGGATTCACCGACGGCAATGGATGGGGATTGGGCTGGTGTATCGTTCGCGAACCGCAAGGTGTGACGGCATCGCTTTCGTCTGGGACTTTCGGGCACGGCGGCGCATTCGGCACACAAGGTTGGATCGACCCGAATCGCCAAATGATCTTTGTGCTGATGGTTCAACGAGCCAAGCTGCCGAATAGTGATGGATCGGAATTGCGAAAAGCATTTCACGATCTCACTGTGGATGCGCTTGAACAATAGTTTCTGTTCTGCACGCTCCCAGTCAGATACGCGGAGCGTGACCTTCTCTCCTTTCAATCATGTGCACTCGCATGGACAAGAAAACCAAAAAGAAAATCGGACTACTACGCGACCGCGTTCAGACGCTCCGACGACAACTCTCCGGCGCCAAGAAACAGAACGACGATCCTGCCGAAGTCACTCGGCTTGAGAATGAGCTGGAGACCCTCGAGCAGGAAATCAAGGTTCTTCTCGAAAGTCAATAATCGTTAGCACCTTAACAAGACTCTTGAACCCCGACTGGCCCGCCGATATTCTCAGGAAGGACGCAATTCTGCATCCGTTCTGAATTCTTTTCTCAGACGTCTATTCCCTGTTCCAGGTCTCCAGTCTAACGGAGGACGCTATGCGACGCGCCAGTCGGCCACGTGGGTTCACGCTCATCGAACTCCTTGTAGTCATCGCCATCATTGCCATTTTGATTGCCCTGTTACTCCCTGCTGTCCAACAGGCCCGTGAGGCCGCTCGCCGGACTCAGTGCAAGAACAATCTGAAGCAAATCGGCATTGCCCTGCACAACTATCATGATGTGACCAGCTACTTCCCTTCGGGGCATTCTGGTCAAACGCCTTGGATGAATTCCTGTCCGGAAGGAACGTGTGGTCATTGGGCTTGGGGGTCGTTGATCCTACCGTTTTTGGAACTTGGAAATACTCACGAAAGCATCCAAGTCGGGGCCCAGCCGATGCCAACATCCGCCAGCAATGCGACGATGCTGGCAATTATGCAGACCCCAATTCCCGCGTTCCGTTGCCCATCCGACGTCGGTCCCGATCTCAACAACGATCAGAAAATCCCCTCGACAGGTGGGGGCGGAGGCAACTGCACCGGTTCGAGTTGTCGACCTGTCGCGTTGTCCAACTATGTCGGCTCAAACGACACGTACAACCTCGATCGATCCGCATGGAATGGTTTCATGGGGCGGGTGCCGCGACTCGGTCCGGCGTCGAATCCGTCCGGTGTGCAAACCGCGATGGCGACTCGTGACATCACCGATGGCCTGAGCAATACCTTCGCGATTGGCGAACGGGCTTGGGAATTGGGCGGCGTCCGTCTGCAAGCTGGTGTCGTTTTCGGTACGAACGGCGATACGGGGAATCACAACGATCAAGGGTTGGTTTACGTGATGGGAGCTGGTCGTTGGCGTCTCAATGACACATGCAACGAATGTGATCGTGGCTTCAGTAGTCCGCACCCCGGTGGTTCTCACTTCTTGCTCGCCGACGGTGCTGTCAAGTTTGTGAGCGAGAACATCGATCACAACACCGATTCCGCCGTCAATAGCACCTACGAAAACCTCATCGGTCGAAGCGACGGTAATGTGGTTGGCGAGTACTAAGGGCCATCGAACCCTCCAATTCTCAAGTTGCGGGTGGCGTGAGATCTCAGATTTCACGCCATCGCCGTTTCCACTCTCCAAGGTTTCTTCACTTTGAAGGCTGAAAGCATGCTCCGAAATTGGCTTCGTGTCTTGCCTTTGCTGGTCATTTTCGCATACGGATGTTCCGGGACACCCGACGACCAACCCGAAACCGGCACTGTGACCGGGGTCGTTCTTCTCGACGACAAACCGCTACCCGATGCACGGGTCTTGTTTTCCCCCACGTCCAGTGGGCAAAGTTCCGAGGGAGTGACGGACGAGAATGGCAAATTCGAATTGCGATACAAACGCGACATTATGGGGGCGAAAGTTGGCGAACATCTCGTCAAGATTTCGACCTTCGAGCAACCCGTTATTGGTGACGATGGTCGCCCCAGCGGCGGAAGACCGGAGTTGGTTCCGCAGGAATACAACGAAACATCGTCGCTGAAACGAACTGTCGAAGCGGGAGAAAACGAGTTCGAATTCAAACTCCAAGGCGGTGGCTGAAAAAAAACGACCGATCGAATACCAATTCCTCGGCAATCGGTCGATCGTTGCATGTTTCGATATCAGACGCCCAAACGCATCGCTAGGTGTGAACAGTCACTGCAATGCGTTTGACCCAATCATTTAGCTTGGTCGCCAATAACAGCGCCAGCCTCGATCAGGTTCGGATCAATAACGGTGTGACGCACACGCTGACGGTTCCAGGTGTAGGTCATGTGAACTTTCCCATCTTTGGTTTGAATCATCGCCGGGTAGGAAAGTTCGCCTTTTTCCACCTTCTCGACCGTCGCCACTTCCCGCCAGGTGCGACCGTCATCACTAATGACGAGATTCAAATTAGCCCGTGATCCCCAACCGTCTTTCCGTTCGCCACCGGAGTGGTTATACAAGAGCAAGTGCCGGCCATCGGTCAGCGTGACGGCTTCGATACCGCTGTTCGGATTCGGCAGTCCTGCATCGGCAAGTTCCGTCCACGTGTGACCCTGATCACGCGAGAACGCTTGGAAAATGCGGGAATGTTTGGACCGCAACAACGCTTGGATTTCCCCCGACGCATGAGTCAGCAGCGTGGGTTGAATGACTTGAAACGGTTGGTCCTCGGGTTCAAATCGTTGCCAAGATTGGCCCAATTCTGGATGAGCCATATTCTTGAGAATCTCGAAGTGCATTCGCCAATCGTGATTGTGTTCGGTCGACGATGGACACAGCAAATCGCCGTTAGCAAGCAGCATCGGTTTGCTGCGAACCGGCCCGTGGATTCCTTCTGGTAGACGGCGTCGGTCACGGAATGTGCGACCGCGGTCGTAGCTCACCATCACTTCGCCCCACCAATCACGCGGGTTCGGTCCGACCTTGAAGAACAACATCGTTGGAGCATCGCCAGGTGGTTGATACAACACGGGATTCCAGCACGGGTAGCGAAGCCCTTCGTGTTGAACGCCATCAGCAGCCAAAGACGGTCCTGACCACCGACTCCCATCGTAGTAGCTTGTCCAGATTCCGACATCTTTGTTGCCTTCCCTCGTCCCACCGAACCAAGCCGCCACGAGTCCACGGTTGGTTTCACAAATTGTGGACGCATGACATTGAGGGAAGCTGGCTTTCGTGTAGATGAACTCCTCACTCACGAAACCCGGGAACTTCGGTTTGGCGGTTTTCTTAGCCGGCGTTGCGCGAAGTTGGTCTGCATTGAACGACTTGCAGTCGTCGTGAGCGGCGAAGTAGAGACGACCGTTCTCGGCACCCACGAGCAAATCCGGTTGACCGTCTTGGTTGAAATCGCATGCGGCGGGACTGGATGTGTGACCGGCAACATTTCGGTTCGCTAGATTGCCGATGCGTTTCAGAACGATCTTCCCGTCGCGTGTTTCGCAGTTACGATACCAAAGTGCGTTCTCGGAATTGACGATCACATCAAGGCGTCCGTCGCTGTCCCAATCGACAACATCTAACTTGACTCGCCCCGAACCGCCACACGAACGCGAATTGAGTTGCAGTGGTTGATTGTTCTCATCAACGAACACCCGCTCCGCCTCACCGGCCGATCGTCGCAGAGTGAGAAAGCCTTCCTGATCGAGCAAAACGAGATCCATCGTTTTGTCATCATCGAAGTCCACCGCGACCGGTGTTGTTCGCCATTGCGTGAGCGTATCGCTGGCGAGGGTTTGCCACCAATACCACTTCGGCGGTGCTTCGTTTTGTCCCGATTTCAACGCGACATCGATGAGCTTTCCATCATCGTTGCGGAGCACGCCAACTCGGGAAAGGATCGAATTGTAAATGATGTCGGGGTCAGAATCGCCGTCCCAATCAGCCACCGAGAGCGTCGTGTAACCCCACTTGGCTTCGGCCGGTCCTTGAATCGATCCATTGGGACCGGCGAGCACACGGAACGGTTGACCGGCGGAATCGTCCACGTGGGTATGAACATTCAACAACGTCGGTGCGGACCACTTAGGAAGCCCGTTCTTTGCGGTTCCCAAATTTTCGAAAAGCCCGATGTATCCGGCGGTATTTCCACAGAGGATGTCTTGATCGCCGTCGCCATCCCAATCGTAGGCATACGGAGTAGCCAATGCCCCAAACTTCAGGGTGTCCGCTTCTTGCTGAAAGTACTGAGGTGCGAGAAACACAGGCTCACGATTTCGCAGCTCACCGGTGTTTTCCACGAGGGCAACACGACCGTCTTCGTCTCCGACAATCAAATCGAAATCGCCGTCACCATCCCAATCGACCGCCGTTGGGGTGATCATTTGCAGATCCATCACCAGTGGTTGGCCGTCGCGATTTTTCAAGCGACGACCCGCTGCATAAGCCGGTTCCGTCCGCGTTCCGATGTTCTCGAAGTAGGTGAAACCATCGAGGAATTCCCCGCACAGCAGGTCCAAGTCACCATCGCCATCGAAATCCGCCAGATTCGGTGATGGCCAACCGTAGACATCGATGGCACCGCCCGCAGCGGTCAGTTTCTCCGGCGAATCCGAGTATTCCGGTTTCGACGCGGAGCCCTCGTTGCGAATGAGGTAAACATAACCATGCAACGGGCCATTCCGCCATTGACCATGATTATCGTACGCGTTGTCCCAAGCGAAATCGGTCCAGTCACCGACACCAACGACGATGTCTTGATCGCCGTCGCCATCATAATCGACGTACCGCCACATGTTCCCACGGACGCGGTTTTCGTGGACATTGCTCTTGGGGTAAATCCGCTGACCTTTGTTGAAATCGAATTGGCCAGTTTTCTTGTCGCGAGGAAATTCCCAGCAAGTCCGCAAGACTCGTGGCTGGCCATCCACATAGCTGACCTGCATATTGTGGCTGGTTTTGCCAACCCGCACACCAGGCCGAAACACCGGCATTTTCTCGCCGGGTTTTTGACTTGGGTTCTCGAAGAAATAGACGCCATTCGAGGGTTTGTCCGGGCAGGACACCAGCAGGTCCATGTCGCCGTCGTTGTCGTAATCCATCGGTAACGGCCATGCCCACAGGCCGACACCAAGGTCGACAACGAGGCCCGGATTGTTGTAGCGAAGCTCTTTTAGCTTCCAGGAATCTTCAGCGACCGCGAGACTACCCGATGCGAGAGCAATCGCGGCAATAACGGTCAATGGGATGAAACATTTCTTGAGCATGGCATCTCTCAGGAGGGGAAAAGATTGCACAGTCAGTGCGTTGCTGTGGTCTGTCGAAAATCGTGATCAAGCAATGGATTTGAGCCCCCATTGCCAAGTCAATCTTAACGGGTGTTTGGTCTGGATGAAGGCAATCGGGCGTTCATGTCGGCGAGTGTTCGTTTCAACTGCTGTGTTAGTTGTGTTGCCATCTGTGGATTCTGTGAACGCAGGTTCAAATGCTCAGCCGGATCGTGGGAAAGATCGTAGAGTTCGGTCGATTCGTCTTCATAATAACGGATCACCTTGTACGCTCCGAGTCGCATCGCGGAATGAGGTCGAGTGCGACTGGTGACAAAATCGTCCACGCCAATCCGATCCGGTGCTTTTGCGAATCCGCGTTCGGGATGATAGTACGGAAAATGCCAAATCAACGCACGGTTAGGGATGGCTTGCTGTTTCGTTAGTAACGGCAACAGGCTGATGCCATCGGTTTGGGACGGGGGTACTCCAGCCGCTTCGGCGAATGTCGCGTGGAGGTCGTAACCGATCGCAGGTTCATCAGTCGTCGAACGCGCTAGAACGTGGTTTGGCCAACGAACAAGCAATGGCACCCGAATCCCGCCTTCGTACAAGTTCCATTTCGAACCTCGTAGCGGCCCATTCGCGGTATATTCCGGATGCCCGCCGTTGTCGCTAGTGAAAACGACAAGCGTATTGTCGCGTGTTGCGGTTTCGTCAATCGCGTTCAGAATTCGTCCCACGTAGTGATCGAGGGTTTCAACGAAGGCGGCGTATCGCAATCGTCGTTCCCGTGCAGGTGAATCCGCAGGGATGAGACGTTCATACTTCTCGATCAACCAACGGCAAGGCGTTTTGACTGGAGTGTGGACATAGAAGTGTGACACCATCGCGAAGAACGGTTTCTTCTGCGACTGTCGCAGGTATTTGCAAGTGCTTTCGACAAGCGTGTCTTTCGGGAACTGACCTTTCTTGGTCAGTGGTTCCGGAGTCGTTCGGCCCCAGGAATACGGGTGCCCACCGAAGTCTTCGATCGCAAATTGAAAACCCTGTTGTCTTGGTCCATGTGTCGGGCTCCAACCAAGATACCGTTGGTAATGAGCGTTCAAGTGCCACTTTCCAAAGAACGCCGTCGCATAACCGGACTGTTGCAGCGTCTCTGCAATCGTGATTTCGTCCAATGGCAAATTCAATGTAAACGGCGGTGCGACCAGTGGCGTGTCAGCGTCCAACTGTTGATGGCCTGGCTTGTTCTTGGTGACGAACTCAAACCCCAGCCGAGCCGTGGTCTTGCCCGTTAAAAGGCTTGCCCGTGAGGCCGAACAAATCGGCGCCGCCGCGTACCCGTTCGTGAATTTCATCCCCTGATCCGCGAGTCGATCGAGATTCGGGGTGTCGTGCCAAGGATGTCCATAACACGCCAAATCCGCCCATGCTAAATCATCGGCCAAAATTAAAACGATGTTAGGATGACTTTGCTTCTCTGCGGCAGCCACGGTGCTCACAAAGACCGTCAGGAAAAGCGACGTTACGGCGGCTCGCACACATGTGGCAAACGCACATCGGAATCGGTTCCTCGATTCTCTCCACCAACGATTGTGCAAATGCCGCATCGGTCGATCTCCCATCGAACTTTGCCTTGAACTCGTGAGACGAACCGCTTGAGTATCCAGTTATCTGCGTCTAAGTTCAACTTTGACGATCCCTTATCATCTCCACACGGCCACAAGTCATCGAACGCGACCAATCGACTCCCCTCATAATTGGTATGAACAGGTCTTCTCAACCAGGTTGATCGCGACGCTTGACGAATCGATGAAATCCGAAGACAGTGCAGAGGCGATATTTTTTTGGGCTTCAATGTCGAAACTAGGTTTCAACTAGTTGCCCACGAAAGTGCACCGTTTCAACGAATTGCTGCTGTTTTGACCGTTCGTTTTCTTCGACCCCAAGGATTGCTATTCGATGTATCGAACTACACGTCTCTTATGCATGCTGGTTCTGTGTACCGCTGCAACTCCGATCAAGGCTGACAATTGGCCTCACTGGCGTGGCGACAACGGCAACGGAGTCGCATTGAAGGCCACACCGCCCGTCGAGTGGAGTGACTCGAAAAACGTCAAATGGAAGGTGGCCATTCCAGGCCAAGGATCGGGTTCGCCGGTCATCTGGGAAGATAAAGTGTTTGTCGTTTCAGGCGTCCCCGCAAACGCCGATGACAAACAGAATCAACCCGCGGCTCCGAGACGACGTCGCGGCAATGGGGCTGCACTACAGAAATTAAAGTTCACAGTGTTCTGTTTTGACCGAGCCACCGGGAAGAAGCTTTGGGAACAGGTCGCAACCGAAGCCAAGCCACATCAGCAGACACACGCCACGAACAACTTCGCATCGGCGTCGCCGTGCACCGATGGAAAACACGTTTACGCACATTTCGGTTCCCGTGGTTTGTACTGCTACACAATGGACGGCCAACTGGTGTGGAAACGTGATGATCTTGGTCTCATGGAAACTCGCAATGGATTCGGCGAAGGAAGTTCTCCGACGCTTGCGGGTGACAAAATTATTGTTCCCTGGGATCATGAAGGTGAGTCGGCCATCTTCGCACTGAATAAGCACACCGGTAAAACGATGTGGAAGACGCCTCGCGATGAACCCACATGCTGGGCAACTCCGTTGATCGTGACGGTCGACGGCAAAAAACAGATCATCATGAACGGCCAAACGAAGGCCCGCGCCTATGACTTGGAAACCGGAGAAGAATTATGGAGTTGCGGCGGCCAAACCGAGCGTCCCGCGGCATCGGCCGTCGCAGAAAACGGCGTAGTCTATATTGCAAGCGGCTTTCGCGGCTCCTTCCTCGGAGCATTTCGCCCAGACGGCCAAGGTGATATCGAAGGCACAGACCATGTGCTATGGACGATCAATCGCGACACCCCAGACATTGCTTCGCCGCTACTTTCCTTGGGGCGATTGTACTTCTACAAAGCTAGAACCGGAATCTTAACGTGCATTGACACTGCGACCGGCAAGCCGCATTACAAAGCGACTCGCGTTCCCGGTCTCAATAGCATCTATGCGTCACCGATTGCCGCCGGCGGGTATGTGTACTTGACTGATCGCAGCGGCACAATCGTTGTGATCAAAGACTCCGGCGAGTTTGAAATCGTTGCGACAAACTCAATGGGTGAAACCGTCGACGCAACCCCTGCACCCGTCGATGACGAACTATTCGTTCGCGGTGAAAAGCACTTGTTTTGTATTTCGGGGTCATGAAGCAGTAGCAAAAGTCGTCGAGCCGTGAGCAAGTGACTCACGGCTCGATCGCTTCCAATAACGACCACGCACTGTCGCATCGAAGCGTATACATAGCGAATTCGTCTAGCAATCAACGACGAGGCCTAAACGAAATGGTTTAGCCTCGCATTGATGATTTCATGATTTTGGTTACCGAGTTCGGCTGCTAGGTCTGCGTGTGGATAGACATTCACGATACGGGCTCGCCGTAACCGTGTGGGAACCTGCCACTCAATGACATCGCCAATCCGATACCCCAAGATGGCCGTTCCAATCGGAGAGAAGATCGAAAGTCGTCCACGAGAGATGTCAGCCTCTTGAGGATAGACAAGTGTGTAAAACTCACTGATTCCATCTACCAAATCAATCAGTTCGACGGTCGAACGCATAACGACGACATCACTGGGAACGTCTTTCGGATCCACCACCTCTGCACGTTCCAGTTCCGCTTGCAAGTGTCGCATGTGCGGTTGCGGGCCAATCGCTTGTGCGAAGGTGCTGTTAAACGCTTTCTCAATGTCGGCTAAATCACTCGATGTAATAACAATCCGTTGCTGGCTCATCGCAGTTGCTTTCTTGACGAATCTTGGTCTCAGAAACAAAGGGGCCTGTTCTGTTCGCGAATGCCAGGCGTATCTCTTGGTGAAATGTTTCGAGTTGTCCCGGCAATCGCGTGACCGAGTATCTTCATTACTAGCCCTAGTGGGAATCGGTCAACTATCTTGTTCCCGGTGTGATATCAATTGTGAGCACATCTGGGAAAAACAAGAGAAGTGCTAGCAACATCACAACCGGCAACAATGCTAATATCCCGATCGCAATGACAGTCCGATTCAGTGAAACGAGTTCTTCGTCTGCCGCCGATCGAAAGTGACGAACAAGACGGTGCGTGCGAGTCGGCTGACGGTCTTTCTTGAGCGTGTGACGCCGAATGAATTTGGAGCTTGTCGCGAGATGGCGTTTCGCTAGAAAAGTCCCCATGATGAAACCTCCGGTTAGATTACTTGGTGACTAACCAACGCAATCCGTGTGCCACCGAAAACCGAGACGTGAATGTCAAGGAGGCATGCGATGAAAGTTGTAGTCGCAAAAGGACTTATGGCGATGCGGAATTTCGCGACGGCGGTTGAGTTGCCGGTTTCGCAGTTTGAGATCGGTAGGAGAATGTCAAACGTAGACGACAGTGGCTTCCACAGTTGTCACAATAGGTTGGTTAGCGAACTGTGGTGTTGTCGTTCGGGAGGGATACTGCGAGTGCAGTGGTATGCTCGTCATAGTCTGACGAGATGAAAAGCGGGCTCGCAGTTTACCCACGGAAGTCGGCAGCGTCAATAGCATGTTTGGCTAGCAGCTTGTGCATTCCTTGTCGGGATAGACCAGCTTGCCGGGCCGCTTTGGACACGTTTCCTCCATGCTTTTGGAGCAAGGCATTCAAGTACTTGTAGTCCGCAGCATCAAGAGCTTCTTCTCGCGATATCTCGCTAAAGCTGGAATCAACCGTACGTGGCTTTCCCGATCGCTCTAATAAGGGTTTCGGCAAGTCCGTGAGTTGAATCGTATCTGAATTTGCCAAAGCCATGGCACGCTCGACGACGTTTCTTAGCTCGCGAATGTTGCCTGGCCATTCATATTTCAGGAAGCACTCGGCAACTTCATCCGAAAGGCCAACGACCTGCTCACTAGGACGCTGGAACTGTCTCAAGAAGCTTTCCGCAAGAAGAATCGCATCGCTGCCTCTTTCACGAAGCGGTGGCAAGTCAATGTGAATGACAGCCAGACGATAAAAGAGATCCTGCCGAAACCGTTCAGCTTGAATCTCCACTTCGAGATCACGATTAGTCGCGCAAACAAAACGGGTATCGACGCGAACCAACTGACTCTTTCCAACGGGCGTGAAGGCTTGGTCTTGAACGGCCCGTAGTAACTTTGCTTGAGATGCTAGAGGAAGTTCACCAAGTTCGTCGATGAACGCAGTACCTTGGTCACATTGCTTCAGCAAACCATCTTGGTCTTGAACCGCACCTGTAAACGCACCTTTCGCGTGGCCAAACATCACAGACTCGAACAACGATTCAGGAATCGCAGTGCAGTCAACAACTTGAAACGGATGAGAACTGCGTCGGCTATGTTGATGAATCGCTTTCGCAACCACTTCTTTCCCCGTCCCGCTCTCACCACTGATGAGCACGTTGGTGTCAGTGTGAGCGACACGCGAAATGACTTCCAGCACCTGCCGCATGGGCTCGCTGCCACTCACAATTTCCGGGAACAACGCAAAGATCTCATCGTCTTCAAGCCGAGATCGCGCGGACGCACCCGCCTCAGATTCCTCGATAGAATGTGCCAACACACGACGAATACTAGCAAGCAAGTCTTCGTATTTGACGGGCTTGAGCAAATAGTCGGCGATTCCCAGTCGCACACTTTCAATTGCCGATGGCAACGAAGGCACCCCCGTGACTACAATCATTGGAACATCTGGCCAAAACTCTCGTCCACGATGGAGTAGTTCAAGTTTGAGATTTCCTGGCATATTCAGGTCAGAAAGCACTAGGTCAAATGGTTCCTTTGATAGTGCCTCCATCGCTGCATGCGCATCGGAGACGCAGACACAATCAAATCCGGATTTTCGAAGCAGATCACCGGTGGTCCGTAGGTATAGAGGCTCGTCATCGGCGACGAGAATTCTTGCTGGAGGATGATCGTTCATCGAACTTGATCTCCGTTTGATTCGACTTGCTTCGGAAAGACTGCCGTGAACTGACTACCTTCACCGGGTTGACTATCGACTTGAATCGAACCACCCATCGCTTCAATCAGACTACGCGAAACAGAGAGTCCTAAACCCATCCCGCCTTTGGGTTGCCCCGTCTTAGTACTGAAGAATGGTTCAAAAATCCTTGGAAGAACCTCTGGAGAAATTCCGTCTCCACGATCTGTCACGATGACATGGACTGTGTTTTCGGATTCTGCAATACCGACCTCCACCGAATTTTGAGGGGCAGAGGCTTGGAGCGCGTTCCGAATAAGGTTGTATAGAATCTGTTTGACTTCGCCTTCTGGTAGCAAGACCGGGGACTGAGAATCTGTCGGCGTCGCTCGCAATTCAACTTGCTGTTGGCGGGCGACCCGTTCGAGCAGCGTCACAACCTCATTGACGACACGAGCCATTGGAAATTCCGTCGGCTTTGCCGGATCGCGGCGGTAGAGTTGGTACATCTGGTGCGTAATTGAGCGAATTCGCTCGATCTCTCCATCAATGAGCTCAAGTAAATCGTAGTGTTCGTGGTCTGGTGAATAGGACGACTTGATTAATTCAAACGCATTCCGAATTCCCGCCAGCGGATTGTTCACTTCATGCGCAATGCCGGCTGCAAGTTGGCCGAGTGCAGCGAGCTTCTCCATTTGTCGGCGTTGTTCTTCCAAATGATAGAGTTTCGATGTTCGTTCTTGGACAATTTGTTCTAGATGATCGGCATAGAGGCGGAGTTCCCTTTTGAGTCGATGCCGTTCCGTGACATCACGAACGCTCGTGCGGAATCCAAGATGGGAGCCACCGCGATCATACATGGGCTGCCACGATACAGCCATTTGCTTCTGTTCATTAGACTTGGTCTGGATGCAGAATTCCAAGTCGTTCTGTGATGTGCCTGCAACGGCCTGATCGAGCGCTTGCTGAACAACACGACGGTCGGACTCTTCAACGATTGGAATGGGATAGTTCGGCATCACCATGCACTCGGCAACTGAATACCCCGTCATTCGTTCGACGGCTTGATTGACCCAGATCAAACTCCCTCGAGGGTCATGCCAGCTCTCCCAGTCGTATGTATAGTCAGCAACTGCACGAAAGTAGATATCGTTGATGCGGTCGTTATGTAGATGCGAATATGGCACATTAATCCCTTCCATCGACCCAATGCGTGACAACACCTTGCGAGCATTGCCGACCAACAAGTATCTCACATCTCGGTGAACCTGTCGATCAGCAATCGCGGTTCGACAGGGAAACGTTGACTGACTTCCGATACGAAAAAAGGGATGCCCCACCGGATTGGCGGGACATCCCAAGCAGATTCGTCATGTGCTCTGGTCGGAGACCAAAACTCTAGCAGTCTCCTGAAGTCAACAACTTGGCGTTCGACTTTGCCCGTCAACCGACAGGGTTGGAGAGCGAATAGCTGCCAGGCAAGAACTGGCAATTTACACTATCGAATTTGTCGAGGCACAATGACCGTTCGGGACTGGGGCGTGGCGTTCTGTGGAACGATCTGCCGCGGAGTCACTGTTTGAACCGGTGTGTGCATACGATACTGTGTTGTTGACTGTGGCACATAATAATGCCGCTGCGGTTGGGAGTATGAACGGTTGAACCAACTTGTTGGCCGATAGTTGCGGCTTGCGCTGGGGCGATTGTGAAATCCTTTGCCCGGCCGCGTTCGACTGCCACCTGTTAGTCCCGCGCTGGCAATTTCAGCGACAAGCAAGAGACCAGCGACTGCCAAAGCACATGACACCTTAGGAAGAAATCGCATATGGAGCACTTTCAGGTTCTACATGCCGATGCGAACATCCTGCCGAGTACAGTCTCTGCTCGGCTCACCGGCGACTTTGAGTCTCCCCACAATCGGCGCTGATCGTGGTTCCGATGTTCGTGCAATCCATTTAGGCAACGGGTGTGCCGGAAGCGTTCACATGCCGGTCTCCGGGAGCTTGCTGTATTCCTATCTTCCGGCTGAATAATGCCTTATGAAAACCGATAATTCTTCGGCTCGAATTCATACTTTTAGAGTCTGCAAGGATACTCGTCAGGCAGGGTCAACCGGGTTCGACAGTGTCGCCTGGGGGAGACAGTTTTGGGCCAAAAACGGTCGGAGGGAGCGAGCCGGGCGCCGTATTTGTGTGTCTTTGTGCAGTGTTGGTGAGTCGTCGTCTTTGTAGTGCAATTCGATAGGGGGAAATCGAGCGGACTGATCTTCAGGGACGTGAGATAAACTTGTCGGATCACGAAAAGAAAACGCGAATCGCCGGACCATCCGCGTTCATATCGTTATATCTCGTTGACGATGATGCGAACGATCAACGGGCATCGCGACCCATGTGTCAATGACGTGTCAACCGTCGTCGACACCGCTCGATTCGCCGCCCTTGCAACCGATCAGAGGGTGTTGCAAACCTGTATCTGTACAAGATTCAAGTGAGTGTTCGACCCCACTAGTCCTCGGCTAAAATCTCCAAGTTGATGTTACGGAAGCGAACTTCAGTTTTTCCACCACTATGGATTTGAAAGGCGATAATTCCGCGGTGGGCACCGTCCGGGTCATTGAGATCGACACATTTTTGACCATTGATTCGGGTCTGGATTTGATGGTCGTTGGCGATGATTTCGTATGTATTCCACTGGCCTGGTTTGACGTGTTGTTCGCCGGACTTGTCCCACAAGAGTCCGCGACCGTGCTCTTCGTACAGTTTCCCCCACCAGCCCGCACCGATATCTGCCTGATAACCACTCACTTCATGGTCATGTGCCCGACTGCGAAACTGAATTCCACTATTGCCCGCATTGTCAACGAGTAGTACTTCCAAGCTCAGGCGGAAATCTTCGACTGATAGATCGCTCACAATCCATTCGTTCTGCTTAAGCCCATCAGTGCGTCCCACTAATTCACCGTTTTCAACGGACCACAAACCTTGAGTACCATTCCATCCAGTTAAGTCTCGACCGTTGAATACTGAGGTTGCGTTCCCCGCGTTCGCAAGCATGGGAACTTGCTTCTTTCCTTGAAGATAGGCAATCAGTGAACGCACCTCGTGGGGTTTGAGCTGCTTCAATTGTCCATCCGGCATCATGGACTTTTGACTCTCGGCTCGCTCCTCGATTTCGTTCTTCGGAATAATGACCACAGCATCTGCTGTTTGAAGGGTGATGCTCTTGGCATCTTCATTCTTGATCAGCCCGTTCACAACTCGTCCATCCGTTGTCGCAATGACTGTAGGGCGATACTCCTTCGCCATAACGGAACTCGGGTCTACAATGTTACTCAAAAGATAGTCAATGTTCGCACGATTCGAGCCAGTCAGGTCCGGGCCAATCTTGTTACCGACGCCATAGAGGATATGACATTTCATGCATGTCTTCGCAAAGACTGAACGGCCAAGTTCTTGGTCGGCGGGCGGATCCTGTTCCGAGGCGATCAGTGTTTTAATGTTAGCGATCCGCTTTAACTTGTCGGCTGCGGTCTCCCGGACAGTACCCCAGACGGTCTTCAATAGAGAATCAATTTTCTGATCTTCAAAGAATTGTAACTGTCGTACGAGATCGGCTGTTAAGTCGGTTCCAGATATTTGTTTCGCTTCGATTGCCCTTAGCAACGCGACTCCCGTTGTCACGCGGGAGCAAAGTGTTCCTAAGGCCTTTCGTCGTTGATCCGGTTTGAGATTCGGATAGGCTTCTAGCAGAGAGGTTGCGATCTTTGGATCCTCGTATTGAGCGAGACCTTGAATTGCGGCATCCTTCAGTGGGTCGGACGCGGATAAAAGCCGGCATAAGGATGGCACAAAACCTGGGTCACCGGCGTCCAAGAGTGAATTGAGAGCAACAAGACGGGTTTCGACATTCGCTGTGTCGTCTTCGATTCTTAAACGCATCACAGCGAACGCTGCTGGATCACCGAAAGTGACTCCCAACGCGGTTGTTTGTAGTCGGACGTCTTCGTTGTTACTTGTCAATAAACGCTTGGAGACCTGCTGCCAGTCACGAGGAGCTTTGGCTCGACGTTGACCGATGAGTGCCGACCGAATGGCTTGAAGGTACGTAAGTTGTAAATCGCTCGTAGCTGCGTTTTCTAAACCACGAACAAGGGCAGCCAATGCTGAGTCGGCTCCAGAGCTTCCAATTCGTCGCAGCATAAACTCGCGGACTCGCGGGATGTTCTCTCCCGCGGAAATCGCTAATGCTAGCGCGCGTTCGGTATCTTCATCTGCCAATGGCTCGGCCGCGTACCAATACATCAAGCCAAGATTGTGGTCGTCCGCGTCTTCAGCGTGACTCATCAGAGCAGCAAGCAAATCCCATCGTTGATTGAGTGGCAATTTCTGTGCAGCCGACGCGAGATATCGTCGAACCACTTGAGATTCGTCTTGGCTTGCGAGTTCAATCATTCTTGCCAATAGACTTTCTGGCACTGCGGCGAAAGTTTTGTCACTCCTTTGATCTATATTCTCCAATGCCAGCTGAAGTGCCCATCCGCGGATGTACGGGCTTGGATCGTGAAACATCGTCTCATATTGTTCGTCTGACAGCGAACCAATAACATGCAAGGCCCATGCCGCCCGAAGTCGCCGTGTGTCTTCTTGATGATTTGCTAGGATGTTCGCGAAAAAAACCATCGTTTTCGAGTCAATCGTTCCGACGGCGGCCCGCTCTTGAAGAATCCGTCGTGAGTGTCGGACGTACCAGTCGTTTTGTTGGAGTACAAGTTGGGCGAGTTCCAAGTTGCTCATTGATGCGAGCGGTTGTTCTGGCTTCGATGTTTCGGACGGTCCGTAACAGATTTTATAGATCCGGCCGTTTGTTCGGTCATGCAGGTTTGCTTCACGTCGGTGACACGCCTGCATGTCGTACCAGTCAATCATCCAGGCATTGCCATCTGGACCATAGCGAAGATTGAGAATTTGCGAAGCCTTGTCGCCGGTCAGAAGAAAGTCTGGACCATGACTACCAATGTAACCGGATCCGTTTGGTTTTAAGATGTCCATGTTCAATCGTTGACCATGGATATTGTTCATGAAGATCTGGTTGCGATACTGCTTCGGCCAACGTCCTCCGAGATACACCATTGCTCCCGCGTGCGCATGCCCACCACCGGCTGCGTCCGACTTGCTGTTCCCACTATGTGGGGTCGCACCTAGATAGTGCAGGTGGTCGGCAATTGTCGGGATGTCGCTATATGTATGCGGGTTGAAATGGTGTCCGCCTTGTCGTTGGTATCGGGCTCCCTGAATGATGTGATAGAGATGAGGGATGACACAAGCCGTGATGAATGCCTGCCCATGATCATTAAAGTCGACACCCCACGGATTACTAGTTCCATGGGCAAAAACATCAAACTCATGCCGCAGCGGGTGATAACGCCAGACCGCACAGTTGAGCGGGGTACGTTCATCATCGGGAGTGCCCGGCTTGCCGACACGCGAGTGCGTAAACACACCATGGCAACCATACAGCCAACCATCAGGCCCCCAGATGAACGCATTCAACGTCTCGTGTGTATCTTGATAGCCCCAACCGTCTAGGAGAATTTCGGGCTTAGAGTCTGGAATGTCATCACCATTGCGGTCGGGGATGAACATGAGATATGGCGCAGCCCCCACCCAAACACCGCCAAATCCGACTTCGAGTCCACTGACGAGATTCAATCCTTCCATAAAGACTTTGCGTCGGTCGAGCGAGCCGTCTCCGTCAGTGTCTTCGAAAATCAGAATTCGATCACGCCCCAGGTCGCCTTTTGCCCGGATCGGGTATTCGTATGCTTCCGCGATCCAGACCCGTCCGCGATCGTCAATGGCCATGGCAATCGGTTGTTGAACGTCAGGCTCGGCGGCGCCAACGGCGACGGAAAACCCGTCAGGGAGTTTCATGGCGGCGGCAGCTTCCACAGCGGACAACCCAGCATAGGGGTACTCATCGGGCGAAAGAACAATAGAGACCGGTGTGATGTCAGCAGGGCGTTGGTTGTGGAGTCGAAAGTGATCGAAGTTCACATGGCCCCACCCACCGCGGTGATTGTCGACCAGCCGGATCATAATCTCCTGCCCCATGTGAGGACGCAGGTCGACAGTGATTTGTCGTAGCGACTCGTTGTTCTGCCCAACGACTTTATAGAACGATTTCCCCGTATCTTTCCGAACGAGTTCCACACGTGTGTCCTCGCCATCACCACCACTCATTAAGAAGGTGGCATATCGATCGGTGACGAGAAATGGCGTGGAAGTCAACGTACCAACGCGTTCGTCTCCAAACTTCTCAAAGCCGCCAATCCAGTAGTCGCCTTGATGGCGACTCCTCATGTCCGATCGACGGGCGAAGACGGTGTCACCTTTGATGGGTTGACCTTCCCACGCATTGCCATCAGCTGTCCAATCGGCCAGCGTGCCCGTTTCAAAGTCGAGATTGAGTTCCCGGCCATCAGCGGACTTTGGTTTTATGCCGGTTGCCGCGTTTGTTGGACTAGCATCGACTCGCTTGCCAACAACATAACTGTCATCCGATTTTTTGATTCGTAGATAGTCAATCCCAAACATATAGGCTTTGGCAGCCTTCGGGTTGGCCCCTAGTAACTGGACATTGAATCGATGGCGTTTGCCTTCGACGCTAGTTTTCGGAAATGAGAGCACACCCGTTGTGATGACCTCGGGGTTATAGAGATCGATGGGCGGGCCAAGGAGTTTATCATCGATTGATAGTTGGACAATGCCATAGTCGCGGGCACATGTTAACACAACTTCGATCTCAACGGTTCCCGTGAACTCTGGGAGGTCCACAGAAAGTTTTTCACCGGGTTGGGCGCCAGTCCACCAGAGGTGAGAATTGTTGCTCCATTGATCATCGGGAAAGGAAGACATTGCCTGTGGTCTTGCATTTCCTCGAGTTGGCTGTGCCGTGAGTGTCTCACCTTCGATCGCGTCTGCTACGAGACTCGTTCTTGGATCGATCTTAGAGCTAGGTCCTCGCAGAGTTTTACCATGGCTGACTTTGGTCAACTTCGGACCGGTATAGATCTTTGGCTGGGCGGCGGCGAATTCGTCTTGACTGACTGATTGCGTTTCCTGTCTCAGTACGTTGGCACCGAGCATTCCACCCACGACAATGTCAGGCTGTTTGTCTTGGTTGACATCGACGATCGAAATTTGCCGCCCAATCCCGGATTGGTCGTCGGCGAGGTAGGGGACCCAGTCAACACCGTCCTTGTTTCGAACTAATTTGAACCAGTACACCACCGCGCCGGCGTCCCACTGTGGACTTTGCTTGTGGTGCGACCAATAGGTTTTTCCCGTGACAATGTCTTTAAGTCCGTCGCCGTCCATGTCGGCCAGTGCGATCGAATGAAGTTCACTGAACACGATGCCGTATTTGTTCTCGGACGGATGTTGTCCCATGATGAGATGATGTTTAAAGCTCGGTTCAGTAGAGTTGTTGTCTGTCGAGACTTGTTCGTACCAACCAAGCCCGAATTCGTGCGCTCGATGCCCAGTGATCACATCGTTGTCTCCGTCCCCGTCCACATCATAGGCATACATCTCCGCACCACCGTAGCCCTCGCTGAAGGAGACCTCGTGCGGAATCCAGCGGGACGTCAATTGATGTGTGAGGGGCTGTTCGAACCAACCTTTGGAATGCAAAATGTCTCGCCGGCCGTCGCCATTGACATCACCAATGCCTAGGCCGTGCCCGAACCGCTTGGCTGTCATCTGCTCGGAAATTGGGTGAAACGTCCAAGTCTTAAAGGGACGATCCCAGTCAATCGTTAAGAAACCGAAAAAACCATCACGTGTGCAGACCAGTTCCGGTCGTTCGTCACCGACGAGATTCGTGAACTGAGGCGACTCATTCGAAACCCAGTCAAATACCTCATGTTGTGGCCAATGGGAATCGAATCCGTCTTGACCAGGATTTTCATATACATAGGCTGGTGTTCCTGGGAAGCCGACAACTAGCACGTCGTTCCGACCGTCACCATTGAAATCGTATATCCAGTTGAAGAAGTTGTCGGCATACGCATTTCGATCTTGGGGTTTCGGTTCATAAATCTCGTGCTTGGTCTTGAATTCCGGTCCGGCGAACCAATAGGGTCCATAAACGACATCTGGTACGCTATCCCCATTGACATCTGCTGCGTTAGCACCTTCCGAGAAGTACTCTTTCGTCAACTGCTGACGATCAAATGAGTGCGTCGTAAATTCCTCGGCATTGATCGAGACTGATAGCGACAGGAAAAATAATCCCAATTGTCCGGTGAAACGCATTCGGGAACCTCGTCTGAGAGAAAAAGCAAGTTTGCAAGACTTACCGCACACGTTTGGTATGTGCTCTGATAGTTGCTGATGAGTTTTTAAGCGGCGATTTGATAGATTGTATCGTTATTCAAGCTCGTCAGAAGGCGGAGGGTATATGACCTCCCCAAGAATACTGGAAAGGGAACCCGCAATCAGTTCGTGAGCCATCCATTCATCGCCACCGTCAAAGGGGGATGCGAGATGCGTTGCTAGTTCTGCAGAGAACTCGAACTGTTGGTAGGAATTTGGATGGCCAAGAACGATTGCGAAATCAAATCCTCGGTCTCTGCATGACTTGAGTCCTGCATCCACCAGCAGACTGCCGATGCCCTGTCGCTGATGATTCGGATGGACCGCCATTGGTGCGAGTGAGACTGCCGTTAGCGTTGGCGATTCCGTCACGATTTTCACGCGGCTAAAGAAGATGTGACCGATGACTTCCGAAGCGAGATCTGCGACCAATGAGACTTCTTTGAAGCCGCCGTCTCGAAGTGCGTCGATGAGATTTGCTTCGGCGGCATTGTCGAATGCGATGCGATTGACGTTCCGGATTCCTGCGTAGTCTCGTTCAGTCTCAGGACGAATCGTGACCATCAAAGTCCTCACGATAGAATGGCGAATGTTCGTGCCTAGTCTATATACATCCTGCGAAACGCTTGGTTGCATCTGCTATGATTGGGTTTGTGTCGTTTTGATCTTCGTTTTCTACTCGGTCCTAGTTGCGTCGATCTTTGATAATCGAAGGAAGTCGCATCTAGGAATCGTTCGCGGTTGCTAGATGCGTATAGTCAATCGGTTTTGTGCAATCCAATGTGTTCGTCATGGGGGGGAGTTCGTATTTCAGTCCCGTGGCACAGTTGAACAACACGGCTGATTCGTCAGCACGAACCCGACCGTCTTGAATGGACTGTTTATAGGCGGCGTATGTAGCCGCCCCCTCCGGGCACATTAGGAACCCTTCGCGTTCGGAGACTTCATCACGGGCTGCGAGAATTGCATCGTCATTGACGGCAATGGCGAACCCATTGCTTTCACGAACCGCTTGCAGAATCAGAAAGTCGCCAACGGCCACCGGCACACGAATTCCTGCTGCGACCGTATGGGCATTCTGCCAAAGTTCTGCAGAGTCTCGGCCTTCCTCATAGGCTTTGACCATTGGAGCGCATCCGGTGGCTTGCACCGCGACCATTCGGGGCAGTTTTCCGGTCAGCCAGCCGATTTCTTTGAGTTCGTTGAATGCCTTCCACATTCCGATCAATCCCGTCCCCCCGCCGGTGGGATAGAAGATGACATCGGGAACGTTCCAGCCGAGTTGGTCGGCTAATTCGAGGCCCATTGTCTTTTTACCTTCGATGCGGTACGGCTCTTTGAGTGTGGAGAGATCGAACCAGCCCATCGATTCTTTGCCTTTACGCACGATTCGTCCACAGTCGTTGATCAGTCCATTGACCCGCCAAACTTTGGCGCCCTGAGCAGCGATTTCGCGGACGTTGATTTCCGGAGTGTCTGCGGGGCAGAAAACGTAGCTTTCGATGCCTGCTCGGGTTGCGTAGGCTGCCAATGCGGCTCCGGCATTGCCATTGGTTGGCATCGCGATTTTTGTGATGCCAAGTTCCTTGGCCATCGAGATGGCCATGCACAGTCCGCGCGCTTTGAACGACCCCGTTGGCAGACGGCCCTCGTCTTTGACCAGCAAGTCGCCGCTGCCGGCTTGCAGTCTGGGAATCGGAATCAAAGGCGTTTGACATTCGCCAAGGCTGACGATGTTCTCCCGCCGCCGCACTGGTAGAAATTCTCGGTACCGCCACATGTCCGCGGGGCGAGTTGCGAGTTCCTGTTGGCTAATTTTCTGACTGAGTGTAGACAGGTCATATTTAACAATCAGCGGTTTTCCAGCTCGTGATAGGCCGTGCACTTGGTCCGCTTCGTAACGATCGCCCTGCATGCCACATTCCAGATGGGTCACGAAAGTGGGCCGCTCGGTCGTGAGATTATCGTTTGTCATAGCTGGTTCGTCTTTCGATTCTTGTCCGCCCGGTTGGCCGACTCGTTCCGCTGACGATAACATGGGCCGATGTGACAACCAACTCTCTCAACCTTCCCACGACCTTAAAGCCGAGCCGTTATGACAAAGATTGCGATTCAGTTTTCGACCTGGATGATGGTTTTCGCCGTTTTTGGATCACAGGGTTTAACCGCAGAACCGATTCGCTTGCGGGTCCTCAGTTACAACATCCATCATGCCGAGGGCGTTGACGGAAAACTCGATGTGGAACGAATTGCCAAGGTCATTAACGCAGTTGACCCTGACATTGTGGCGCTGCAGGAAGTCGATCAGAAAGTGCAGCGGTCGAATGGGGTGCATCAACCCAAAGAACTTGCTCGCTTGACGAAAATGAACGTCGCATTTGGAGCGAATATCCCCTTGCAAGGTGGACATTATGGCAACGCGATTCTATCGCGATTCCCGATCACGAAGCGCAAAAACGAATTGCTCCCCAATGTGAATGACGGTGAGCAACGGGGAGTATTGGTCGGTGAGATTACGATTCCCGATCTGCCAACGTCACTGTTGATTTTGGCAACGCACTTTGATCATCGAGCCAATGACCAAGAGCGAACTCTTTCCGCGAAATTCATCAATCAGCGTTTCACTGCTGACAACGGGCCGGCGTTGTTGATGGGGGATTTGAACGATGTGATTGGGAGTGCAACTCTCGATCAACTGGTGGTCGCCTGGACGCGGACGAACTCCAAAGCGTTGCCGACAATCCCGGTCAAACGACCAACGCGGCAGATCGACTTTGTCTTGTTTCGCCCGGTGGATCGTTGGACCGTCGTTGAGACGCGTGTATTGGATGAGGCGGTGGCTTCGGATCATCGGCCAATCCTGAGTGTGCTCGAAATCCGCCCTAAGTGACGTACCGCGTGCATTTCGATCGTTGCACTTCCCACGCGAGATGGGCAGAATGTCTGAACCAATCAACGTTCGCTGATAATTCGCTCAATCGCCCACTTCAATCTGAGGGAAATCTCCCTTGATGAATTCCACACTCTGTCGGCGTCGATTCGTCGGTTTCATCGTCATCATTCTTGTGTTGATCAGTTCCCGACAGGCATTCGCGGAAGTGCCGGACGTGTTTGCGTTTTCGGTGGATGAATACCAACCGGTGACGACTTCGACGGTCCAGGGATCACCGGAACCGCCGCTCCCGTTCACCGTCGAGCGAGCTTATCCAGGCTGGAAAGTCGTCCGTCCTGTTTTCGTGACAACGCAACCGGGAACACGACGGTTGGTTTATCTCGATCAACCAGAGAACACACAAAAATCACGGTTATGCCGGACATTGGCCGATCCGAGTGAGAGCACGGAAACGGAAGTCTTGGTCGACTTGGAAAGTCTGGCTTACGACGTGGCTTTCCACCCGGAGTTCCGCAAGAACGGCTATCTCTACGTTGGACACAATCGCAAGAAGGATGACGACGAGAAGTACACGTGCATCACCCGGTACACGATGCAGACTGAATCGCCTTACAAGCTGGATGCCGAGTCGGCGGTGGAGATCATTTCTTGGAAATCCAATGGTCACAACGGAGCGGCGGTGGCGTTCGGGACGGATGGCATGTTGTTTGTCACCAGCGGCGACGGCACGAGCGATTCTGATGGAGACCTCGTCGGTCAACGGATGGACTTGCTACTGGCGAAGGTGTTGCGGATTGATGTCGATCACCCCGCGAACGGGAAAATGTACTCGGTGCCGAAGGACAATCCGTTCGTCGGCCAACCGGGAGTCGCCCCGGAGACGTGGGCGTATGGTTTGCGGAATCCTTGGCGAATTGCGGTGGATTCGAAGTTGGGGCACGTTTGGGTGGCTCAAAACGGGCAGGATCTTTGGGAACAGGTTTATCTCGTCAATCCTGGCGACAACTACGGTTGGAGCGTCTACGAAGGGAGCCATCCGTTCTATCTCAATCGTGAACTCGGGCCGACACCGCATGTGAAGCCGATCTTTGAGCATCACCACACCGTTGCCCGGTCGCTCACCGGGGGAGAGGTCTTGTGGAGCCGGCAGTTCCCGGAACTCGACGGCGTTTATACCTACGGAGATTACTCGACCGGACGTGTCTGGGCGGCTCGCGTGGATGCAGATGGGCAGGTGAAGTGGCATCGCGAGATTGCAGACACAAGCTTGCAAATCACCGGGTTCGGAATTGATCCCGATGGGGAATTGCTGATTTGCGATCACCAGCCGGATGGCGGATTCTATCGGCTCAAGCGAACGCCAATGCAGTCAGCACCATCCCAATTCCCGCGGAAGCTCTCCGAGAGTGGATTGTTCGCATCGGTGAAGGAACATCGTTTGTTGCCGGGGGCGATACCGTATTCCGTCAACGCACCGTTGTGGTCGGACGGAGCGTTCAAAGCCCGCTGGATTGTCATTCCGGCGAGTGATGAAAAATCGGCATCGAAAATTAAACTCGCTAACTACAAAGGTTGGGATTTTCCTGAAGAGACAGTGATCGTCAAATCGTTCGCGTTGGAGTCGGAAAAAGGAAATCCCGCGAGTCGGAAGTGGATCGAAACACGGTTCCTCACGAAGCAACAGGGCGAATGGGCCGGGTATTCCTACCGCTGGAACGACGAACAAACGGATGCCATGCTTGTTTCGGATGCAGGAGCCGATGACGTCTTCTCAGTGAAAACGACCGACGGAATCCGCGAGCAGAAATGGCATTTCCCGAGTCGCACGGAATGCATGGTTTGTCATAGCCGTGCCGCCGGCTTCACGTTGGGGTTGTCGACGGGGCAGATGGATAAGTCGCATGATTACGGTTCCATTCAGGAAAACCAGCTAACCGTGCTTGAGCAGCTCGGTCTCGTGAACAAGCCTGTCAAGAAGCCAAAGTTCCAGTCGCTTGTCGATCCCCATGATAAATCCGCGGATCTCACTCGGCGGGTGAAATCGTACCTGCATGCGAACTGTGCGCAATGTCATGTCCGAGCTGGGGGAGGAAATTCACAAATCGAACTAAGTTTTGGTACGCCATTGGAGAAAATGAACATCGTCGATGTAAAGCCGATGCATCACAAGTTCGATCTGCCCGAGCCCCGACTGGTCGCTCCCGGTGAACCGGAACGATCGGTCTTGCTGCACCGCATGAAAATTCGCGGTCCCGGCCAAATGCCGCAATTGGCGACGTTTCATCAGGACGAGCAAGCAGTCAAACTGCTGACCGAGTGGATTCAATCTCTTCCGCAACCTGAAAAGTCCGAATAAGGTAAGAACCGTCGACTCAGGCAGTATCGCATCGTTGCATTCCATTGCCTATGATGCTCCGCATGAGTCATTTTGCCTTTGAATTGGAACAGACAGACCCAACCGGTGCGAGAGCCGGAATTTGGCGAACGCCGCACGGTTCCGTAAAAACGCCAGCATTTATGCCGGTGGGTACGTTGGCGAGCGTGAAAGGCATCACGCCGGATCAATTGCGGGATGCCCGCGTGCAGATGGTGCTGGCGAACACCTACCATTTAGCGCTTCGTCCCGGTGCGGATGTTGTAGCCGATATGGGTGGACTGCATCAGTTCATGCAATGGGATGGGCCAATTCTGACGGACAGCGGTGGGTTTCAAGTTTTCAGCTTGGCTCAATTGTCGGACCTCAACGATGAACGCGTGGTGTTCCGGTCTCACATCGACGGTTCGCCGTTCGAGCTCACGCCGGAGAAGGCCGTCCACATTCAAGAGCAACTCGGTGCGGACTGCATCATGTGCCTGGATGAATGTCCGCCAATCGAGTCGCAACCCAAATCTGAAGCTGCACAAACGGAACGTTTGGAAATCGCTGTCCGTCGCACAACTGCATGGGCTCGGCGGTGTCGGGATGCTCAAAGACGCGATGATCAAGCGTTGTTTGGAATCGTGCAGGGCGGGATCGATCCAAAGCTGCGGGAAAAGTCAGCGTGTGAATTGCTGGAACTCGACTTCCCGGGTTACGCGGTTGGTGGGCTGAGCGTTGGCGAAGATCCGGTCGATATGTACCGTACTCTGGATTTCACCACGCCGCATCTGCCCACGGATCGACCGCGATATCTGATGGGGGTCGGTCGGCCGCTTGACTTAATCGAAGGTGTTCTGCGTGGCATTGACCTGTTCGATTGCGTCATGCCGACTCGCAACGGACGCAACGCGACGGCGTTTACATCGGTCGGCCGTGTGCGGATGCGGAACCTTAGCCATCAACGCGATGATGCTCCATTGGACCCGAATTGCGCGTGTTTGACGTGTCGCACGTTCAGCAGGGCTTACCTGCGTCACCTATTCGTCGCGGGCGAAATGTTGGGGCCGATTCTGCTATCGTTGCACAACATCGCTTACTATCAAACCTTGCTTCGAGACCTTCGATCGGCCATTGAATCTGGTTCTGCGGCGGAGTTTCGCACCCGATACCTTGCCGCCCCGAATGAGTCCGTCTAAAATCCGCGCTGAAAAATAGGCGAAGTCGCGTGCCAAGCTGGGGATTTTCCGTTAAGATTCCCGGTCCGCTGGCGAATTGTCAACGATACATCCTCAAATTCGGTAACGAATCCGAAAGAATTTCATGTTCAATTTGGCTTGGTTTTCGACGTTTTTGCTCCTCGCCGAGGAGGCAGCCAACAAACCTAATGCGCCAGAACCTCCGAATCTGCTGATGTGGATGTTCCCGTTCTTGGCGATCATGATTCTCTTTCAATTCATGTTCAGCCCACAGAAAAAAGAACAAAAACGGGTCGAGCAGTTGAAATCGTCGTTGAAGAAGAACGATTCGATCGTCACAGCGGGCGGCATTTTGGGAACCATTGTGCAAGTTCACACCGAACGCGACGAAGCCACTGTGAAAGTCGACGAAAACACGCGGTTGCGAATGAAGCTCGGCAGCATTTATGCAGCGGGCTCGGCGACCGATTCCGACAAGAAATCGGATACCGAGTCAAAGTAACAAGTCTGCGGAGTGTAGCGACGAAGGCCGCGAGTTGCGGTGTTCCCATGATCTCCAGTTATTGCATGATCTCCAATTATTGAACGATACAGGGACGGAATAGATGTCGAACCCGTTGACGTTTGCAGTCACCCAGGCGGATTTGGAAGCCGGTGTCGTGCCCGGTTGGTTGAAGCTGACGATCACCGTTTTGGTGTTCGTTTTGCCGTTTATTGTCGGCAACCTGCTGGCCCGAGGGCTGAAAGTCCGCGAATGGGGCTTCAAGATGAGCGTGATTTTGCTGGCGACCACGGTTGCCGCAATGCCTTTCTTGTATCAGCTGATTGCCGGTTCCTATGCCGACACCAACTACGAAGCCAAACTCGCCGAATGGGAAGCGAATCAAGAACGGTTCGACATTTCGGAGGAAACTGTCGCCGAGCTGGAAAAACGGCGTGAAAACCTTCGCGTGATGACCAGTGAAGCCGACCGATCGGGCGAACCGTTGGAGGAAACGTCTCCGGAAGGTGCTCCGGCTGAGTCGGACACGCCATCGGGCACCGAGGGATGACGGTGGAGGCGTCTTCTTCGCACTCGGATGTGGCGAGTGATCAGCCGCAAACGGCCTTGTTTGAATCAACTTGTTTTTCGGTCGTGGACGACCCAAAGGAAATTTCCATGTCAGAACGGACGGTTCGGACTCGTCAGTCCGCAGCGACCCGACTTCGGTATTGTGGTTTGGTCATTGTGCTGATCGGGCTCTTCGGCGGTAGTAGTGGTTGTGGCAAGCCCAGCCCGATTCCGGCTTTGCGAGATCTGGGAGCCGAAGTTAAAATCAATCGGGATGAGCGTCGCCGCATCACCATGGTGCGTTTCCCCGCGGGAGCCGATGATGCCGCTCTCGAACCGATTACGCAGATCGGCGATACCAGCATGCTGACCGATATCGACCTGTCCCAAACCGCCATCACCGACGAGGGGCTGAAGTCGCTAGCAGGCTTGAAGAATCTTCAGGTCTTGAACCTGGATGGAACACAAGTCACTGATGCCGCCTTGCCCGAATTGGCCAAGCATCCCAAGTTGCGGGAACTTTCAATCGCTGACACGAGCATCACAGACGAAGGCTTGCTCGAACACATTGGCGACTTTGAGAGCCTGACAATTCTCGACATCGCTCGTCCCGGCAAACCGGAAAAACCCGAACCCCATACCATGCTCTCCGCATTGGATTTCGGGATCGACCTCGCCGGTGGAACCAACTTGATCTACCAAGTCGACCGAGTCGCACTTCAAGAGAAGATTCAAGAAGAGTTGGATCAAGCCGGTGATGAAGCAGCTGTCACAAGAGGGCAAATCGAAGAACGCATCTCCGGTGATGTGATGGATCAAATGGTCGGGGCGGTTTCCCGGCGTTTGAATCCCTCTGGTGTTGAAGAAATTACCGTTCGCCGCGTGGGATCCGACCGGATTGAGGTCATCATTCCGAAAGCGGACCGCGAGACAATTGAACGCAAAAAGGCTGAGATGACCCGTTTGGGCAGTCTCGAATTCGCGATCTTGGGAACGTCATTCAATCCCGAGCATGAAAAGTTTTACGAGCAGATCACCGAGCAAGGAACCGACGATCTTTACATCGAAGGCGAACTGCGAGCCAGTTGGCGTTCTGTCGGTGTCGGCAAAGATGGCCGACCGAAGCCTGTTTCCTTTGACGACAACTCCGATCAGTATCCGGTCTACAGTGATTCTCAAGGCCGTGCGTTGGTGATCTTCGAGAGAAAAAATGATCGCGTCACGGGGGAATACCTTCGGAATGCTTCGCCGACCACTGACGAGAACGGTCGATTGGCTGTGAGTTTTCAGTTCTATCCGCAAGGGGCGACCCGCTTCTCCCGCTTGACCGCGAACCACCAAGGTGGCGAGCAGCGGAAATACCGTTTGTCGATTCTGTTGGATGGTTTGATTCATTCGGCACCGAGCATCAACAGTGTGATTTCCTCACAAGGGCAGATCACCGGTCGGTTCACTCGCGAAGAAGTCGACGAGTTGGTGAATGTCCTGAACGCTGGTGCTCTGGCAGTGCCAATCCTGAAAGACCCCATCAGCGAGCAAACCGTTAGCCCGCTGCTTGGTGAAGAAGTGCGACGAAAAGGAATTATGGCCATCGGAATTGCCGGTGCCGCCGTCTTCGTCTTCATGCTTCTTTATTACCGTTTTGCCGGTGTGGTGGCCAACACCTGCTTGCTGCTCAACATTCTTCTGGTCATCGGTACGATGGCCATGATCGACGCCACATTCACACTGCCAGGTTTGGCGGGGATCGTGTTGACGATCGGGATGGCAGTGGATGCAAACGTGCTGATCTTTGAGCGGATGCGAGAGGAACGAACACGCGGTTCCAGCCCACGTATGGCGATTCAAAACGGTTTTGGCCGAGCCTTTACCGCGATTGTCGATGCCAACATGACGACCTTAATCGTCGCCGTCGTGCTCTACATGATTGGTACCGACCAAGTCCGGGGATTTGCCGTGACTTTGTTCATCGGGATCATCATGTCGATGTTCACCGCACTCTACTTCGGACGTTTGGTCTTCGATCTGTGTGAACGCAAACGTTGGATCAAAGAGCCGATCGGCAAGTCGTTCCTCACACCACCGCATTTGGATTTCATCGGCAAACGCCGCATTGCGTTTGTTGTCTCGATCGTGTTGATTGTCGCTGGTATGAGCACGCTCTTCATGCGGGGATCGGACAATCTGGACATCGACTTCAGCGGCGGCACGATGCTGACGTTTGAACTGACCGAGCCTCAAGAGTTCAGTGATGTCAAAGCCGCATTGCAGGCTGGTTTCGAAGACGAGACCATCACCGTCGAGAAACTCAGCGACATCGGGGAAGATACCGGTTCCGAGAAAGGGCGGATGTTCCGTGTTCGCTCCAAGAAGCCGGATACCGAGGTGGTGGAAGATGAAGTTCGGTCAATTCTGAAAGAACAGAATTATCAGCTGCAAACCGTTGCTGCGACCGTCGGCGAAATCCAAGCCGGAAAAGAGGACGCGGAAGAAGAAGCAACCGATAGTTTCCGCGGTCATCGCGTGCCGGTCACGTTCAACCCACCAATCGCGGAAAGCCGAATCCGTCAGGCGTTCGAGAACGCATTAGGGGAACTCAGCCAACCAATTCCCGATTCGGATAAGACGGAACCCGTTTACGAACGACCGGAGTCACTCTTCAAAATTGTCGATTTGGAAGAGTCTTCCGAAGTTCAAGAAGGCGAAGACGGCTCTGCTCAGACCGAAACGGTGTACGCATCCGCGACGATCCAGGTCGTTCCGGTTGTCGAGCGTGAGAATCTCGATAAAGCCGTGAGCAACATGGTCAGCGGATTTGCCGAGGCGGACTTCGCAGAAGTGAATAACTTCTCCAGTTCCGTCGGGGACGAAATGCAACAATCGGCCTTGATGGCGATGTTGGTGAGTTTGGTTGCCATCGTCGCTTACATTTGGTTCCGCTTCCAACGGATTACCTTCGGTTTGGCCGCTGTGTTGGCATTGGTGCACGACGTGCTTGTCGTGCTCGGCGGTGTGGCGTTGGTTTCCTACGGTGCGTCTCAACTGGGCATTACCGTCCTGAAGCTGGAAGACTTCAAAATCAATTTGCCGATGATTGCCGCATTCATGACGATTGTCGGTTACTCGCTCAACGATACGATCGTGGTGTTTGACCGAATCCGGGAAGTCCGTGGAAAGAACCCCGCTCTCACGGAGCAAATGATTAATACCAGCCTCAACCAAACGCTCTCACGAACGTTGCTGACATCGCTCACCACTTGGATTGTGGTTGCGATTCTCTACTGGTTCGGTGGCGAGGGGATTCATGGCTTCGCATTCTGTTTGGTGTTGGGCGTGATCGTCGGAACCTACAGTTCCATCTACGTTGCCAGCCCGGCTCTCCTTTGGCTGATGAACCGAGGAAACCGCACCAAAGCGGCGTGATTTCGAGTCGACAAAAAAGAAAGCCTCGTGTTCGAATGGAACACGAGGCTTTTTCATTGCGCCGATGTTGTTCAGCGAAGGACACAATTCGTTCTATGCGATAATCTCGTCGATGGGGTGGCCATGATCGATATCTAGCCGTTTGCGACCGGGGATTTCGAGTCGGCGGGAATCGAGACCGAGTTGTTTCAGAATCGTGGCATGAATGTCTGTCACATAATGGCGATTCTCTACAGCGTGGAAGCCAATCTCGTCGGTCGCACCATGGACAACACCGCGTTTCAATCCACCGCCTGCCATCCAAACCGAGAAACCAAAGATGTGGTGATCACGACCATCGGAACTTTGCGATCCCGGTGTCCGACCAAATTCGGAGGCGAAGACGACCAGAGTTTCATCGAGAAGCCCTCGACGATCCAAGTCGGCGAGCAATCCACCGATCGGTTGATCGACAGCCTTGGCGTTCTTGGAGTGATTAGCCTTCAAGCCGCGATGAGCGTCCCAGGCTCCGGCTCCACCGCCGCCATGTTGAATCTGGATAAATCGCACGCCACGTTCCACCATGCGACGGGCGGCGAGCAACTGCATACCGAATTGCTTTGAATGGGGCTGGTTGATGCCGTACAACTCCTGCGTCTCGGCAGTCTCTTGGGCGAAGTTCACAACGTCGGGGACGGATTGCTGCATCCGAAACGCAAGTTCATACGATGCGATTCTCGCGGTGAGGGCGGGGTCATCGGGGTACTCGACGCCCCGAATTGTATTTAGCTGCCCAATGAGATTCTCACCGATTGCTCGTTCGTCTGGATGAAACGCCCGAGCGGGACGGCTGTAATTCAGCGGGTTCTTTGGATCAATTCTCAATGGAACGGCGTCGTGTGATGGTCCCAGATAATGTCCATCCCGCTTGTTCCAGTACTCACGTTTGCCGATGGAAATGAACTGCGGTAGATTCTCGTTGAGCGAGCCCAACCCGTAATGCACCCAGGCCCCCAGGGTCGGAAAATCTCCTTCATTGCGATGCCGCCCGGAGTGGAATTGGGTTTGTGCTCCGTGGTTGCTGTCGGTCGTCCACATCGAACGCACGACGGCCAGCTTGTCCGCCTGTTTGGCGAGGTGTGGAAACCAATCGCTGATTTCGATTCCACTTTCCCCGTGTTTTCGATAGCCCGTCTGAAGCGGATAAAGGGTGTTGCGTTGATTTCCATTACCATCGGGAACGACCAAACGTTCCAACGCCAACTTTTCAGGATCCTGGGCATCGGCGAATGGTGTTTCGGCAATTGTCTTTCCGCCGTACTTGTTCAGCATCGGCTTCGGGTCGAAACTCTCCATCTGGCTGACACCGCCATTCATGAACAACCAAATGACGCTCTTCGCCTTTGGAGTGAAGTGCGGTTGTCCGGTCGGTGGCGACCAGTGATGTTCCTTGGCCACTCCCTCACGGTGTAAGAGGGCACCCAGGGCCAACCCTGTGAAACCCATACCCATGTCGGCCAGAAAGGTGCGACGATGATGCATCATTTTCTATTCCTAACGGGTCAACGCAACGTGACAAAGTCGTTGTGATTGACCAATACCCAAATAAGATTCACGCGGGCATCGAGATTGGTTTTGCCTTCGAGCGACTTCCAAGCAGAGATCGCCTGCTGACTGGCCGCAATCTCCTCCGCGTTGGGATTCATTCCAAGCAACTGGCGAAACGCTTCGCGAATGAAATTTTCATCGGCCTTGTGCGTGTTTGAGAGTCGCGTTGCAATCTGCTTTGACGCATCCAGAACAAGCTCGCTGTTGGTCAACGCCAACGCTTGCTGTGGGATGATGCTTTGCTCGCGGCGATAACAATCTTTCACCAACGCTTCATCGAAAGTTGTCAAAAACTGGTTGCGTTCGTTGTTGGAGTGGAAGAAGTAGAGACTCCGTCGATTGGATTTCGCTTGTGCGGCGGAGGGGATCGGCGGTCCTCCCATCGACAAATCCAACGTGCCGGCAAGTGCTAAGAGCGAGTCGCGTACTGCTTGTGATTCCAATCGAATCGGGATTCGCCGCCACAGAAAGCGATTCTCGGCATCGATTTCGATGTTTGTTTCCGCACCGATTTTTGTGGAACTCATACGATAGGTGCTGGAGGTGACGATGAGGCGATGAATGTGCTTCATGCTCCACCCGCTCTCCATCAATTCGACGGCAAGCCAGTCGAGAAGTTCGGGGTGAGTTGGAGGAAGACCCTTGCGACCGAAGTCGAACACCGTCGGCACCAGCGGTTTTCCGAAATGCCGCGTCCAAATATGATTGACGGCCACCCTTGCCGTCAGCGGATTTCGTCGGTCGGTGATCCAGTTCGCGAGTGCTGTCCGACGTCCGGTGCTGGTTGATGGCGTCGATGGCGGCGGGTCGTCTTTTCCGGAGCTCAAGAAGCGAGTAGCCGACCATTTCGCACCAGAAAAGGGTGTGAATGTCTCTGATTCCGAAATTGGTTTGTTCAGCTTCGTCTGAGCTTCCGCAAGGACTTTTTCCGCCGCGGTGACGGATTTTTTCGCGTTCGACTTTTGATCGTCTTTCGCATTCGTGAGCTTTTGCTGAGCCTTGGCCAACTCAAGTTGGGCCTTGGCGACTGCAAGCTGACGTTCCCCGCGGATGGCCTCATGAGCCGACTCAGAATCCGCATCGTCCCAAGACGCTTTGACGGCTTTTACGCGTCGTTCCACACTTTCCAAGGCCACTTTTGCGACGGCAAACTCAAGTTCACACAGTTCGAGTTCGGTTTTCGCGGATTCACTTTCCGCCTGAGAGACATTCGTCTCCTCGGTGACTGAAATTTCCTGAGTGGCTCGTAGTTTCAAGAGTTTTTCTTCCGCGGCCTCGAATTGACGTGTTGCATCCGCGATGTAGGAGTTGAGCACCCCATCCCGTCGCTCCGGTTGCCAGGCTTCCGGCGGAAGCGACACGGGTTCCACGATCAGTTCATCGAATGCCAAGACAGTCGGGACGTTCGGTTCAATTTTGGTCGATTTGTCCGGCGTGCGTTCGTCGCCACGGATGTACAAATACGTCGGTTTGTCGAGCAGAGCATCGTAGACCCGCGGAATGCCATCACGCGAAAAATCGGTTTCCCCTGGCACGAGGTCCTGTCGGACGAGGTACGGCTCGAAGAATGCACGCATCCGATAGAAATCTTCTTGATCAAACGGATCAAACTTGTGATCGTGACAGCGGGCACAATTGAGCGTGATTCCAAGAAAACCTTTGCTGACATGCTCGACCGTTTCCTCCATCCATGGGGCTCGGTTGAACAGGTAGAAATTCCGGGCGAGATACCCGGTGGCTCGCAGTTTATCGGAGTCCGTGGGGTGCAACTCGTCCGCAGCCAGCATGAGCCGCACCATTTCGTCATACGGCATATCTTCGTTCAGGGATTCCACAATCCAATCCCGCCAATGCCAGATGTGTTTCTGGCTGTTTCGGAGTTGCTTGTTCAACCCCCACCAATCACTGTACCGCCAAATGTCCATCCAATGACGTCCCCAACGCTCTCCATGTCGGGGATCATCGAGCAATTGATCGACGACTTTCGTGTACCACTCGGCCGACGTATCCTCCTCGAAGGCAGCGATCTCTGCGGAAGTTGGCGGTACACCGAGCAAGTCGAGATACAATCGACGCAGCAAAACCAGCCGATCTGCTTTCGGTTGCGGTGTAAGACCATGTTTCTGGTGTCCCGCTGCCACGAATGCGTCAATCGGATTTTGAATCCAATCGGAGTTCGCGACCGGTGTTTTAGGGCGAACAATCGGCTGAAAGGCCCAGTGATCTTTGGGATCGTCCTCGGGTTTCTCATCGGCTGGAGCATTCGCTCCGTTGGCAATCCACTGGCGAATGATTTCAATCTGTTTGGCGGAAAGCGGCTCTCCCTCAAATTCTGGCGGCATTCGCAAGGCCGGATCGGGATCCGAAATGCGGTCCAGAATGAGACTACTTTCGACGGATGTCAGATCAATGGCCGATCCGGAATCGCCGCCGCGTCGGATGAAATCACCCGTGTCCAGACGCAGGTCAGCTTCTTGTTTCAACGCCCCGTGACACGCGTAGCATCGTTCCCGCAGGAGAGGTTTGACCTCGTCGGTGTAGAATTGCGAATCGTCCGAGGCAAAACAGTTGCCAAGAAACGCGGAACTGCCACCGGAAAGAATCAACACATAGCAGACCCCTTGGAGAATCGATTTAAGGCTATGTCGTATCGTCATGATGTGTTTCATTGCAAGCAATCAATTACCGGAACCCGTTGCAATCGAGATCCACGGCGACTTTGGGGCGGGGCCATTCACGAAGAACGCTCATGGCATATTCGCATTCTCAGCGGAACCAATCAAGCATTCATGATACGTTTTCGCCGGGTTGCTTGCATCGGGGATTCGGAAGAAACTTTCGTTTGGCGACGGATTCCGTTTGGCTCACTGTGCCCCAGACGCGGACTTCGCCCAATTTAGTTTGACAACCCAAACACGATTATCGGCTCCACGCTTCACCAATGGCCGAGGGTCGTGCGGATTCGGGGGGATTCCTTGCATCCACTCGGTCGCGGTGATCCAAGTTTCGTTTTCACTGACTTCCGTGATGCCAAAATTTCCCAGACGTGCGCCCTTCTCCGGCACAACGATTTGCTCAGTCGCGCGGATTACGTGCAATCGTTCTGGGTCGACTTTGGCAATGAACAGCGGCGCCCGGTGACGGAAGACGTGGTCGTTATCAGCCCCTCGACGTGTGTAAACCAACCATAGACCATGGATTGGATGCCGGACCCAATGTTGTTGCGTGTTGTAATTTCCTAGGTCCGAACCGTCGTCAAACGTCCATTTCTTGGGCGGCGAAAACTTCAATGAGTCGTTGCCCTCGCTGACCGAGACATACCCATGATCGTCGTTACGCATCGTGAGAAAGTATCGCCCATCGTATTCCGTGATTGACGGCTCAGCGAGGCCACGCTTTACATCCACGCTCATTTCGGTACCGTGTTCGCGGTAGCGGAGCGTTTCTCCATCGAACTGACACCGCAGCACCGTCGTGGCGTATTGCGTCTCACCAATTTCTTTGAAGTAGATCGGCAGTAGAACCTCGCCGTTTTGCAGGTCGGCACGTTGTCCGCATCCGGCACCGGCGTTTCGAAATTTCGGTTCATTCGGCAATTCGACAGTTCGCCATTTTGCCCAGGTTTCTTGGCTTGGGTGGTAGACCGCGTAGGCAACTTCACGTGGGCGTATTTTGCGGACGCGGTTATTCTCGTATACAACTGTGTGACCGGTTCCAAGGAGTGTTTCCGTTTTCGCGTGCCATTGCGGGGTGAAATCACAAACCGTCATTTCCAAATCATCGTGCCCATCGAACGCAAATGGAACTCGGGCGAATGATTGAAGTTCGACGGGGGGAGTCCACGACTTTCCGAGATTCGTCGTCCGCATTTCGTTGAGTGCATAAAAGACATCGGAGCCGGACAGCTGCAACTTTTGAAGCGTCATGACAACCATCGCCTCGGAACCTGCTGTTGACGGAACTGCCCCAGCTCGGGCATGGACCCAACAGAACTTGCCATCAAATCCTTGCGTGGCAACCGTGCGTTCAATCTTAAAAGGAGACGTGACTTCCTGCGTCATACCCTTGTTCGTGACGACAATCGAGAGGAAGCAACTCGCAATGATTGCGACTTTTGAATAGACCATAGAAACGACACCACTTTCTTGATGAGCGAACAATCTCGCGATCGATCTGAACACGTCAATTATGACGCAAAACCCCACGCAGGTTCTCAAATGTTGAGCGAAATTTGACTATACTCGGTGTCGAGAACAATTTCAGCCGCGATCGAGAAGTCTTCAAGAATAGAAACAACGAGAATGAGCATTCATCAAGGACGTTATCGTCACTACAAGGGACATGAGTATCTCGTACTGGGAGTCGCTCGGCACAGTGAAACGGAGGAAGAGTTAGTCGTCTACCGTCAAGATTATGGCGAGAAGGGGTTATGGGTGCGTCCACTCGCGATGTTTCTAGAGACTGTTGAAGTCGAAGGCCAACAAGTGCCTCGATTTCAGTATTTAGAGAATGAATAATGGACAATCTCTTCGCCGACTTGCCGACGGATCTGCCAGAAGAACTCATTACAGTTCTTGCTGCCAATCAGCACGTTCGCATCGAACGGATTGTCTCTACTGGACACAAGACCGCAGACGACTCTTGGTATGACCAACAGGAGACCGAATGGGTTGTTGTCTTGAAGGGGGAGGCGACTTTAGTCTATGCCGACGGCGAGTCACAACAGTTAACGCCCGGTGATTGGGTTTTGATTCCGGCTCACCGCAAACATCGCGTCGACTGGACATCACCAGAAGAGCCAACTGTTTGGCTGGCGGTTTTCTTTCAACCCGAATCAGAAAATGACTAAACGGCGGACTCACTTCTGTCAAACCCAAAGACGACCGACGAGTCCGAAACAATTGCAGTTCAATCAGATGCTAACCGAGTGTCGTATACTGTTAGTGGCAGAGACTATGACGCTCGGTTTCCTGGCATACTCCGCGGGTGTAGTGTCTGTGAAACAGTCTAGTATGATGGACTGCCGAGTTTGAATGACCTTAACTCTTGTTGCAAGATTTTATCTTCGCCTTCAACGATGTGGATGAATTGATCGACGGCAACATTCTGGAACGTCTGCGTAGTGTCGCTTGTTGGCCAATAGATCTCTAACTTGTCGATCCGGTCGGCCTGTCCGAGTCCGATCGATTGTCGAAGAGGGTTTCCACCAAAGCTACCACCACTGCAAACATGTTTGTAGATCGTCCGCGATTTTCCATTCTCACGAATTTCAACTCGAATCCGGGCACCGATCGCCGATCGATTACTCTGCCGACCTTCCAGCTGAATACTTAACCAGTGGTTGTCGAATCCCGGGTTCTCAAAGAGGGCGTCATAATACTTGTCTCCCGGCCACGCTCCACCAAGTTGAACGTAAACGTCTTGATCTCCATCGTTATCCAGGTCTGCAAATGAAACCCCATGGCCTTTTTGCAAGTGGCCAAATCCACCGGCATAGGTGACATTTGTGAAACGTTGTCCCGATTCATTCAAGAACATGACATTCGGTTGCAACTCTGAATACTCGATGTTACCAGTGCCAAGATAAAAATCCGGAAACCCGTCATTGTTCAAGTCACCATAGTTCGCCCCCATCGGTTGTGACGGGTAGGTTAGCCCAACGGATTCCGTCGCGTCTGTGAATCCACCCGCCCCATCGCCCGCAAAGAGGTGGTTCCGACCGAAGCGGTGTTCCGAGACGAGAACGCCAACAGGCCCCGATGAGCATCCTACGTAGAGATCAAGTACACCATCATTGTTGTAGTCCCAGAACCAAGCGGGAAACGCAGCGATAGGCTTTGTCACTCCAAGGTCGACTGCGACATCGACGAAATGCCCCTCACCATCATTGTGGAATAAACGATTCGGCCCCCCACCGTCTAGAGCAGTGAGAGGATCACTAAAACCGGTTGCGATAAATAGGTCTGGGAAACGGTCGTTGTCGTAGTCTCCCCAAACAGCTCCCATAGAAAATAGCTGCTGGTTTAAACCGGCGTCACTAGCCACATCCGTAAATGTGCCATCGCTGTTATTCCGAAACAGTTGGTTCTTCGCGCGGAGCCTCGTTGTCGATTCATTCCCCACAAAGAGGTCCAAGTCGCCATCATTGTCGTAGTCAGCCCAAGCAGCAGTTTTGGATGGGTAGTTTTCGTCTGCGAGTCCCGCTGGAATTGTGACATCAGTGAAGACACCGTGGCCATTGTTTTCTAGCAATGAGTTGGGGTGTTGGCCGTGCTCTTGCAACCAAGCCCCGCGGACGACGAAGAGATCGAGATCACCGTCGTTGTCGTAGTCGGCATGCACCATGTTCAGACCACCCAAGAATTCGCCAAGTTGCGAATCCACACTTCGGTCCTCGAACGTTCCATCTTGGTTATTATGAAAGAATCGCATTTCTCCCTGCGTGTCCCATGTGCTAGTCACGATGTCGAGGTAGCCATCGCCATCGAAATCATCCACAACTGCGCCACCGCAAAGATTGAATGTATCTAGATGCAAATCGGGCATAACATTAGTGAAACGCGGGAAATCTGGTGTGGCATGGAAGAAGTCTTCGGACACACGGTATTCTTCTGGAATTCCTTCCGGCCATTCGCCTAGCGTCATGCTAGCAATGTTTAGTAGCCATCGTGATGACTCAACGAGTTCGACAGCAGTGTTCGCGTCAACCTCGTCTGGTGAATCTTCTAGAATTTGCAGGAAGTATTGCATTGCCTGTCGTGAGCCTTCCTGGCGGGTATGTAGTCCACGACCTTGAATCGGAAGAATACAGCTTTCCGCGTTGTTTTGTGCGCAGCAATTCTGTGTTTCGCCCAACCTGAGCATTGCAACCGCCAGGTAAAACCGGGTCTGGTTCCGATAGTATTGGTTTAGGTTGCTTTCGGGGGCCGACGGGTTTTGAGTTGCGAGCGGGTCTTGACTAAAGTCGACCTGGGTTGCCAGGCGGTTTGCGGTTTTTAGTCTCTGGATTCCAGCTTTCAGGTTCCCAAGTCGAACCTCGGCCTTGCCGGAGGAATAAAAGAGGTGCCAAGATCGGAAGTCAGCGGGAATGTTGTCGCCGTAAAAGTCTTCCACTTCGCGGACAAAGGATGCGAGTTCTTTGGCTCGCTTGCTGCCCAGAAAGGGATGTTCCTCCGCCGTCGAATCGGCAATTGTACGAAGCCATGACGTCATGCGTTCATGAGCCGTCATGTTTTCAGTGTCTTCTGATGTCACTGTCGCAGTTTGAGACTTCGATGGGTCGGTATTTTCCGATTCACAACCCATTGCTAGGTGACAGAGAAGTAGTAACGATATGCCACGAAGTGTTGTTCTGAATTCGCGGCTGAGTTTTTGAAGGTTAATCATTTCGAGCCCCTTGTTTCTGGGCTGAGTGAAGTTGCTCGTGAATGCGTGCATGCTTAGCGGCAAGCTTTGGTTGGTCGTTGTTCACATAAGCTCGCGATAGCAAGTAGTGCACTTCTCGATGTTGCGGAGAGGCATCTAAAACTTGCAGTAATGTGTTGATCGCATCGCGTGATCGAGCTTGTGCTAGTTGGATGCGTCCTAGAAGTACGAGGGCTTGCAGATTTGCCGGGTCGGTTTCTAGCACACCTGTGAGTTGTTTCAAGGCTTCGTCGAAATTGCCCTCTAGGAAAAATAGCTGCGCTGCTAGCAAAGGAGCGTCTGCTGATGCTTCGTTCTGCAACTGCTCGTATTCGTTGCGAGCGCGGGATACATCGCCGACTTCAATCAGTCGTTGCACCAACCTAGTACGGTATTGATCGCTCGTGTGAGGTTTGATCGAGATGAGTTTCTCGTAGATGTCAATCAGTTGTAGTCGGTGGCCCCGTCCCTCGTAAATCGACAGCAGCATGTCCCAGGCAAGTGGATCATCTGGGAACTGTTGAGTGAGTTCCTTGCAGACTTGGATGGCGGCATCGTACTTGCCCGCTTGAAATCGCATCATTGCAACGGTTTTGAGGATCTCGTCCCGAGGCTGCTCGTGTTCGATCAAAGAGTCGGCTAACACTAGGCCGAGTTCGGTCTCGTTAGTCTGTGCGCAAATGAGTGTGGAAATGAGTAGATCTTCGGTTTCAAATTCAACGGCAGAGACTCGATCGGCTAAATCGTCGATCGTCTCGCGATCGCTTTTTGAGATTGGATCTTGGGTGATTTGGTGCTCCAAAAGTTGCGCGACGCACCATAAAAGTTCACCAGTCGTCGTTGTGAAGTGCTGCGACCGTCGTTTGGCTCGTCTTACCAGAGAAAGTTGCCGACGCGGTCGCTTCTCCTTAACGGCCTTGGCGAGTGCAGCACGGGCGTCTGGGATGTCAGTTTTTTGTTGGTCCGGTCTGAAGAATAGGGCGAACACCGTCACGGCGGTCAGTGTTGCAGCAACTGCGAGAAACCAAACCCAGCGTCGATGAGGGCGTGGACCGCCTTCATTGTCCTTCGGAACTGGGGAGTTTCTTCCCTCGACCTTCGACGAGCTCATGGGTTTGATTCACAGCGAGTTCAGAGAATTGTTCGTGCCTACCAGTCGGCCAGTGGACCGTTACGGTTGCCGGGGTCTCGTCCGCTCTTGGAAAGAGAATTCGATAGTCTGATGACGACAAGTACCCCGCGCCGCCACGGACCCAGCGAGTCAGAGTTCGTTCATTATACACGATAGAGACTCGTGTTCCGATTGCATCGCGGTTGGACTCTGTTCCGTGGAGTTGAAGCCGAACCCAGTGTTGGTTGGATTTCCGATTCTGGAGCAGTGCGGGCGGCTCATTTTGATGAACGACGACGAGATCGAAATCTCCATCATTATCGAGATCACCCGCTGCGGTCCCGCGAGCGGCACGACGAACACTGAAGTACGGGCCACCGACGTTGCTGATGTTCTCGAAACGCTTCCCATTCTGATTTTGAAGCAGTTGTTGAGGTTGATAATAAGGACTGTTTTTCGATCCGTAGAAGACATGACCGTTGGCGACAAAGAGGTCCTGCCAACCATCTCCGTCAAAGTCACAGAGTGCTGTGCCAAATCCGACCCACAACCGCGAGATTCCCAGGATGCCGAAGCGATCCGCAGCGTTCAGAAAAATGCGATCACCAGCACTGCGGTAGAGCGAATTATCTTGGCCGACAAAGTTGGTATAGAAAAGATCGATTAGGCCGTCACCGTCGACATCGCCGGCTTCGACTCCCATCGACCCCTCGGCCATTCCTGTCGGAGAGAATGCAACACCGGAACGCAACGCTTCGTTCGTGAAGGTCCCGTCTCCATTGCCGAAGTACAAATCATTTTGGTCGACGTCGTTGGCGACAAAAATGTCGGTTCGTCCATCTTGATCGAAGTCGGCCGTGAGGACGCCTAAGCCGCGATGGCTTTCGGTCAGTCCAGCGGTTTCGGCCACGTCCTCGAATGTGCCATCCCCATGATTCTGCCAAAGGGAGTCTCTATCCCCGGGGTATTGACTGGGAGCGCAGGGTTCACGAATCTTGCCGCCATCGGCGGTCGGTTGCGTGCATTCAATGTGGTCTTTGGGAGTCCACTTGCAATACGTGGCTGCATACAGATCAAGGTCGCCGTCCTGATCCATGTCGAGCCAAGCGGCTGCTGTGTACCAGCGATTCCCGACGATCCCGGCTTCCTCTGAGACATCGACAAATTGGGAACCATTCTCGTTGCGAAAGAGGCGGCATTTGCCGTATCCCGTGACTGCAAGGTCCGGGAGCCCGTCATTGTTGTAGTCGCCGACAGCAACACCATGTGTATAGACACGATGTTGCTGATCGCTCTCGTTAAGCCCGACCGACTGAGTCACATCGGTGAACTTCCAATTTCCGTCGTTTCTGAATAACGCTGGTTGCCGACCTTGGACAGTGAGTGGCGGGCCGTTCAACATGCCGCCACCGGTGAAGTACAAATCCAAGTCGCCGTCTTGATCGTAGTCGATCATTCCGACACCGCCGCCAACCGTTTCCAAGAGCGTGTAGAATCCGGCCTCGTTGCCGTCTCGGTAAGCGAAATCGATTCCAGATGAGGCGGTTTTATCTTCGAACCAATCTGTCTCACGTGCCGGCCGAGGTTCCGCACGCTTGTCGAACGTATGGGGAAGTGGTGCGTTGCGAATATCTTCCGCGACGGGCGTTTCCGCGTGAGATGCCGTTTGGACTTTGCGGTCCGAGTCTGGTGTGTTGTCTGGACTGCACCCTGCGACGATGACCATCACCAAACTTACGACATAGGGGCGACGCGCAGGGGAGGAGAGTCGCAAGCAGACGCGACTCGAATGTCTTGACGATGGCTCCATGAAGAAGTCTGCTTTCATTGACCGAAGGATGCGGCGGCTTCGGCAGCGTGATCCCAGAATCTTGCTTCTGGCTCCCAACTCAAGCTGCGATACAGCTTAGCGATTCGTTTTCGGATTTCGATGTCGGCGGGTCGTTGCGATGCTAAATGTTCCAGACGGTTCAGCAGAACTTTCGTATCCAGCAATTCTCGATGCCGATCGATATGCGTCTGAGCTTCTTCCAACTTCCCTTGCCGCGCAAGGATTTTGCCAAGTTGATAATGAACTTTCTCATCGGACGGTGTTAGTTCCAAGACTCTTCGGAGCCGGTCAATCGCGGCATCCAAATCCCCTTGGGCGGCATTCACACGAGCCAAGAGCGACAACGCATCCACATCGTCTGGCCTCTCGGCTAGAACACGATTGGCGACGACGCTGGCCTCATCGAGTCGTCCCTCTAGCTCCAGCAATTTCGCACGAACCATCGGGGCATCGGCACTTATTTGGAGAGACTCCACCTCTAAAGTGTCGAATTCTTTGCGGGCAGCGGCGGTTTCTCCAAGTGTGATCAAAGCTTCCACGCGTTTTAGTTGAAACGGATCGTCAGCCGGATGGTCAGTTCGTTGGATCAATTGACGCAACGCCTCCGCCAACTGCTTCGTCTCCTGGCGATCCTCGTAGACAAATGCCATCACGCGATACGGGCCCGGATCCTCAGGAGCCAATTCGATCAACTCGTGACAATGAGCGAGCACCTCGTCTCTGCGACCCAGTTCATACCGAATCATCGCCGCCAAACGAAGTACCTGCTCACGCTGCGACGAGCGATCGTTTGCTGTGCGTGTCACTGCTTCTGAAATGACTTGGTCCGCAATCGCGTGTTGACCCACGCTGAGGGTGATGAAAGCCATCGTTGCCAAGTCGGGGGTTGGGACCAACGACAAATCAATGCGGTCGACTTGCCCTTCCAAGTTCTCGACCGGGGATTGAATCAAACGAGCGGCAAGCAGCAGCAAGTCCGCGGCATCTTCTTGATTCGATTCTTCTTGGAGAAATTGGCGAAGCTTCTGCTCGGCTTTTTGGGCGGTTTCGAGTCTCGCGGAGGCGTTCGTTCCCGCTTTGATTTCATCGAGCAGAACTCTAGCTTCGTCGAGTTCCGAGGGCGTGGGGTCGGCTTGCGATGCATACCACCATCCGCCCAATACTATTCCAACGACTAGCAGCACTCCCGTTAGAATAACGACCAACTCACGAATCGGATGGCGTTGCGAATCATTGGCTGGTGTCGACATGCTGACCGTCACCCTCAGTGAGCTTGTGCGTTCTCATCGGTTCCAGTTGCCGGAAGACTTCGGTTTGACCACTCGGCCAGTGGACAGTGACATCGACGGGTTGGGGATCCGTTTGCGGGAATAGGATTCGCGGATCGAAATACGAGCAGTATCCCCCGCCTCCCCGCACCCAGCGTGTGAGTGTGCGGCCATCGAACGGTGCAGACACTTCCGCTCCGACGGCATTCGGATTCGATTCCTTCCCTTGAAGAAGGACTCGTACCCAGTGCTTGGCTGGTTGTCGATTCCGCAACATGGCGACCGGATCGTTTTGCTGCACGACGACCAGATCGAGACCGCCATCGTTGTCGAGATCACCGACAGCCGTCCCGCGGATCGAATGCGGTACGCTGAAAAATGGGCCACCTTTCTCGGTGATTTCGGCGAACTGCTGACCCTGTTGATTCTCAAAAAGTTGAGCCGGCTGGTAATAGGGACTATCGAAACGCTCGTAAACGACGTGCCCATTGCCAATGAAAATGTCTTGCCAACCATCGCTGTTTAAGTCGGCTAACGCGGTTCCAAATCCGACCCACCGGCGTGACGTCCCACGGAGACCAATAACATTGGTCACATTCACGTAACTGATTCCCGGAACCTTTTGCAGCAGCGAATTGTCCTGGAAGGCATAATTCGTGTACCAAAGGTCGGCCAAACCGTCGCCATTGAAGTCGCCGACATCGACTCCCATTGACCCTTCGCGTTCGCCGCTATCGGAATAGGCAACTCCTGCGATTTCACCCACGGAACGGAAGGGCAATTCTGGCCCGCCGAGGTAGAGTTGATTTTCCTCGACGTCGTTGACGACGAACAAATCAATCCAGCCGTCATCATCGACGTCAGCACAGACGATTCCCAGGCCGCGATTACGGTCGACAAGCCCAGCCTGTGTACTGATATCTTCGAAAGTTCCATCACCCCGGTTACGCCAAAGGACGTCACGACTTCCCGGAAACTTGGTGGGCCCGCAGACGTCACGCATACCCTGATCGTTCTTGCACTCACGGGTATGATCCGGTTTCCAATCTGCGTAGGTGACGAGATACAGATCTAAATCGCCGTCACGGTCGACATCAGCGAATGCCCCCGTTACTCCCCAGCCGTCGAACTGCAATTTCGATTTGGTGGTGACATCCTCGAACCCTGATCCGGCGTTATTACGGAACAGGCGACAGCCTTGGAAACCGCAGACGAACAGATCGTCCCAGCCGTCGGCGTCAACATCCCCAACGGTACAACCGTGAGAATAAAATGCCGCTTCTGCTAGCCCCATCTGCTCGGTGATGTCAACGAAATTCCAGTCGCCATCGTTGCGGAACAAGGCCGACCGGTGACCACGCGCCTGAATGGGAATTTCTTCGAAATATCCCCCGCCGGTCACGAAGACGTCCAGATCGCCGTCGCGATCGAAGTCGAACAGAGCGACTCCACCACCAACCGATTCCAGCAACTGGTAGTAACCGGCTTCGCTTCCGTCTTGATAGGCGAAGTCGAAACCGGTTGGCTCGACAAGTTCTAACCAATCCGTCGGCTGAGCCGGTGACATTTCCGTAGCACGCGATTGTTGGTGCGGCAACTTTGCGAAGCGAGTTTCTTTCGGCGAGGCCGCCGCTTCATTACGGTTGTCGAGTTTCTGCTCGCTGGTTTCAACGGGGGACGATTCACGACTGCATGACGAACACAACAATGCCGCCAAAATGACGGCACCGCAACGAATCGTGTGTGAGGGGATCATTCGAAATCTCGCCGCCCTCAAGCAACCATTCCAATGATTGAACCTCACGGTTTCTCCACAGTGATCTCAAATTCGTTGCTTCCACTCTCCACTTCTTTCGTGATGTCTGTCGCACCCACTGTTGTGAATTTTTCCGCGACCAAGAAGTCTGTTTTGGCACTGTCTTCGTTCTCACTACCATCTTCCGAGTGGGCACTCAAATCCGCTTGACCGCCCACATCACGGAACCAGACTTTATAGGTTCCAGGGGGCGCGCCGGCTTCATCGTTGCCGATGCCTTCCACGCTGAACGTGCCATCATTGTTAATCCGGGCCTCGGTCTCGTAGGTGCTACTTGTGAAAACAATAGTTCCTTGAGTTAAAGGGGTGCCGTCCGAAAACTTCACGGTCCCGCTTAGTGAAGAGTTGTCACTGCCGCCACATCCCATAAGCAGTGAACAGGCAAAGATGGCCAGCGTCGAAGCCATTGAGGTTTTCATTGTCAATCCCGCGTTTAAATCTATTGGTGGACGATAACTAAAAACGGGCCGCCTTTTCGGGGCGGCCCATGTCATGTGACCGGACGTTCATGTTGTGATTAAGCGTTACGGAAGCTCAAAGGTCGTCCCGTCTGAGCGGTGACCAAGCTGGCGACGAATCAGCTCCGGTACGTTGTCGCTGAGTCCACGGACAGAGCCGTCACCGAGCAAGAAGTGACAGACTCCTGGGTGCCAACTTCCGAAACCGACGTCACGGGCGGGGTCGGCACCGTTGCCGTCATCGTTGGCTCCCTTGCCGAACCGGTGACGAATGTTCCGAGCGACTTGGTATTCACGCCAACTACCGGCCGAGAATGCCCATGAACCATCCGTGTGATTCTCGTTACAACACCGGCCAATTTCATCCGCGCTGATATGCTTCTCCCCGACAATGGCCGTATTGGTCAAGCCATCCGTGATATCACGGAATGCGGCACGGACTTTCCAAGTCTCAGCTTTTCGATTGTCGTTGGAGCAATCAGTCGCTTTGGACACGCGAATGGCACCTTTTTGACGGTTTACATGACTGCCGCTGCAGGGGTCGTAGTGTCCCCACCAGCTGTCTTCGGAGTTGGTGTTGTCATCAACTTCTCGGTAGAGGAATACCACCGCGTAATCCCCAAGCGGGCCACGCTGTGAGCCAGTGTCTTTGGTTCCACTGGCGCGTCGTGACGGACAGAAATAATCAGGGATAGAGCCCATGGCTTCTCTCTCGGAAGCGTTGAGACGGTCCCAGTTCGTTTCCATACTGAGCCCGATCGCCGTTTTGTCAGTGCCGGCATTCGCACCGTTGATAAACGCATCTTGCGCGTTTTGTTGTTCCAGGTAAGGCAGGATCATGACCCAAAACGAGGCGCGTGTGGACGCCAGGGTCAGCGGTGGAAGACCGCCATTGACATCGTGGAAGTTGTGGACAGCCAAGCCAATTTGTTTCAGGTGGTTCTTACATTCTGTTCGACGTGCAGCCTCACGCGCTTGCTGAACTGCCGGAAGCAGTAGAGCAATAAGAATCGCAATAATCGCGATCACCACTAGCAGTTCGATGAGCGTGAACGCACCGCGTTGGTACTTTCGAGGCACAATAGAGTTCCTTAAAACGAGGAAAAGAAGGGTTTCGAGAAGTGAAATTCTGATTTGTGTTGCGGGAAAGAATATTCCGCTTTTCGATAGAATTGGCACCCATGATGCCAGAGATGACCGTAAAGTCAACCGGTTTTGTTTAATCTTCGGGAAATATTTGTGAATTACTTCACCGAAATCCGTAGTCTTGCTGACTGTACTTTTGCGTTGTTGCGAACTCGACTGCCCCAACGATCTATCTTGAGCGGAGCTCACGAGTTTCTAGGTTTTCACTAAGCTTTGTAGCCGCAGTATCAATCGCGACCACCTGGAAACATCGTTTTCATCCGAGATTCCCTCATAAACCGTGGGGGTTGGCGACCTGGCCTTGGTCAGTTCGGATCGCTGCTGACTTTTTCCATGTTGGCATACGGGCGTTTCGCGATTTCCGTAGAATCTTCCGTGACTTCGATGATGTGGTTTACAGGCAGATCTTGAAATCGTTGAGTTTCGCCGGTGGTTGGCCAGAAGATTTCGAGTTGGTCAATCTTCTTCGCGTTGCCGACCCCAAGATGCTGTCGCAGGGGGTTCGCGCCGAAACTTCCACCGCTCCCAACCCAGGCATAGACGGTCCTTGCGTCACTTGTCTCGGTTTCTCGAAAAGTCGCTCGGATTCTCGCACCGATCCCCGACCGATTCGACCGACGACCGATCACACGCACAGATAAAGAGTTATGGCCGAATCCCGGGTTCTGAAATAACACGTTTTGAAAGGCATCGACGGGATAGGCTCCCCCCATTTCCAGCAAGAGGTCTTGATCGCCGTCTTCATCGAAGTCGGCAAACGAAACACCGTGGCCTTTTTGCAGATGTCCGACGCGGGCGGCCGACGTGACATCGGAGAAGCGATTCCCGTTTCGATTGTGGAACAGGCGATTCGGCATAAGTCCGCGAATGTTGGTGTATCCGGTTCCAAGGTAGAAATCCGGGAAACCGTCGTTGTCGAGGTCACCGAAGTTGGCACCCATCGGTTGAGTCACGCTTGTCAGCCCGACTTCACTGGCAATATCGGTTAGCTTTCCGCCGTCATTTCGGTAGAGGGCATCTGGTTCCGATTCGTGTTCTATCCCCAGGTAATCAGCCGCAACATGTTTGATACCAACGAGGTAACTCGACACGAAGAGATCCAGTCGACCGTCTTGGTTGTAGTCCCAGAACCACGCGGGAAAGCTGTGGATGGGCCCCGTGACACCCATTTCGAGTGCCACATCTTTGAACGTGCCATCCCGTTGATTCCGATACAGACGATTCTCTTCTCCCAGATTAGAGACATACAGATCGGGGAACCGGTCTGAGTCGAAGTCGCCCCAAACAACGGCCTTCGCATACCGATTGTTCTCGACACCTGCCGCCGCAGCGATGTTACGGAACGTCCCATCCCCTTGGTTTTCAAATAGTTGCGACGCAGCGGTTTCGTTGCCGATGTACAAATCGAGATCGCCATCGTTATCGAAATCGGCCCATGCCCCGGTTTGGGTGGCGAAGTGCTGATCTCCGAAACCAACTTCAAATGAGACATCGCGGAAATTGCCGTCACCGTCGTTTTGCAGGAGCGAATTCGGATATTGCCCAGCATCACCCAACCACGCTCCTCGCAATACCAAGACGTCGACATCACCGTCGTTGTCATAGTCTGCTTGCACGAGATTGAGTCCACCAAACAGCCCTTTGAGCCCGGATTGTTCAGTCGTGTCCTCGAAACCTCCGTTTCCATCGTTGCGGAACAATCGAAGTTGCCCCGACGGTGCCCAATCCGACACCATCCAGTCCAGGTCGCCGTCGCCGTCGAGATCGTCAACCAGCGAGCCGCCACAGCAACCCAGCGTATCGACCTTCAATTCCTTGGCGATATTCTGAAAAACGGGGAAATCCTCATCGGATTCGAATCGTTCAGCTGGAATCAAATAAGCGGTCGGAACTCCATCCGGATGTTCACCGAGCGTCATCGCTGCGACATTCAAGAGCCACTTCGCTGTGAGACTGTCTGGTTGGCGATCAAGTAGCTCAATCAGGTAGGCCTTGGCTTTCTCACTGCCATCCTTTTGACGATGGATTCCTTCGTCGCGTATCGGGAAAATGCAGCTTTCACCAGTTTCGCAATGGATACAGTTCTGCGTTTCGGCAAGCCGCAACCAAGCAACTGCAAGATCGATGTAGAACAGTTCGATCTGTTCCTCGGACATCTTCGGTTCGACGTATTCCAGCAGTCGCTTGGCGGCTTCCAAATTCGCAACCGCTTCTTCGGTATCGCCAAGTTGCAACTCTTGAGGTGCGAGCAGCCAAAGAGCTTCGAATTGCCGAAGGTCGGTTTGGTTCGTCTCGGACTTGCCTAGCTGCTTCCGCATCGCATCAACATGTTGCGTTGCAAAGTACTCGTTCGATTTGCGGGACTCGAAGCGAATCCGGGATAACTCCCAGACCATTCGCTCATGCGAGTCCTTAGGGCGAAGGTCTTTCGATGACGACGAGGTTGCGGTCGAGTCTTCGTCGCCAGTGGAGCATCCGCAATGCAGGAACACCCCGAGACAGCCGAAAACCAGAACAACCGAACGGAGCGCATTAGGTTGAAATCTCATCACATCATGCTACGACAGCCACATGACAAGTGGAAGAGATTTCGAGGGAAAATTCCTCGCCGAGTTCACTCTCAATCGTGGCAGCCGAATTGTAGTTATTTGGGAGCAGGCGGTCTGGGGAGACTCAACGCACTCAGACTGGAACCTGTGACCAAGTTCGGCTCGGCTTCTATTCAGCGGTGTGAGATGTTGACCTAGTGGCCATTCTTGCATTCATTGGGATGCTGCCAACGAACCCCTTTCGTCGATTCCATCTAGAAGTGCTAGCTTCGAAGTCGAGACTCACTTGTCTTCAAATTCGACTCTCGTCCAATTTGATCACTAGTGGCAATCCTTGCATTGCCCGCCGTTCTGGACGTTGCTAGGTCTTGCAACTTGCGGTTAAAGAATCGGCCCTAAGACGGCGAGTGTGTTGTTCCAGAGTCGTCGCGAGTAAGTCCACGAAATGACCGAATCCAACGAAATAAGTTGAGATTGATTGATGTATGATTGCTGTCGTTCTCGCATGGCTTCGGTCAGTTGAGAATCGCAAAGCAGGATGTTGTTCTCATAGTTGAGTTCGAAACTGCGACGATCCATGTTCGCGGAGCCGATCAGTGTAACTTCTCCATCTAATGTCAAAGACTTAGTGTGGAGAAGTCCCCCCTGATATTCGTGAATCACAACGCCCGCTTCGAGCAGTTCCGCGTAGTAGCTACGACTTGCACCGGCGACCACCCAGGAGTCATTCCGTGCCGGAAAGATCATCGTCGTCTTCACCCCACGATAGGCGGCCGAACAGATTGCGTTCTGAATTGAGTCATTCGGTATGTAATACGGGGTTGAAATGACGAGTTCTTTCTGGGCGGAATAGCACAATGCTTCGAAGGTTTCGGACATCGCTGAGTATCGACTCGTCGGGCCGGTGCCGATCACCTGGGCTGGAATTCCAGGCTCGGGAGCAACAAGAGGTTCACGTAACAGATCGTGCATCGAGTCATCGGTGTAAGTCATCCAGTCGCTAGCAAACAGTTGCAAGTTTTGTCGGGCAATCGGACCTTCAAATCGCATCACGGCGTCTACCCAAGGAGCGTACTTCGCCTTGACTAGAAATTCCGGGTCGGCACAGTTTTGACTTCCACAGTACGTGGTGTGGCCATCAATGACTAATGTTTTGCGATGATTTCTCAGGTCGATGCGACCGATTAAAGTGCGTAGAAAGGGATTGCCAATTGGCAATGCGATCGCCAATCGCACGCCAGCGTCTTGCATGGATTGCCAGTGTTCGGAGCGAATCATGGCACGCGAGCCTAGATTGTCGACCATCGCCCGACACACAACTCCACGACTAGCGGCTCGTTTGAGAGCTTCTACAATTTTGGTGCCATTGTTGTCGGCTAGCCAGATATAGAACAACAAGTGAACGTGCTCAGTCGCGGCATCAATGTCTGCGACCATCGAGTCAATTGTCGTGTTAGAGTCTTTCATCAACGTTGCTGAGTTTCCGCCGACCGGCTTGAAACCGCTAATTGATTCACCTAACCGAAACAGCGGCTGGTATTTCGAGGGAATCGATGGAGAGAGATTAGTTTCCTCACTAGCATCGATGGGAGGTGCTTCCGGCATGTCGGCTAGGACTTGGCGAAGTCTCTCGGAACGGCGGCGACCTATATTAGTTTCGCCGAACAGCAGATAACCAAGTATCCCCAGGAACGGGACGAAACCAATTACCGCGATCCATGCAATGCGTGATGCCGGATCACGGTGCGGTTTGAGCATGACCCGAATGACTAAAACGAGTTCCACCAACAAGTGAACAACGACACCAGTTGTCAATTCCATATCTTGTCAATCTTGTTAGTTCTTGGTTCAAACGCAGTGACCGGGATGGAATCTCGACCTGCACCACTTCCGAGAACAAGGCTCGAAAATCGAATTGCGATGCATTTTCGGCGGGGAGTATTTGTGTCGGATGTGCGTGGGCAGGACAGTTGTGGGTTCGCTTGCGTGAACACACATCTCTTCTTAAGAGGAATGCTAGACGTCTATCGGTAACAGGGCGTCGGCGACTCCATTGCTTGAACTCTTGCTTTCGTCCTTGTGTTTTGTTCACGCAGCGAGAAACAAAAAGCAACGCCTAGCCGGCTCGCAGTTGCTTTTCGAGGGTATCAAGGATTTGGCCGACACTCCAAGACTCATGAGCAACAGGCAGGTTTTCGGATTGATCGAGCCAGCCGACGACTCGTTTCTCCGCCGATATCACAGTGCTGTGATTGCGTCCGCCGAAGAAATCACCGATCTCGCTGTAAGCCGCTTGTGTGTGCTTGCGGGCAAGGAACATTGCTAGCATTCGTGGGCCGGTCAACGAACGTTTTCGACCGGCCGATCGTAGGTCTGCTCCGGTCAGATTGAAGAACTTTGCAACGGCGGCTTCGATGTCGGCCAGACTGACGACTTGGGTGCAGTCACGCTCCAAGTCAGCCAATGCCGTTCGAGCAAAAGCCAAAGAACACGTTTGGCCGGGATTCATCCGCCCGTGCGTGGCTAGAATGTTGATAGCCCCTTGACCTTCGCGGACATTCTGGAAGCGATTCGCAATCCATTCGAGTGTCGGCGGGGTGATTTTTAGATTGAGTTGTTGGGCTTGGCGACTTAGGATTTTTTCCCGAGCGGAAGCATCCGGCGTGTCCATTTTGCAAAGCAGTCCCGCGACGCATCGTGAAACGAGTTCATCACTCAACTTGGTGAGCAGATGCGGATGCCGGTCGGCCGTGAGCACGATTTGCTTGCCTTGCGAGGTGAGTTGCTGAAACGTGTGCAACAACTCCTCTGCGATTCCTTTCTTACCGTCGAAGAAATCGAAGTCATCCAGCAATAGAAGATCGACGCCGCGAAAGCGTTGCCGAAATCCGGGTGTGCTACGGTTCCGCAGCGCAGTTGTAAAGTAATTCGTGAACGCTTCGGATGTCAGAAACAGCGTTCTTGCTCTTGGACGAGTTCGCTTGAACTCACGAGCAATGCCCTCGAGCAGATGCGTCTTTCCGACACCAACACCACCGTAGAAAATCACGGGGTTGCAGGCCGTTCCCGGTCGTTCGCAGACTTCACGAGCCGCTGTAAACGCCAGCATGTTAGCAGGGCAGCTGATGAAATCACTCAACGACGCGAATCGCCGAACACGTTGAGTTGCTGGATCGGCGTCGGTTTCTGAGTTGTCTCGGTCATCGGTCGCGGTTGCCTCAGGGGCAGCGACTGCCAGTGGAGTTGGTTTCGGTTGCGCCGTTTCCTTGGGCTCGGTCGAAACCACGTTCGCCGCCGATGCCGACGCCAACGTGAAGCGTGTTTCACCGGCTGGCCCGAGAATATCACGAACGGTCTGAACGATGACCGCGCGAAAATCCCGTTGAACCCAGCGAAGCAGGAACGGACTTACCGCGCTGACGGTGACGACTGTTCCGCTTACGGCTAACTTCGCACCGGCTTTGAAGCAACGGTTGTAGCTTCGCGGCCCTAGGCGTTGTGCCAACTCGTGTTGTAGTTGTTCGACGACGTTCTCCGCCGACGGAATTTCCGCCGGAGAAGATTTCTGTTCGCCATCGTCATGCTCACAGTGCAAGCGAATGTCTTCGCTTGGATCCGAATCGGCCGATGCAGGTTCGCGATCGGATGGATTCGATACTGGCGCACGCGACGACAGTTCGTCTTGTTGTTGTCCCGGATCGGGCAGCATCTTGCGACCCCTAACGCCCCGACTCAACTGGCTTGGTTCGCGCAATGCTTGCGCACAACGAACCGACGGTTTCTACGAAACCGTGAAGGAAAGCCCGATTCAGCGGGGATGCTGCGTTTATCTGAAAGGACGAGAAGGTGAACCGTTTGTGAATTTTTTTGTCTCATCCGATGAAGAAGTTTCTTCGGCGGATTTGATGTTCGGGCCACTGTCAACTCTTTTTCTCTGGCGAGAGGCACCAGGCCGAGAAAGAAGGTTTCCGTGTGACCGATTGAACAATTCGCGACAAATTATGAACGGTTGATGAACTTCGCGTCTGACTCACTCATGTGACTGATAGTAGCCGACAGAGAAGGGGTGTCAAACAACAAATCGTTCGATTCCAACTTCCCAAGGGGGCCGTCTCGCTGAAGGTCCGTTTTCTCTTGAAGATGAGCCCAGGTAGGAGATGGTGACTTTTTCAGATAGGCAGGTCACGGCAGTGGATTATCGTGAACAACCTGTCGATGACGACTTGATTCCAATTCCCCTTCAGTTGACTGATGATGGTGTTGGGCGGGTTCGGTGACCTTGGGGAACTGTGGATTTTCCGTCGAGGCTTCGGTGGGCTGAACGGAGTTCACGCTCGGCGTGTCGAGACCGGCAGTCGTGGGTCGAAACACCAGGAACCGACAAAGTAGGAAGTTCGACGCGGTTCCCGCAATCACTCCCAACAACGCAGCCCGCAAAGGGTGCGTCGCGAAATACGCGGTCGCTAAACAAAGACTGCTCCGTGTGGCCCAGTTGATCAGCCCACCGAATAAGCAGCTCGCGCAGAATTCCGCGTACTGCTTCAACCAAGGTTTTCGCTCGGTGTTCCGAAACGTGATGGATCGGTTCAGGATGTAATTCCATGTCATCGCGATCCAAATGGCCAAGACGGCCGCCATCGGTACCGTCAGCCAGTTCAGCAGTACCTGGAACATGGACAAATCGACAACAACGCCAGTCAGGCCAACGCAGCCGAATAACAACAACCAATTCCAATTCGGAAATCGGAATTCATACAGCTTCCGCAGATGCCGCAAGTAATTGATCTGCTCACGCAAGTTGAGTTTGCTCTCTCCCTGCGTTCGGTCAGCAAAATGAATTGGAACTTCCACAACCGCTCGGCAGCCACATTTGACGATCAATTCCAGCCCGATCTTCCAGCCAATTGGATCGAGCGGGGCGGATTGCTCGAACGTCTCTCGCCGTAATGCGAAGAAACCGGCCATGGGGTCTTGAACAGCCGTCAGTGGGCGAGCCAAGAGCGTCGCGATTTTGGAGTTCAGCCACCGAAAAAGACCCCAAGCGGCGTCGGTTCCGCCACCAGGGACATATCGGCTGCCAACAACGAAGTCGGCAATGGGGGCCGTGCCGCTAACGGCGTGATACAGTTCGGGAATGGCTTCGGGGGGGTGAGACAGGTCGGCGTCCATACACAGCAGCACATCACCACGGGCCACCTTCATCCCTGCAACCACCGCACTGGCGAGACCTCGCTCTTCGGTTCGCACGATGAGCCGGATGGGAAAATCCACCGCCAACTCCTTGCAGACCATCGGTGTGTCGTCAGGGCTGTTGTCATCGACGATCAGTATCTCGGCGTGAATGCCTGCGGATTTCGTGGCCTGATCAATCCGAGAGACTAACTCTGGCAGATTGGCGGCTTCCTGGTACGTAGGAACGACAACCGTGAGATCGCACATGAGCGGCCTGCGTGTTTCCAAAAGTTAGCGCCACTCCCGTTCAGCGCAAGAAAACTGCAACATCACTCAACCATGTCCCTTAAACGTGAAAATTAATTTTCCAAGGGACATCGAAAAGCGAGCACGTGACGAATCTTGTTGCATTGAAATGAATTCCGTCACGTGTATTCAGTATAGGCAAATGGGATGCCGTAATCACTCAGAGCGTTACAACCGGGAAAATCCCGTTTTTTATACTAGATTGCCTATTTTCCGCTTGCGAGTGGTAGAACAGGCGGCCATGATGATTTCGCCTTGGCAACAGGGCGATACAAACTGAGTCCGACCGGTTTCAGTAGTGTAATCCAACGGGGACACTCCCCTTTCTCGTGTTGCGGGCTAGAGAAATGGATTCACCTATCTAATTCGGTCCAGAACTTGCCTTAGACGACAGAAGCCACACTCTCTCTCAACTTCATCGAGTACCTCCCCTCGATGATTTCGTGGCGTTGGAGTCACTACCTGCCGTGAAGGAAACGCCGACTTATGACGTCTTCCCCAGTCATACTGACCCGCGACCCTGCCCTAGCCAATCGAACTCTAACTTGGCTAGCAACGGATTTTTCCGTCGCCGCGACGATCGCCGAAGACACCGAAACCGCGAGCCAATTGCTAATGCGATCGCCCTGTGCGACCGTGTTTCTCGACACCCGTGCCGGAGAATTTGCGAGCGAAGCCGCGACGTTTCTTCGAGGTGTTATTGATGGAGAACTTGCCGCTCTCAATCTGGTGACGATCGGATCGAACGCCTACCCAATTGAATTGGTAGGTGTTGTTGATCTGCTCACACAGTTGCATCTCAATCATGAGAACTGCTGGAACGACGAAGACGTTCAAAATCGGCTTCGAGAAATCTTAAACACCCCACACGCTCGTCCCGTGCCACGACGGTTTACCGTGGATGCTGGGTCGGTCGCCATCTCGACGTACACGCCGTCTTTGTTTCCGGTGTTGGAGAACGTGAGTCGGGTGAGTCAGCACAACGTTACGTTGTTGATCGTCGGCGCTACCGGGACCGGCAAAACGACGTTGGCGAAGTTCATCCACATGCTTTCGCCGCGGCGAGACCGCCCCTTCCAAACGCTCGCCTGTGGAGCACTGCCGGGCGATTTGATCGAAAGCGAACTCTTCGGCCATTCACGCGGTGCATTCACGGGTGCGGATCGCAACAAAATTGGTCGATTTCAAGCTGCCGGAACTGGCACGTTGTTGTTGGACGAAATCGATGTTCTTGATCCGAAACAGCAAGCCAAGTTGCTCCGAGTGATTGAAACCGGCGAATACGAAATGGTCGGGTCGACTGAGACCAAGCATTCCGATGCCCGGTTGATCGTCGCATCGAACGTGAATTTGGAATCTCTCACGCAGAACTCCCAATTCCGTGCCGACCTTTACTACCGGTTAAACGTCCTGGAATTCCCGCTGCCCTGTCTGAAAGATCGGCCGCTGGACATCATCCCGATGGTGCAGGCATTCGTCACGGAGTTTTGCGAACAGCACGACATCGTTATCAACACGATTCATGAAGACTTCATCGACGCGGTCAAACGGTACCCATGGCCCGGAAACATTCGGGAACTCAAGAACCATATTCGTCGGGCGGTGTTGCTTTGCGAAACGGACATGCTGACCGTCAACGATCTTTCGCCAGTTATCATTCGCGCACAGTTCGCTGAACCGGAATGCGAAACGCCAACGGGAGCGCGAAAACCGAATGGCTGGAGCCTGTCGGACCGTGTTGCCCAAAGTGAACGCGAAATGCTGATCGAAGCACTGCGTGCCCACAACGACAACCGCACCGCCACCGCAAAATCACTCGGCCTGAGCCGCGTGGGACTCTACAAAAAACTCAGACGCTTCGGATTGGTCAAGAAGTCCGCGACAAGCGCGAAATAGATGGTAGTTCCCTGTTTGAAATCGCAGATCATAGTTTTTGGTAGACACGTATATGGAACTGATCGATACGATCACAGTTCGTCACCAAGAGCATGAGCGGCATGTCATGCTTTATGTGGGTGACTTAAGCTCAATTCCGCAGCATGAGTCAGTTGACTTACTAATTGTCTCTGCATTTCCCAATGACTACATTCCAACGCGGACGAGCCTGATTGGTGCCCTGAATCGAAAAGGAATTTCCATAGCCCAATTAGCACGCGACAAAGAAGTTGATTTACGCAAATTCTCGAGTTGCTGGTTGTCGCGTCCGATTGAACATCCCGACGCGTATTTCCACCGAGTTTTATGCTTCGAACCGCAGCATCGTGGTACCGCGCCTGAAGTCGTTGGTGATGTGTTTCGGAGCATTGTACCGTTTACAGCAGGTAATCATTCGATCTCGCAGGTGGCTATGCCGCTACTTGCTGCAGGCGATCAGGGAGAATCATCTGAAGTTATGCTTGAGATGCTTGTAACGGCTTCTCTACATTGGCTGTCCCTAGGAATGCCATTGGGTCAAATTAAGATCGTGGTTCGAGATTCTTCTTGTATTCATTTGTTGCATGAGACTTTTGGGCGGTTGAAACGGCAGTTCATGCATGGAACCGACGATACAGGCAACGATCACTTTCGATTCGATGTCTTTATAAGCTACTCCCAAAAGAATAGGTCTGAGGTCGATCAGTTAGTGGAACATTTGATTGATAGCCAACCTTCACTACGCATCTTCCTCGACCGCCTTGAGCTAAATTCGGGTGCTGCATGGCAACAACACATATTTGAATGCCTTGACGACTCAAGGAAGGTTATATGTGCATTTTCCCCCGATTACATGGCATCAAAAATCTGCAAAGAAGAATTCAATATTGCGTTGTTTCGGCATCGGGAGACTGAAAATGGCGTTTTGCTTCCCGTGTATCTCTTTACCGCAGAACTTCCGACTTATATGAAGCTCCTGCAGTATCAAGACGTTCGCGAAGGCTCAAGCGATCGAATCGCTGAGGTTGCAGCGCAACTTGTGAAATACCTTTAATGTTTATTTCGCTAGAGAGCGTGTCAATCAACCAGGAGTGTGAGACTGATTGACACGAGAATGTTACGGGGCCAAGGCCCTAGTTCAGTGGCTGAGCACTTCTTAGGTATGCGAATAGGTTTCGGATTTCGTCTTTCGATAGTGACTTGAGCAACCCTTCCGGCATCAGGCTTTTGGGTTGTTTGATCATCTCGATGATTTGATCCCGTTCGATGGTGACGGATTGCCCATCGACACCGCGGAGCACGACCACACGGTTGTCTTGATCGAATAGGAACCCGCTTGCGGTTCGACCGTCGTCCGTGAGGACCAGATACGATTCAAACCCTTCGCGAATTTCCGCACTCGGATTGACGACATTGAGCAAGATTCGCAGTGTGTCGTCACGATTGTAAGTCGTGAGCGCCGGTCCGATACGTCCACCCTCGCCAAACAAGATGTGACATTTCCCGCAGCTTGTGGCGTAGAGTTTCTTCCCGGCGGATGGATCACCGCCCTGATTCTCAAGAATGGCCGCCAGTTCCGCGATGCGGGCCTGCATTTGTGCGTCGCTGGCCCCTTTCAAACTTGGCCAAATCGATTTGATGCTCGCTGCGAGTTTCTCATCGCGGTGAAGCGTCATGCGGCGGACCAAATCCGGTGAAACGGACTCGGTCGGGATTTTCTCATTGGCGACGGCATCCACGAGCATCTTCGCCCATTTCGCACGACTGGCAAGCAAACCCTGAGCGGCGGTTTGCACGGGGGCGGAAAAACTCTCGTAAAGTCCAAGGACATCACGACCGATTCGCTCGTCGGAATAACGTGGCAACGCCGCCAATACGGTTTGCTGAAATTCTTCGTTGTCGACGGACTTCAATGCACCGAGCAATACCGGAACTGAGGTTGGTTGATCGATCTCGCCGAAGATGCGAGCCAACTCGATGCGTTCCGCGATCGGCGTTTTCGGATTGGAGATACGTTCGAGTGCGGTGTTGACGGCAGATTGATCGCCCAACCGGACGTTAAGTGCCAGCGAACCGCCACCAGCATTGGCAATGGCTTTGGTCAATTCCTCGGGCAACCCACTGAGCGAACGTCCCTGGAATGCCTTTTCAAAACCGGCGAGAAGTTTCGCGGTTGCGTTCTTGTTGGGTGCGTATGCGAACAACTCAGCACAGGTGAGCAAATCGCTCCGTTTTCCGGCGGAGGCGTACCGCTGCATCAAGCGTCCAGCAAGCACGTTTTCGACCAATGGCCGGGCCCAAACCGATTCGTTGGCAAACATCCCGACAATCGCTTCCCGATCCTTTTCCGCGTGAGCTTCAATGGCCCACCACAACAGCAGCGGAACGTGTGGATCGTCCTCGTCCTCATCGTGCTGAATCAACTGTGTGATGATTCGCAAACAGTTCTCAGTCGTCAAACGACGAGCCGAACACGCGAGTTGACTGCGAACTTCAACATTCGATTCCTTCTTGGCAAGTTCTGCCATCGCATAGGCGACCTGTGTGCTGACGGTGTGGTCGTCGCACGCCAAACGTACGGCCCACAATCGCACATGAGGGTTTTGGTGCTGGAAGGCTTTGAGCAACGTAGCGTCATCGAGTCCGACGGTCTGATGGAGTGCCCACAAGCATTCCAAGGCGTAGTCTTTATCGTTGCCATCAATTCCCTGACTCAACAACGGAATGATCGCCTCATCCTTCCGATCCCCCAACAGCCGCAGTGCCTCACGCCGAAACCACTTGGACGGATGCTTCAACATCTCGACAAGTTCCTTCGACGAGAGTTCCCCCAAGTTTTGAGTGGGATATCCTTGGTAATCGGCGGATCGCAACCGAAAGACGCGGCCGTTGGATTTGTCGATCTGGCCAGAGAAGTGTTCGCGGTGGCTGATTTGAGGTTCGTAAAAATCAGCCAGATAAATCGCGCCGTCTGGACCGACTTTGATATCGACCGGGCGGAATTGACGGTCGGTCGTGGTCACGGGAAAACCGATGTCCTTGGATTGGAACGTTGAACCCAGCGTCGAGATATCAGTTCTTACAACCCGACCCTGAAGCGGTTCGATACCAAACAAATTCTCACGATACGCTTCGGGAAGGGAACGGTCTTCGTAGATCACGAAGTTGTGCGTGAATCGTGGCACATTGTGATGTTTGATGTGCTCGAAATATCCGAATGTAAACGGATTGGACAACGGGCCGTGCTTGCCGAAACCTTTGCGGTAATAGCCGCCTTGCACGTAATGAAACCCGCGGGTGTTGCCGCCGTTGTGTCCGGAGAACGTGCGACCGTGGGCGTCGATCTCGACACCGAACGTGTTGCCACCACCCTCGGCGAAGATTTCGTAGATTTTCTTTTCGGGGTGATACCGCCAGATAATTTGGCCCATCGAATGGGTGACGTTTTTGTCGTCGCCGGGTTTCTTGATGTGCCCGCTGACCGTACTTCCCTGACCACCGTAAATCCAACCGTCGGGTCCCCACGTCAGACTGTTGGCAACAGAGTGCGTGTCCTCCATCCCGAAACCGCTGAGGTGCACTTCGGGATCGCCATCGGGAATGTCGTCTTGGTCTTTATCGGGATAGAACAGCAAGTATGGTGGGTTCAGCACCCACACCCCACCACGCCCGACCAAACAAGACGATGCAATGTTCAATCCCTCGACAAAGGTTTTGTGCTTGTCGAATGTGCCGTCGCCGTCGGTGTCTTCGTGGATCGTGATTTTGTCGGCCCCTTTCGGACCGTGCGGCGGTGGATCGGGAACTTTGTCGTAAACACTTCGCCAGAACTTGTCCTTACTGAGAATCTTCAGCCCTTCTGGATACGGGTATTGTAGGTATTGAATGACCCACATCCGCCCGCGTTCGTCAAATGTCATGTTCAGCGGTTGACGGACATCTGGTTCAGCAAGCAACAAGTCAATGGCGAGATCGTCGGGAGTCGTGAATGTTTCGACGGCTTTTTCGGGAGGAATTGCACCGGTGCGTTGAGCGGTGCGGAGGGCATCACCAAGACTCATCACCCGCCAGAAAATTGCGGTTGTGGTGAGCGCGGCGGGTCCGTCTTTCCAGGCGGGATCGTCACCGGTGTGGAACTCCCACTGCCCGTTAAGTGCGATGCCTTGATCTCCTGAGAGCAGTACCGGTGCCTGCCCCAAAAATCCGCCGTGACCATCGCGGTCATAGACTTTGATCGCGAGAAGATTGTTTTTGCCCGCCAGAATTGCGGATGAAGGGACTTTGTGACGGGGGTTTTCCGCACTGCCGTCGGTGTAGTTCGGAGGAAACGCACCTGCCGATCCGATTCGCTGGCCGTTGAGATACACTTCGTGAACGTCTCCGACCTCGGAAACCAGCAATTCGACATCACGAGTTTTCCACGCCTTGGGAATCGTCACCCAACTTCGATACCACGCAAACCCGTCATATTCGCCGAGTTTCTTGGGATCGTTTTCCTCCCAGGCCCCTGGCACCGTGAGGTGCGTCCATTCGGGCTTGGTGTCAGCCGCATGTAGCGAGGTGATCGATAGCCAGCCGAAACACAACGCGAAACCAAATCGTATCCAATAAAAATGCATCAGGTTGAAATTCTCTGTGAATGTATGAGGCAAGCGCAATCCAACAATGCCACCGGTTTCACCCGGTCGACACAACAAATTCAATCGTTACCGACCGACGGCCCAATCAACGGCGTTTTTGAATAGCTTGTTGAATTCAGGTTGGTCGAAGTCCTGAATATGTCCGGTGGCCAAATAGAAGACGCGGCCGCCGTGTTTGGTTTTGTTCACCCACGCGACCGGTTCCGGTTCCTGGTTGGGAATCTTTCCCTGCAACAGAGGTGTCGCCGAGTTCGCCAGCGGACTGACCTTATACAACGAACCAAACCCCCGGAACTTGGTGGCATCGACACCATCAAGAATCGGGTGATCTTCCGCTCCCGTAATGGTCGTGATTTCCACCTGCGGACCAGCACCGTAGTGGTTGGTGTAATTTCCGCCCAGGATTTCGCGATCGAATTCCGGCCAAACCGCGTGGCCTTCCGCCGGATCCGCGTTCCGGAGTGCAAACGCATGACTAGCCGTCCGAATCCCGATGACGGGTTTGCCGCTTTCGATGAAATCCCGAATTCGCTTGAGTTGCTGCGTTGGCAGTGCCCGTCGACGAACGCTGATGAGCACTGCGTCTGCGTGTTCCAACGCTTCCAACCCAGGCATGTCGTCACGATCACTTTCGTTCGCGTGAACGAATTCGAAGGCATAATCTTTGCCAAGATGCTCCATGACAAACTTCGGCAGAGATTCGTTCGTGCGGTATTCTCGTTCACCCATCACGACCACTAAGCGTGGGCGTTTGTCCTCGGAAAACCGAAACGGTTCGCCGCCGAGGAATTGATCGCTCGTCACAGTCGGAGCAACCCATTTCTCGATGTGGGCAACGATTAAATCTGTTCCGGTAAAGTGATTGACGAACGGAGATTTCGAGGGATCGTAGATCGTATCGGTCAAATCGCGACACAAAGCGACGCGTTTGCCGTTCTGTGACATTCGCCGCAACCCGAATGGCCGTCCGAGCACGCACATGTTGGTGTGCACGCCGACCAGTAGCACGTTGTGAATGCCATTCTGTTCAAGAATGCTCCAAACTTCATCGCCTTTGTCGCTGATGTAGTCGTCATCTTCAATTTTCAGTGTGTCAATTTGTCGAATCCACGGACGCCCGGGATTTCGGCCTTTGGCCTCCAAATCGCTGAGAAACTTTTTCTTCGTCTCCGGGTCGTCGCCGTTGAGCCCGTCTTTTTGATCGAGCGGGTACTCGCCTTGTTCTTCCGGCGGAATCTGGTAACACCAACTGCCGATATCTTTGGGAAGATTCTTCGACTTCGGTGTCGTTTTCGCATGTTCGCGAGCCGGGTGATCTGCATAGAAGTCCATGCAACCGCTGGGAGCATGGATAATTGTGCCGCCACGATTCCGGACCTTGACGAGCAATCGGTTGATCCGCGGAGCCATCTCGACGACGCGAGCCGCCGCCTTTGGCGAGGTGTGCGTGTCCCAGACGTCACACACGATAACGGCCGTTTTTTCCGGTGCCCAGCATGTTGACCGTGTCAGTGCGTGGAAGCGTCCGCTATCTTCGGCGGTCTCGGTGCGGTATCGTAGATCGAGTTGGAACGCGGCTGGATTTTGACAATCGTCTTGCCCGTTCAGTGCCGCAAACTGCGGTTCGCCAGCGGCGACCGATGAGATTAGGACAGCGAAGCCGACCGCCACTCGCGGCAGCCACTTCAAGAAATGAGTCAGTTCCATCGAGATCGTCTCCAGCAAGTCGCCCGGATACATGCAACAGTTTTCGTTGATGAGTTTAAGATGATGCCAAACGGAAGAAAAGTCTGAGCATGCCGCGTCTCTTCTTTGGCAACTTTGGTTTTGAACACGAACTGACTGAACAGCCGATTTCCAAGACGGCGCGTCGGACGGTCAGAGAAATGTGTCTGCTGTGGATCGCGGTCGCAAATGCCGACGATGCCATTGTCTCGTGGGAGCGTGATCATTCGGAATTTGCCGAACTCTGGGACGCGGGGTTGCCGCAACCGCAATTTGTGGAAACGCGATCTCGGTGGGTGCAAGAAACACCTGGGGATTGGGAATTCTGTCCGTGGGGGTGGTCGTCCGATGCGATCGATTGCGGACGGTCCCTCGGCTTTCCACTGAGCGACGCCCAAGCAACAGCCGCGATGCACACCAACAGTCGGCGATTTTCGCATCATTGGGAATCTCGGCTTCAATGTGGTTTGCCGGGGCAACTCACCGTGGAGACGATGACGGAACTCGTGGACGCGGTCCGAGAATTGGGAGCCCAGGGGCGGTGGGTTATCAAGACCAATTTCAGTACCGCCGCCCGCAATCGGCAAATTGGTTGCGGCGGTGAGTTTTCGGAATCGCTGTTCCGCTGGTGCGAAAACCAGCTCGAACGCGGTCAGTCGTTGGTCATCGAACCATGGGTTGAACGCAAGGCGGAAGCAAGTTTTCAATTCGAGATCCCCGCACGCGGAGACGGTCCACCGAATTGTGTCGGCATCATTCCACTGTTGACGACACCGGACGGTCGTTATCAGGGCAATCGGATTGGGGCGGTGGATGTTTCGCGATTCGAACCAGCAAGGGAACAAACGCAAGTGGCCGCTGAAGCCGCTCAGCAAGACGGTTACCAGGGACCGCTTGGCATCGATGTGATGGAATACCAAGATGCCGAGAACTTGCTCAAGTTGCGACCATTACAAGACATCAACGCTCGTTGGACGATGGGCCGGCTGTCAATTGGCTTTCAACGCTTGTTGCAACCGGGAGAAGTTGGCACTTGGCTCCATGTTCGTTGGCCGGCCGATGTCGATGAGTGGATGGCAAACATTCATCGTCAACTTCCGGTCGGTGTGCGACTGCTCCGAACATCTCCCCGAACGGTAGCCAGCAAACCCGTCCGACATGGCAGCGTACTCATCATCGCTGCCGATATCGAACTGCAAGCCCACGCAGAAGACATCATTCTGCACGACTTAGCTGCCTCTTAGAATTGTCTCGTATCGCTCTCCGAGAAATGGAGCCGCGATCCGCTACCATTCGTAGTTCTTCTGTTTGCGAAAACCGGTGAGGTGGATGGTCCCGTTCGGTTCGATTTCCATTAGAGAGTAGCCGTTGTTTTGGGCACCGCTACCTTCAACCATTGCCACGAGCGTGCAGTATTGGATGCCGCCGATATCCTTGAGGTCGTTCTGATGGCTGTGTCCTTGAAAGACCGCCAACACCTTGCCAGAGGCTTCCAGGATTTTTCGCACCTCCGCATTGTTCTTGACGCCGTGATGGTTTTGCACATCCAATCGTTGGTGAGCAAAAACAACCGTCGGTTTGTCATTGCTCTTGAGATCGGATTCTAACCATTCGAGTTCCGCAGCGGGAATATTCGCGTCGGTCCAATGGAAGTTTTTGCGTTCATAAGGCTGACCATCACTGCGGAAACAGGAATCCAGCACGATGAAGTGAAAGCCTCCCCGATCGAAGGAATAGTACGACTTCTCCTGTTCCACACCGCCGAGAAACTCCTCTTTCTTGAGCGTATCCACACAGTGGTTGCCCAAGACGTAGTGCCGATCTTTGCAGATGGCTGAAAACGGTCGATTGATCGTTTGGAGATAACCTTGCTCGACATCGACCGAATCGGCGGCGTCGATGAAGTCCCCCAATTCCACGAGAAATGTCGGCGTGTCTTGCTCGAACTGCTTCGCTGCTTCTTCGAGTTTCGCGAGTGTTTCTCGGTAATGCCGACTTCCGGCGGGGGCTTTGTCAGCGTAGTGCAAGTCTGTGACGAGCCCCACACGCAGTTTTGCGGCTTGGTCATTCGCGAGCAGTTGCGACGAAGCCAGTGAAGTCGCTGCCAAGGTAAGCGTTCCTTGTTTCAGAAAAGCTCTTCGGCCGATGCGGACGCAATTGTTGTCGTTGTGCATAATTCGGTACCACACTCCAGGGAATCTAAGACCCTGAGTATCTTACAAGAACCGGCGACCACAACTCTACATGCTACTTGTTCATTCGAAATTCACGCAAAAAATCCAAACGCTCGCCGCAGGATCTCGGGCCGCGTGCGACGGTTTTTGGCGATTCCAAACTGAACGCGGCTTGAGACATCGACCGCATTCGGCTTAGGACGTTGCTTGTAGTGAGTCGAATTCCCCGGCAATCGCGCGGCGGTCCAAGTTCAGAATTTGCTCGACCAAGTCCTGGTAGTGGTCCGACCCAAACTCGGCATAGTTCAGGTTCTTGTAGAGGCTAGTGAGTTGCGTGAAGAACGTCCGAATTTGCTCTTTGTCGTGGAACTCGTAGTTTTGCTGGACCAGACGACGCACGAGCCGGAATGATTCCAATTGCCGATCGACGGGCACAGACACGTCCACCGCGTCGAAGGCATCTTGTTGCAAGAACACCAAGTCGACAAACGTCGCTCGCTGATAGTCGAGAAAGTCTTCCATGGTGACGCCCTCTTCCCCGGTGACTTGCATCATCTGATGGACGCTGTCACCGCGGTGGAGAAGTTCCGTCATCTCTTTCACTGATTCGGTCCATTGGGGATCGAGTTCACGATCGAGGTGGGGCTGCAATTGGTCCAGATACCGGGACCAGGAAAACAAGGGATCAATCGCGGGGTAGAAACGTTTGTAGGCCCGATCCGAAGACAAGCCGAGAAAACATTTGACCGCGCCCAACGTGGATTGGGTGACGGGTTCCTCGAAGTTCCCACCTGCCGGCGAAACGGTGCCAACCATGCTCAAACTGCCGACGCTGCCGTCATTGGTCTTGAAGAGCCCCGCCCGTTCGTAGACGTTCTTGATGGAGGAATCGAGATACGCGGGAAACGCTTCTTCGCCAGGAATCTCTTCCAATCGGCCGGATGTCTCCCGCATGGCTTGTGCCCAACGTGACGTCGAGTCGGCAATGAGCAGCACATTCAACCCCATTTGACGATAGTATTCGCCGAGTGTAATGCCCATGTAAATTGACGCCTCGCGAGCGGCCACGGGCATGGATGAGGTATTGCAGATGATAATCGTGCGGTCCATGAGTTTGCCGCCACTGCGTGGGTCAACCATGGTGGAGAACTCGTGCACGGTTTCCAGCACTTCCCCGGCACGTTCTCCACAGGCGACCACAACAACGATATCCACGGCCGAGTACCGCGCGATCAATCCCTGTAGTACGGTCTTTCCCGCACCAAACGGCCCTGGAATACACGCGGTTCCGCCGCGGGCGATCGGAAAGAAAGTGTCGATCAGGCGGATTGTCGTCGTCAGTCGTTCGATGGGGAATTGACGTTCGGACAGGCGTTGCCGAAGAAGTTTGGCTGTGACTGGGCGACGAACGGGCCATGTCTGTTGCATGGTCACTTCGCGTTCGCGTCCCTTGGCATCGCGAACTCGTGCGATCGGTTGATCGACCGTGAATTTGCCTTTGGCGATCCAGAGCAGTTCCACTTCATGGCTTTCCCCGAACGGCAACATGATTTTGTGGGTAATTTGCCGCTCGGGAACGGTTCCCAAGACATCGCCGGCTCGGAGTTTCTCACCGACTGTGCGTGTCGGTCGAAAATCCCATTCGACTGTCGTGGATAAAGCCGGAACGGTGCTGCCACGATGTAGGAAGAAGCCATCCCGTTCGGCCAATTCGTGCAGCGGATTTTGCAGACCATCGAACACCGTTCCCAGAAGACCGGGACCGAGGACGGCGGGCAACATTTCCTTGGTCAATTCGACCTCATCCCCGACACGGACCCCTTGGGTTTCCTCGAAGACTTGCATGTCCGCGGTGTTGCCGAACACGCGGAGCACTTCCGACTTGAGCCGATCTCCGCCGACGTGGATGTACGCCACTTCGTTTTTCATGATCGGGCAGTCCGCCTCGATCGTCACAATGTTCCCCGCCACGCCGACGATTCGGGCCTTAGAAGGTGATGTTGGCATAGTCACCCAGCGTCTCCTCAATCATCTGATCAAAACGAGTTTTTCCCACCTCGGCGTCTCGACTCGTCCAACGATCAACGATCGTCCAGCGAGCCAGATAGAGGAGCACGGCTTCAAAAGAAAACGTGAACCTCGTTGCCATGTGATGGCGGAGTTTCCACATGACTTCAAACAGAATTCGTTCCGCTTCCAATGCCTCTCCGGCTTCCCAATGCCTCGCGAACGTTTCGATCCAAGGAAACCGGTTTTCGAGTCGAAAATACGGTTCCTTGAAGTTGCGACGGATGGGATCGACCAACTCGCCAACGCCTTGAGGCGGTCCGTCCCCAGCACGGCGACGACGAAGTGCACTGATGATCGTTCGCATGTTCAATCGGTTCTCCACGATCCGCCAGATGATCGGATGGTGAACCTCGTGCTTCAGTTTGTGGAACCGGTTGATGACTTCCGTGTCCGATTGCTCTAACGGTTGATGATCCCAGGCCAAAAACTCATTGAGCTGGGCGATGGTCTCGGTGTCTTCCTCCGTGAGCATTTTGAGCCGTTCGTCCAATTGTAGACGTGTGATCGGCGGTCGCGTCACATCGAAATGCGGCGGCAAGGGAGGCAGACTGGCAATCAGAGTAAAGTAAGACACAAAACGTTGCCTTCTTAGGTCTTCGGTTCCATGATCGCACGAAACCGGGGCGAAAGATGCTGCAACAGAAGTTCGGTTAGGGTTTCCGTCGTGAGGTCAATCTCTAATTCGTCGTCCACTACTTGCACTCGCACCCCGACAGAATCGTGTTCGTCGACTTTGAACGTCAGACCGTCTCGTAATGCTTCGCCACTGAGTGACCGCACAAATTCATCGAGCTCTTGGCGAGCATCATCAGCGGATTCATGTGCGACATCACGTTCCATGAGCACCCATACTTTGAGTGGTTGTGGCTTCTCCGATTCCGGAAGGGAATGTCGTGCGATTTCCAAAATGAGACTCTTGAGGAACTCACGATCTTTCAGAGTATGGCCGACAAGCGATTGTAACTTGCGGACGAAATCGGCACGGAGTTCTTCCGTCAGTCGCAGACTCGCATCGCGACCGGCCAATCGAATGGCACCTTCTCCGTTGATTCGCGTTTGCTCGGCTTGTTCTCGCGCGGCGTTGAGGATGGACTCGGCTTCCTGTTTCGCCTGTTCGAGGATTTCCGCGGCCTGTTCACGTGCTGCGGACAGCAGAGCATCCGCTTCAGACTGCCCTTTGGAAACACCTTCTTGATGCAGCCGATCAATCAGCTTTTGAACACCGGCGGATTCCGTCGGATTGGAATTCATTTCGTTCTCCGTGACGATGGATCTAGTTACCGGGTGTGGGGATTTCGCCGGCGATCACCAAAGCGAAAATGAACGCGAACACGGCGAAGCCTTCCACAATGGCAGCAGGTGCAGCGGAGAGGCCAAAGATTTCCGGTTTGCTCTTGCTCGCGACAATCGCGGAGGCACAACACAACCCTTGGAACACCGCACTAAACAGAAGAGCGATTCCACACAGAATTCCCACCGCGAACAACCCGGGTGCCGTCTCGGTTGTGACGGGCCGATTCAGTGTGAACATCACGACGATACCATAAATGATCTGTGAGGAAGGCAACGCCGAAAGCCCAACCAGACGTCCGTATCCACTTTCCACATCGATCATTGCACCACAGGCTGCTTGCCCGGCACGGGCACACCCGATGATGCTACCCACGGCTCCAAGCGCGGTGGGGCCGTAAATTCCCATCCAACCGAGCATAATCCAGAAGAGTTCCATGAGGTTCTATGTCTCCGCTTTCTTGTTGAAGGGCTGAAAAGTGTATCCTTCACTTGTCAGGCTCCAGTTGAAAAACTCGATGCAATTGAGACGCAATCCATGAACGACACCGCCCATCAGACCTAATAGCAAGTTGATCCCGTGTCCGACCACGAGAATTAGTAATGCCAGCAGGATCCCGAAGCCTCGAGTTTGGGACGCCTGTTGAGCGAGGTCATTGAACGTGACCGCGAGTTGGGCACTGGCCAGACCAAGTGCGAACAGTCGCAGATAACTCAGGCAGTCGCCGAACGCTTTCGACAGATTGGCCACTTGCATGATGCCATCAAAAAGTCGACGCAAATGCCAAATCGGATTCCAGGAAAGCAACGTGCGGTCGCTACTGAAAAGTAGAATGCCGACGCCTCCACCGATTGCCAACATCTTCCCGATTTCAAAGAGCTGAGGGATTTCCGCGAGACGTCCCGCCCCCATCAGGAAGCCACCTTGGATAAGAAACGCCCATCCCAAATGACCAAGACATCGGAACGAACGCCGTGAATTCCAAGCGGAAATTCCATTCGCGAGGCTCAGATGAATCACGCCGATCGCGACTGCAATTCCCATCATTGCGGTCTGGTTATTCATCATCGGTTCGCCACCAATGCGGACACGGAGTCTGTCTGCGAAGTACCCCTCGCGTGGTTCCACGCCAAAGTAGCTTCCCACCAACACCCCATACACCACGGTCGCAAACACGATGCCCACGAGCAGATTGCGGAACTGAATGGCCGACGCCGATTGGCTAAGTTTTCGCCAAGAGAGAAAAAGGATTCCTGCCATCAGTAAACCGTAACCGGCGTCGGCGACGATCATGGCAAAGAACAGGCTGAACGAAAAAAAGACGATGAACGTGGGGTCCCACGCATGATAATTCGGTGTGATGTAAAACGTGACGCAACCCTCAGCGCCGGCAACACGATCAGGGTTTTTGAGAAGCGTAGGCGGTTGGTCCTCGGGGGTGACCGCTTCCAACGTCAGAGCAACATCATGCTCGTCAGCGAATCGTTTCACGTCCTCGCAAGCACTCTCGGGAACCCACCCTTGCAAGGCGAAGACGTCTGGATCACGAAGCGTGCACTGTGCCGCTGCGTGTTGAGCTGCCTGATCGTCCGCGGCATCCAAGTCTTTTTTTAACAGTGTTCGCCAACGGGTGAGTGTCACTCGTTTCCAATCGAGTTCCTCAAGTTCGTGTTCGATCCGTTGTAGTTCCTGCCGAAGTTCCGAAAGCGGTCGACGGTCCAACTCCAAGGGCGGGAAGGGCAGTTCGGGGGATTCATGAGCGAGGACAACGACGTAGGCGAAACGAGGTCCCTCGTTGGCAACATACCAGTTGATCTCGTCGGGAATTTCTGTCAGCCGATGTCGCGGAACCTGAAAGAACCAGAACCGCAATCCGCCGGTTTCATCGGCATCGGGGAGTTGAAATTCTCCCCAGGGTTCCAAGTCGGTAATCGCTTTTTTGAGGTCGTCTCGCTCGGAGATCCGTCGTTCTTTTTGTTGTTTGATCTCCAAGACATCACGAATCAGCTTCTCCCGATCGAACCGATATCGAGATTTCTCCTGTCGACGTTGAGTCGGAGACGACGTCAGGTATTTCAGTGTTTCACGAGCCTCTTTCGAGACGAGTTGGGGGGCTTGAACCGGCGTCTCTCGGAGGTTGATCAGATGCATGCAACCCAACTTCTGCAATCCGTCGATGATCACGGTTTGCTGCGAGTTGGTGCCAAACAAAGTGGCTCTTTTTAATTCCACGATAGCCATGCGATGTTCCGGCTGTCAGTTACGATTCTTTTGTTTGGCGAGTTTCGACCGGACCACCGCCGCTCGTTCTTCATCGGACAATGCGATGCGAATCCGTTTGATGTTTTCTAATGCGTTGGGAATCAGCACTTTTTCAAAAAGGTTGACTCGCTGGGTAATTTTGCGGGCGGCTTGTTCCAACCGTTCGACTAGCGTTTGTTGGGCTTGCAACTCAACCCGCAACCGGGCCAGGTTCTCCAAACTTTCGACCAGTTGATCGACCCAGAACGGAAACGTCAAAGTGGAGTAGGGGGTTCGTTCAAACTCGATTTCCCTAACGACCGGCACACGAGCACCCACGATGTTTTCTTCTTCGATCACAACATTCCGAACCTGCACAAGACGCGACAAGTCCTGAGTTTGCAGGGTGGAACTTCCTAACAGCGACAGGAGCGGTTCCAACGAATGGCGGTACTCAACCTCGTTGGCTTCCAACCGTGCCAACTCCGTCCGGGCGTCTTTCCAAGCCGCTTGAAGTTGTTGGCGTTTCAAATCCAGCGAGGGCAAGAACTTTCGAAACATGCCCAACTGGTCTTGTTGCTGTTTGAGAGAGTTCTTGTTTAAGGCGAGTCTCAAGTTTTCGAGTCTCCCACGTTAGCGGGATAGTATTTGTCGATCAGTTCCTGCTTCATCAGCAGTTCTTCCGGTTGGAAGCATTCCGCTAGTGTCTGCCAGCCAAGGTCAAGGGCATCCACCAAGGGGAGCGAAACGTCGATCTCCATGAATCGCTGTCGAAAGATCTTTCCGTAGGTGAGCAACTTGTGATCGAACGGCGACAAGTCAAACGCCATCGCTTGTTTCTTCTCGGCTTCTCGGGCTCCGGAATAGAGACGGATCATGGTATTCATGAGTTGGCCATGATCGTCCCGTGTGGTTTTGCCAACCACCTGTTGTTTGAGTCGCGACAACGAACCGAAGGGGTCGATCATGCCATCGTGCAGATAAAACTGACCCTCGGTGATGTAGCCGGTGTTATCGGGAACGGGGTGGGTGACATCATCACCGGGCATGGTGGTGACGGTAAGAATTGTCACCGATCCGGCTCCGCGATAGTCGCAAGCGCGTTCGTATCGCAAAGCGAGTTGGCTGTAGAGATCGCCCATGTACCCCCGCGTAGCTGGCACACGTTCCATCGAGACGCCAATCTCTTTGAGTGCATCCGCATAGGCCGTCATATCGGTGAGTAGTACCAGCACACGTTTCTTCTGCTCGACAGCAAATCGCTCCGCGACTTTCAAGGCCATGTCCGGAACTAACATGCGTTCGACGATCGGGTCGGAGGCTTGATTGACGAACATAACCGTTCGTGGAAACACGCCCTCTTCCTCGAATGTCGTGCGGAAGAAGTGGTAGTCATCGAACACGAGGCCCATGCCACCAAACACAATGATTTCCGCGTCGGCCTGAATTCCGATGCGTGCCAGCAATTGGTTATACGGTTCCCCCGCGACGGAAAAGATGGGGATCTTTTGGCTTTCCACCAGCGAGTTGAACACATCGATCATGGGGACTTTGGTCTCGATCATGCGTTTTGGAACAATCCGCATGACGGGATTGACCGATGGTCCCCCGATTTCGACTCGCGGGTCTCCCTGGAGTGAAGGACCACCATCCGTTGGCTCGCCCGCACCATTGAAGACGCGTCCCAAGATGTTCTCGGAAAACGTGACTTGTGATGGATGACCCAAGAATTGAATCCGCGCTTCGGTCGACAGTCCCTTGCCACCGGTGAAGACTTGAAGGGATACTTCGTCTCTGTGGATGGCGATCACCTGGGCTAGCGAACGTTCGCCATCCCAATTCTCCACCACCGCCAGATCACCAAGCCCAGCCTGCTTCGCGCGAACTTTGATGATGTCGCCGACAATAGACAGAATGTGCGTGTAAAACGTGAGATCATTGAGCATGACGCCTCATTTCATCAAGCTGTGGTCTGTCCTGGTGAATCAGAGGGAGCGTTCTTCTGCCACGGAATGCGGTACAGCAAGCTGTAAAGTGTTGGCACCATCACCATCGTCAGCAATGTGCCGGCAATCAGGCCGAAGAAAATCGTGACCGCAAGTGCCACCCAGAAGACATCCTGCAACATCGGCAGCACACCCAGGACGGTCGTTCCCGCTGCATTGACGACGGGATTCAAACGGGAGACGGCCGCTTCGACGACCGCATTGTACGGCGACATATTCTTAGCCAGGTTCGAGTTCACTTCGTCCAGCAAAACGACGACGTTCTTAATCATCATCCCAGACAGACTCATCGCTCCCAAGAGGGCAATAAATCCGAATGGCGTGTTCGTCATGAGCAATCCACTGGTGATACCGATCATCACGAACGGGATCACCATGAAGCAAATCAACATCGGTCGAAAGCTGTTGAACAAAGCCACGAGGATGAACAACATCACGACCAACGCCGGGACGATTCCCGGGACGAGTGCTTCTTGGGATTGTTTCGCACTCCAATACTCACCGTCCCAGTCGAGTCGGTAGCCCGGCGGTAGTTCGATGTCCTCGAATTGCTTCAGCACGGAGTTTCGCAACGTGGGGGCCGTGACGTTGTTTGGAGAACATTGCACCGTGATTGCCCGTCGGCGGTCCCATCGCCAAATGATCGGATCTTCCCACGGCGTTACCACACCATCGATCACTTGCAACACCGGAACCGATTGGCTGGACAACTTCGGTGTGATTTGCAACTCATCGAGTGAGGACGCCGCATTCTGCCTTTCGGCATCAATGTTTCTGGCAACGATTGGAATTAAATCATCTTGTTGCCGGTACTGGCCAACCACGACACCGTCGGTCGCGCGACGCATCACCCGTGCGAGATCGTCCCGCGAGACGCCAGCCCAACGGGCACGTTCCTCATTGAATTCCGGGACGACCGCTTGAACACGTTCTCGCCAGTTGACACGAACTTCCTTGGCGTACGGGGAATCGCGGAGGATGTCCGCACCTTGCTCGGCCAATCGTCTTAGTGTTGCGGGATCGGCAACCGCCGGTCCGCTGAAACGAGCTTCGATTTTCCAGTCGTCAAACGCTCCAACCGCGTACTTGCGAACGCGAACCATCGCCTCGGGCACATTCTCTTGAACCCAAGCATCCGTGTCTTCCACCAACTTGTTGACACCATCGAGTGACTTCGTGTTGACGATGATCTGAGCATACGAGGAGTAGGGGTCTTCCGCGCTCACTGGCAGATAGAACCGTGGCGGGCCTTTGCCGATAAACGCGCTAACGGACGCCGTCGAATCGTGCTTCTGAACAAATTCCTCGATCCGCCGAAGATCGGCACTGGTTTGTTGAATTCGCGTTCCCTGCGGCGCCCAATAATCAATCATGATTTGCTGGCGGCTGGAATCCGGAAAGTACAACTGCGGGACAAAACGAAATCCCGCTACGGAGACTAAAAGCAAAGCCACCATGCCGCCGAGAAACAGCACGCGGAACCGAATTGTCAAAGACAATAAGCCGCGAAAGCGTTGATAGAACGATCCTTGATACGGATCGGTTTCCGTCTGCCCCGGTTTGGGAGCAGGCAACATCGCGATGCACAGAATCGGTCCGACGGTCTGACAGAAAACCCAGCTCAGAAACAGGGAAATCGCGACGACTGTAAACAAGCTACCGGCGTATTCTCCGGTGTCATAACTCGAGGCAAAAATCGGATAAAACGCCATGCACGCCACGACCGTCGCACCAAGAAGTGGCCACGCCGGTCCGCTGGCGGCTTCGATGGCCGCCTTTTCGCGATCCATTCCTTGAGAAATCCGAACCATGATGCCATCGGTCACGACGATCGCATTGTCGACCATCATACCCATCGCAATGATCAATGCTCCGAGTGAAATACGGTGCAGGTCGATCCCCATAATGGCCATGACCACGAACGTCCCTAGAATCGGGAACACCAGACCGCTAATTCCGATGATGATTCCGGCTCGCACGCCCATCGTGATCGCGAGCAAAATCAGAACGATGGCAACAGCCTCAAGAAGACTGACCATGAAGGCCCGAATCGATTCGCTCACCTGGTCGGACTGCCAGGAAATCCGCTCGACGTTGATCCCCACCGGCAGTTCGGCGACGAGCTCGTTGATTCGCTGGTCGATCGCTTGACCGACTTGGACGATGTTTTCGCCTGCGCCCGGAGCCAACGCCATGGCGATCGCTTGTCGACCGTTCTGCCGAAGTAGTTGAACCGGCGGATCCACATAGCCAACTCGGACGTTGGCAAAGTCGCGGATGCGAATCAATTCATCCTGGCCATTGACTTTGCTGGTGATGGCTAGATTGCCGATGTCTTCGGGGGATTGGAATTCGCCCGTCGGAGCGACTCGGAGTCGTTGGGAATAGTAGTCCACGCGACCCGCATCGACGACCAGGTTCTGCGATTGCAGTGTGGTCATGATCTGTTCGGGCGTCAGACCGAGGGCCGCGAGCTGAGCACTCGAGACATCAATGAAAATTCGTTTGTCTTGAACGCCCCATAGATCGACGCGAGCCACGCCTGAAACAACGCTCAACTCCTTCCGCATGTCTTTGACGTACTGTTCCAACTCCGCATAACTGAAGCCATCACTGCTGACCGCCAAGAGAAAGCCGAAGACATAGCCAAAGTCATCACCGATCTTAGGTTTGCCGGCACCGGGAGGCAGCGTCGGTTCGACATCCGCGACCTTCTTTCGCAACACATCCCAAACTTGCGGCAACCGATCCGACCAATAATTGCTTTTGATGTCGACTTTGATGATCGACAGCCCCGCGCGGGAGTTGGAATAGACGTTCTTGAGTTCGACCATCTCCTGCAATTTGGTTTCGAGCCGGTCGGTGATCTCGAGTTCGACTTGCTCGGCACTCGCACCGGGATACGTCGTCGTGATCACCGCTGTTTTGACGGAGAATTCCGGATCTTCCAATTGGCCAAGCTGGAAATAGCTGAAGATTCCGCCAGCCACGACCAGCAAGATCGCGAAATAGGTGACGGCACGTTTTTCAATGGCCAACGCTGTTAAATTCATCGCGTTAGCGTCCCCCGTCTTGGAAAATCTTCACTTGCTGATTTTCACGCAGGGTGTTCACGCCAGCGGTCACGACCCATTCCCCACGTTTGAGTCCTTTGGAGACAGACAGCCCGACCGGCGTGAGTTCGCCGAGTTCAACTTCCCGACGTGTGACCGTTTTGTCGGCCTCGCTGACGACCCAAACAAAGCTCTTTTGCCCATCCTCACCAGCGGAGACAGCGGATGGTGGGACAATCAATCCCGCCTCTTCCACGACTTCATTTTCGTCGGGTTTGTTCCGGACCTTGGCAGCCATGCCCGGTAGAATTCGCACGTCCTCGGGTTGATCGATCTCAATCGTAACGGGATATGTGCGTGTGGTGCGTGAGGCTTCGCTACCAACTTTCGTCACGCGACCAACAAACTCCCGATCACCGAAGACATCGAAAAAACAACTCACTTGTTTGACCAATGGGACAAGCGGAATGATGCTTTCGGGAATTTGGATTGTGACCTCGATCGTGGCGACATCCAACAGTCGGACCACCGGTTGCTTTTCCACGACGGTCTGAAAGTTATCGACATATCGGGCGGCGATTTCGCCATCGAACGGTGCTTTGAGCACCGTGTATTGGAGTTGGTTCTTGGCATTCGCCACGGCGGCTTCCAAAGCGCGAATCTCGGACCGTTTGGCCTCCAGATCTTCTTCCCGCGCGCCTTTCATCCCAATGTTGAGATCTTCTTTGGCTTTAACCAATTGCGCGGATGTTCGGTCACGGCGAGCAACGGCCACATCGATTTCTTGTTGGGTGGCTGCTCCTCTGGCGAAGAGTTTTTCGGTTCGCTGATAGTCGACCAATGCCTGTTTATAGGTCGCTTCGGCTTCGGAAACGGTTGCCTTGAGTTGTTCGAGTTCTTCCGGTCGAGCACCGGTTTCCATGGCCGTCAGGTTCGCACGGGCTTGGGCCAACGTCGCTTGTGCGCTCGCCAGGGCTGTTTCGAAGTCGCGTGGGTCAAGGGTACCGATGACGTCGCCTTTGTTCACATCGCTTCCGACATCGACAGGGAGCGATGCCAGAAGCCCAGCGACTTGAAACGAGAGTTCGACTTCGTTCTTGGCGGATGCTCGTCCAGGGAATTCTCGGCCACCAATGGATTTCAGGTCTCCCACCTTGATTGCGCGGACGGGTCGCACCGGTTCAGTGGTGGTTTCCGTCTCCCCACACCCCGCATGCACCGCGACGGCGAGTAAGACACAGGCCATTCTTAGACGCTCGTGCATAGTTGACTCCGCAGAGAAATGGGCATCATATTCGGCACAGGTCCTGAATGATTCTTAGTTAATTTTTGATGAGCCTGACTGGCTCCACCACCGCTCGTGTGAGACGGCGTACCGAAGCGACAGGAATCTTGATCTCAGTCGTCTCAATGGCAAGTTGCGTCAAACAAACTCACGAAAGAGGCAAGGGGCTCTATTCTATCACATGGTTGCTGGGTAGGCTGGAGGTCCACGAACAATTTTCGGTGAAGGGAAAGTCGATTTCCCCTCACTGTGATAGGTTCGTTAGAGTACACTTTGGAATGTCGCAAGTCCAGCATGTTTGGTGATTCAGAGACACTCCCAAATCGACGCGCGATGTCCCTTCAATGTCCGTTGAGAATGCGAGTCGTAAGGACTCTTCCGGGGCGGGAACCGGTCCTGTTCTGGAACTTGAAATCCTCGGTGACATCGTGTTCCTATTTCTACAAGAGTTGTGTCTCAACTTGGCCCCCCAATCCGCAAAGAAAGATGCCACGCAATGACGAACTTCGAGGCGGACAAGAATTTGTTGTTCGGCGTCATTGCCATGCAATGCGATCTGATCGATATGCGTCAGTTCGTCGATGCTTGCACGTTGTGGTCTTCTCGCAAAGAGTCCACGTTGGCGGAAATTCTCGTGCAGCAAGGTTGGCTCGATGAAGAAGACCGCGAGCACGTGGAATACCTGCTCAAACGGCGAATCGACAAACAAGGAGGCGACGTTCGGAAATCACTCGCCAGCATGCCCGACGATGTGAAAGCCGCTTTGTCGGGCATCGAGAACGATTCGATCATCGAGACAATTCAGGAACTGGCCGACAACGATCGCTGGAAAACCACCGTTGCGATCGAACCGCCCGAGGAACCGAGCGACAAAGTCACCTTGAAAGGTTTGCATTCGACGGGGGGGATTGGTCAGGTCTGGATTGCGGAGGATCAGATCCTCAAGCGAGAGATCGCCTTGAAGGAACTCAAGACCGATATGGCCCGGTCTCAAAAGAATCGTCACCGGTTTTTTCGCGAGGCTCAACTCACCGCTCAGTTGGAACATCCTGGTATCGTCCCTGTGTACGACTACAGGGCTAACGAACAAGGAAGTCGGTGTTACTACACGATGCGTTTCATCAAAGGACGCACGCTGACGGAGGTCGTTAATGCCTATCATGCGGAGCGAAAGAAGGCCGACACGCTTCAGATGAGCGAGCTGATCAAACTGCTCGGAATGTTCATCAACATCTGCCAAACCATTGCTTATGCTCATTCGCGGAATGTCATTCATCGTGATCTCAAGGGAGACAATGTCGTCGTTGGCGACTTTGGCGAGGTGATTGTCTTGGACTGGGGGTTGGCCAAACGGCTTGACGAGATTCTCGTGGAGACCGTCTTGGATGACGAATACGGGGCGACAATTATTACCGACGATGCCGACCCGACACCGTCCAACGCGACAATGCAAGGAGAGAAACTGGGAACGCCGGCTTACATGGCTCCCGAACAAGCGTTAGGGCACATTGATCGGATCGACCAACGCACCGACATTTACGGCCTGGCGGCGATTCTTTATGAAATCCTAACGGGCGAACCGCCATTCACGGGAAAGAGCATTGTCAAAATCCTCGATGCGGTGATCCATGATACGCCGAAAAGACCCAGCGAGATCGTGCCGGATTTACCAACCGAGTTGGAGCGGATTTGTCTTCAGGGCTTGGCCAAAGATCGAAAAGCCCGCCCCGAGTCGGCCACCGAGCTGGCAGAGCAAATTCAAAATTGGATCGCGGAACGAGCTGACCGCAAACGGACCGAACAGGAACGCGAACGATTCTTCAGTCTCTCGCTAGATTTGCTGGCGATCCTCGACGCCGAAGGAACCCTGAGCCAAACTAATCCGGCATGGGAAAAAGTGCTCGGTTGGACTTCATCCGAACTCGAAGGTCAAACGGTTCGAAGTCTTTTGCATCCGGACGATCAAACTCAGTTGGCGAACAATCTCAAGAGAATTTTGGCTGGCGAGTCGTTGACCGAAGTGGAACATCGTTGCCGCTGCCGCGATGGTTCGTATCGGTGGATTTTGTGGAATGCCAGCCTGATTGCCGGGGAGGGTTCGATTTATCTGGTCGGTCGCGATATCACGGAACGCAAGCAAACCGAGCAGACGTTCCAAGAACTACTCGAGTCGGCTCCCGATGGCATGGTGATCGTCAACGATCAAGGACAGATCGTTTTGGTGAACGCACAGATTGAGCATCTGTTCGGTTTTGACCGTCAGGAACTTCTCGGCCAACCCATCGAAACACTGGTTCCGGAGGAGGTTCGAGAACGACATCCGGCTTATGTCCGAAAGTATATTTCAGAGCCGGAGTGTCGACCAATGGCATCGGGATTGGAACTTTACGGGCGTCGAAAGAACGGAGACGTGTTCCCCGCGGAAATCAGTCTAAGTCCCGTGCAAACCGAACAAGGACTCCTCATTTCCTGCGCAATTCGAGATGTGACCGGTCGCCATGGGACGTCGAATTAGGACGCCGTCGAATGGTAAGTGTGTCCGCAACTCTCGTCTCGTTCACGGTGTTGGCAGAGGTGGCAGGATGTCGAATTGCTGATCGGGAGTCGGAGCCAATTGTTCGGGAATCGGGGACAGGTCCGGCGGGCTTTCCCTCAGATGCAACCAGAGGATGGCATGGATTTCTCGGAGGGTTTCTGGTTGTTCTTTGATGCTGGAATGTCCCGCGTCAACGAACAACTCACTTTCGACACCACCGATTCGTGCACTATCAACAGCCACAACGCCATCGCCCGGGAAACATGGCTCTAATCCCCCCGTTCCAATGATGGAGTGCAACTTCACATGCGATGCGAACGGAAGCATGTTCAGGCCCTTCAGACCGGGACTTCGTGGTGAGAGCCCTCTCACACTGCTGGGCAGACGGCGAGGAATGTAAGGGCGTAGATTGTCTTTGTTGAGTCTTCGGACTTCTTTCCAGTCTTCGGCGGACTCGTGTGGTTGGCCAGCGAGGAGCTTCCCAAGACAACCTATCAACCGCTGACTCATTCCCGATCCCTTATGTGGCACAGACATGAAAACGACGCGTGTGATGAATGGTTGTGGTTCAAAGAACAGCCAATCCGCGATTTTCTGTTTTTGTTGGGGAGTTCCCTCGAGTTCGCTAAACGGCACTTTGGCGAACAAGTTCCAAAGAATATGGCCGCTGTGAACGACCTGTAATCGCGACAGCAACCCACCCATGCTGTGCCCCATCAAGATCATATTTTGAAGTGCCGGGTCGCGTCCGTTGGGGTCGAGATAACAGAGCGTGCTTCGCAAGTCTTTCCGGAGATCCGCAGCGGTCGCCAGGAACGGCATGCTCGTGGGATACAAGTACACCCAGATTTGGTAGCGTTCCATCAGTTTTGGCTGATTAAGGAGATCGTTGAGGATTGTTCCCCAAGTCGTCGGGCTGGAAAGCAAACCGTGGACGAGCACCAACGGAATCTTGCCGGGTTGATATGGTTGACACATCAACAACCCCTCGTGGTCCATCGCGATTTCCGGTTGCAAGAACGCCTTGATCGGATTCATTTCTGCTTCAAGTTGGCTCAAAACGAATTGAACGGCGGCGGCGATATTTCGCGACAATCCCAGCCGGTACCCCTGAACGACCTTGGTGGTCTCGTTGATCGGGCTGTTGAATTCAAATCGCCATGCCGACGGCGTGTCCGCGGACTCGTCATTGGGACAAAGCAATGCGGTGATGGAAATAGCTTGTTTGTCGAAGAATCGTTCGTCTTCGGGGTTGCCGGAACGGCGGAAATGAACTCCAAGAAGGCTGCCGCCAAGTCCGACGCGGACGGTCGGGAGAAAATGCGGATTCTCGAAACACGTCCCAGCGGTGCGAAGGCAATCGATCTGATCGAGTCGCCACGGCATGCCGCGTTTGGTGACAGGAACCGTATACCACTCTTCTCCGACACGCACCTTGAGCCCTTGAAGAAGATCGAGCCGACCGAAGTGTTGGCCGTAAATCAGACTGGACACCACGGCGGAGTTGTAGAGTCGCATGCTCCCACGCCAAAGCTGGGGCGGATCCTGAGAAAGCCCTTCTGTGACTTCACCCCAACATTGAACCGCCGTCGCGAAGAAATAGTCCACGCATTCGTCATTCCCTGCATACGCGAACTGCTGAGCTTGCTGGAACGCCTGCATGAGTTCCGCGTGTCGTGGGCCTCCGCACTGAAGCTCCAGCGGCTGAACCGGAGTGGCAGGTCCTGGTTCGGTCGCGAATGCGTTGGAACTCCCAAGTATCGTAAGGAGCATCAACGTCAGCGGAAGAAATCGCGTTCGCGCAAGCGGTGCTTGCATGTTCTCAATCCTTTGAAAAACATTCTCCGCGGTGCAGAAACAGCATTAAAAGGATTCGACCAGGCAGAATGATGAGATCAGTCCATTCGTCCAATCTCACCGAAACTCGTCACCCAGTGCACGATATGTCCTGTTAGGTAAGCCTCGCTCCGAAACTGCGTTGTCACGCTACGCGACTCCGTGGACAATCACATCGGGAAACTTGCTAGACTCTGCTGATTAGGCAGGATTGGCGGTCTGCCGGTTCTCTTGTTCAAGTATGAAATCATTGATTTCTCTCACATTCGGTGTCTCGCATCATGTCAAAGCCCCTCGGATTTCAGAGCAGTGGAGCCCCGAAGAACATTCGTCGCGGCCGTGAAGGCGGAACCGTGACTCAAAATCCTCTTGGGCATAGTTATCCATTAGGAGCCACACTCAATGACGGGGGTGTCAATTTCAGCATTTATTCCCGCCATGCAACGAGAGTGGAACTTGTCCTGTTCGATCAGCCGAATGATTTGTCTCCCAGTCGAATCATCCGACTCGATCCCATCCGAAACCGAACCTACCACTACTGGCACACGTTTGTGCCGGGAATCGGTGCAGGGCAACTCTACGGCTACCGGTTTGAAGGACCCAACAACCCCGACCGTGGTCTTCACTTTGATTCTTCGAAAGTTCTTCTTGATCCCTATGGGCGAGCGGTGGTCGTGCCGGATGAGTACGACCGCGAAGCGCTGTGCCGTGTCGGTCAAACCGCACATGCGATGAAGAATGTCGTGGTTGACTCAGATGACTACGATTGGGAAGACGACGTGCCACTGCGATTACCCGCGGCCAGAACAATCATTTATGAAATGCACGTTCGCGGATTCACACAACACTCATCCTCCGGTTTAAGTGAAGAAAAACGCGGCACCTACGCGGGGCTCATCGAAAAGATTCCCTATCTCCAAGAGTTGGGCATCACTGCGGTGGAATTGCTACCGGTGTTCCAATTCGACGCCCAAGATTGTCCACCTGGCAAAACAAATTACTGGGGGTATGCACCGGTTTCGTTCTTTTCGCCGCATCAGGCATATTCATCGCGTCAGGAGCCTGGCGACGCGGTCAATGAATTCCGAGATATGGTCAAGGCCCTGCATCGAGCAGGCATTGAAGTGATTCTCGATGTCGTCTTCAATCATACCGCCGAGGGCGAACGGAATGGCCCCACACTTTCCTTCCGAGGGATCGACAATCCGACCTACTACATTTTGAACTCCCCGGGCGCGGAGTATGCGAACTATTCCGGATGCGGAAACACACTCAACGCCAACCATTCGATTGTCCGTCGAATGATTGTGGATAGTCTCCGATACTGGGTATCGGAAATGCATGTGGATGGATTTCGATTTGATCTAGCCTCGATTCTCGCCCGCGATTCAACGGGAAATCCGTTACCCAACCCGCCGGTTCTTTGGGATATTGAATCCGATCCCGTGTTGGCCGGAACCAAGTTGCTTGCCGAAGCCTGGGATGCAGCCGGGTTGTATCAAGTCGGTAGCTTCATCGGGGACAGCTGGAAGGAATGGAACGGGAGGTTCCGGGATGACGTCCGTGATTTCTTCCGGAGTACGCCCGGTTCGGTTCGGCAAATCGCCGATCGTCTTCTCGGCAGCCCGGATATCTACGGACACAAAGGCCGTGAGGCCGAGCAAAGTGTGAATTTTGTAACCTGTCACGACGGGTTCACCCTGTACGACTTAGTGTCCTACAACGAAAAACACAACGAAGCCAACGACGAAGACAATCGAGATGGCACGAACGATAACCGGAGTTGGAATTGTGGAACCGAAGGGGAAACAGACGACCCCGCTATCTTGAAACTCCGCTATCAGCAGATGAAGAACTTCCTGACTGTCAATCTGCTCTCACTCGGGCTGCCGATGATTCTCATGGGAGACGAAGTCGGCCGCACGCAGCGTGGCAACAACAACGCCTACTGCCAAGACAGCGAGATCAGTTGGCTGGATTGGTCGCTCGTCGAGTCTCGTGCCGATCTACTTCGGTTCGTGAAGTTGCTCATTGCACGGCGATCGTTACGGAACATCGAACACGAAGAAAATCGTTTTAGCCTCATCGATATCATCGCCAACGCTCCGCACGATTGGCACGGTATCAAACTTCACGCTCCCGACTGGAGTGATTCATCCCATTTGGTGGCAATCGGGGTGGAATTTCAGGGCGTTGATTTCCTGGCGCACCTGATCTTGAATTCCCATTGGGAATCACACATCGTCGAATTGCCAGCCGTCACCGACGATCAACCCTGGCGACGTTGGATCGATACATCGTTAGACTCTCCGGAAGATATCGTTCCCTGGGAGACGGCCGCACCGGTCGAGACGGACGACTATCACGTCGGGGCCCGCTCCGTCGTGATGTTGTATTCCGGAAAGATTACTCCGTCATTGTGAATGACGAGGAACTGCACGAAACGCGAATACAAAGATCAAGCCACGCTCGAAGGTAGACGTTTTGTTTCCGAGACAGACGGAAACGGTACGTCCACCGCGACTTCGGAAATTCTCGAATCTGTAGAGACGCGAAGCCCCGCAAACGCTATTCTCCAGGGAAAACGTACAACAGAAGCCGTGCAACCGTCATGGTTTTCTGCTATTTCAGAGATCGAAGCCGTTGTCGGCCACGTCGTCGTCGGTTCCGTTGATTACCGCCCATTTCGATGATTAATTGAGAGTCGGATTCCCATGAATGAACGCTCCACGAAGGATTCGCTGCGTCAGTATGAATGCGGAGGCTTCCGCTTCACCGATCGAATGGCCCGCGAGATTTACGACCGCCACCTGGTTTTCGATCACGCCGTGAATGTCGAGAACGCTACCCAACGTGAACGATTCGAAGCCGTCGCGTGTTCACTACGAGATTTGTTGACCCAACGATGGCTATTGACCCAGGAAACGTACGACAAAGAGAACCCCAAGCGGGTGTATTATCTGTCGATGGAGTTCCTGATCGGCCGCACATTGGTCAACAACATCATCAACTTGGGGGTGGAAGAGCTCGTTCAAGAGGAATTGCAGTCCGACCCGCACCAGGATTGGCCGGAAGTCATCGAAACCGAACCCGACGCGGGACTCGGCAACGGTGGTTTGGGCCGTCTGGCCGCTTGTTTCATCGAATCGCTGGCAACCTTGCAGATACCCGCGGTCGGTTATGGACTGCGTTACGAGTACGGTATTTTCCGTCAGTCGATCGAGAACGGCTATCAGGTCGAACACCCCGATCATTGGTTGGCCCGACCCGACCCATGGGAAGTCATGCGTCCGAATGATGTCGTGACCATTCCACTCGGTTGCACGTTTGAACTGGATCACGGACAGTTGCGAGCGGTCGCAGGCCATTCATCGCATTTGCTCGGAGTTCCGTACGACCGGCCGGTGGTTGGCTATGGTGGTCGCACGATCAACACCCTGAGACTCTGGGGAGCTTCCTCGCCCGATGAGTTCGACTTCGGTGAGTTCAGCACGGGGGATTTTGTCGGGGCGGTAGTGGAACGGATTCTGGCGGAATCGGTGACACGCGTCTTGTACCCAGACGATTCGACAACAGCTGGTCAGGCTCTTCGTTTCGTGCAAGAGTACTTCTTGGTGTGTTGTTCACTCGCCGACATCGTCGCCTGTTTCCAGCGGACGAACAAAGACCTTAAGAATCTTCCAAACAAAGCCGCGATCCAACTCAACGACACACACCCTGCCATGGCAGTCGCTGAGCTAATGCGGATTTTGATTGATAACAATGGACTCGGTTGGGACGAGGCTTGGGAAATCACGACGAACACGTTGGCTTACACCAATCACACGTTGCTGCCGGAAGCACTGGAAAAGTGGCCGACCAGATTCTTTGAATTGGCCTGCCCGCGGCTATTGGAAATCATCTACGAGATTAATCAGCGATTTCTCCAAACGGTCAAAGAACAATATCCCAAGGATGCCGCTCGTCTCAAACGTATGAGTCTGATTGAAGAGGGAGAACATCGACTCGTGCGGATGGCGAATCTGGCAATCGTCGGGAGTCATAGTATTAATGGTGTGGCGGAGATCCACTCGGGTTTGCTCCGCACACGCGTGGTCACCGACTTTGCAGATATGTTTCCCGAACGCTTCAACAACAAGACCAACGGTGTCACCCCGCGACGTTGGCTATTGCGTTGCAATCCGGATTTAGCACGACTCATCACCGAAAAGATTGGCGAGGGTTGGGTCACTGAACTTTCGCAATTGAGCCGTCTGCGGCCACTAGCCGATGATGCCGAGTTTCGCAGCCAGTTCCGCAAGGCCAAGCAGGCTGCCAAGAACCGATTCGCTGAATGGCTCAAGGATCGGTCTGGTCTCGTCGTCGATCCAACGACCATTTTCGATAGCCAAATCAAGAGGATTCACGAATACAAACGGCAGTTGCTCAATGCACTGCATATCATCCTGTTGTACAACCGGTTGAAAGAGAACCCAAATCTGAGCATGCCGCCTCGGACGTTCTTCTTCGCTGGCAAAGCAGCACCGGCCTACTGGCTTGCCAAATTGATCATCAAGCTGATCAATAATGTGGCTGCGGTCATCGATGCCGATCCGCAAGTGCGAGAGAAAATCAAAGTCGTCTTCCTGCCGAACTATAATGTTTCGCTGGCCGAAAAACTCATCCCTGCGAGTGATGTCTCCGAGCAGATTTCGACGGCCGGCTACGAAGCTAGCGGCACGGGCAACATGAAGTTCATGATGAACGGTGCACTCACGATCGGGACACGCGACGGGGCCACCATTGAAATGGCGGAAGAGGCCGGTGAGGAAAACTTCTTCCTCTTCGGGCTCACCGCCGACCAAGTTGCCAAGAATCGGGGGTGGTACAATCCCGAGTGGCACTACGAAAATGAGCCGGAAGTCCGAGCCGTCTTGGATCGAATTTCTGGCAATCACTTCAGTCCTGACGAGCCCGATTTGTTTGAGCCGATTCTTCAGACATTGATGAACGGCGATTACTTTATGCATCTTGCCGATCTCACATCCTACGCAGAAGCGCAAGAACAGGTCGGAGAACTATACGCCGATCAAGATGCTTGGAGTCGAAAAGCAATTATCAATATCGCCTGCTCCGGAAAGTTCTCGAGCGACAGAACAATTCTGGATTACGCCGACGACATCTGGGATGCATCACCCTGTCCGATTCCGTAGTCCCGTTATGTCTTCCGAGAGTATCTTCTCAATCGGTCGCTGTCGGTCAAAGAGGCCCGCAGCGACTGTTTTCGCATCTCGACTAACCGTTATTCTCCAATCGCGACTTGACTAAGTTTCCGTGTTCAAACACGGCCTTTGGGTTTGTCACGAGTCGAATTCGTCTGCCATTGCAACGAGGGTATGAGAATGAAGATCTGGCTTTCGTCTTGGTGGAACAAGTTCTCCTTCGTGGGTTTGTTTTTCGCGGTCCTCTTCTTCGCCGCTTCGGTAACGCCGTCGCTGTTGCCGAGACACTATCTTGTTCAGGGCATTCTGTCCGGCATGTCGTTGGCTGTCGGGTATGGATTCGGTGTGCTCGTCGTTGGACTTTACCGTTTCCTTGCGCTACCAGAACCGCAAGCCAAGACACAGCGGATATCAAAGATCGTCTCATCAGCCCTGGTTGCCATTGTGACTGTCACCGCGCTATGGCAAATGACGGCTTGGCAGAATTCCATCCGAACACTTATGGAAATGCCTCCACACGAGACAGCGTACCCGATGCGTGTCATAGGCATCGCGTTAATCGTTGGGATTGTTCTCTTGGTCCTCGGGCGACTGTTTATCACCGCCAACATTATTGCCGCGCGAGTTGCTGAAAAATTCGCACCACGCCGAATCGCGTTGTTTTTAAGTTTTAGCTTTGTAAGCATTTGTGTCCTGCTGCTCACAAACGACTTAATTGCCGCGATGCTGCTTCGTTCCGCAGACAACTTCTTTGCAGAGTTAGATCAAATCACTGAAGAAGGGATTCAACCTCCGAGTGATTTCGATAGCACCGAAGGCGAAGAATCCTATATTGACTGGGACTCAATTGGACGCCAAGGGAAGTTGTTCTTGACCCAACGACCAACCCAACAAGAGATCGAGGACTTTCATAACAAAGTCGCAAAGCGTCCTATCCGTGTCTATGTTGGCATGCGTTCGCGATCGACGATGGAGGAGCGGGCGGAACTCGCATTAAAAGAACTTAAACGTGTCGGCGGATTTCAACGCTCCGTCCTGATTGTCGCAACACCGACAGGAACCGGATGGCTGGATCCATCGGCTGTTGACACCGTGGAATACATGCATCGAGGTGACACGGCGATTGTGAGTATGCAGTATTCGTACTTGCCAAGTTGGATCACATTGTTGGTCGAACCTCAACATTCCATAGATTCTGCAACGGCATTGTTCGATGAAATCTATAGTTATTGGAAAACACTTCCGAGAGACTCACGCCCCCGGTTGTATGTGCACGGTTTGAGTCTCGGTGCACTAGGGGCAGAGGGTTCAGCGGATGTCTACACCATCTTCGAAGACCCCATTCAAGGCGCTGTGTTTAGTGGCACACCGTTCCCGAGTGTGAGATGGCAGCAACTTGTTCGAACTCGAAACGAAGGCAGTCCAATTTGGCTTCCCAAGTTTCGTGACAGCCGTCTTGTGCGATTTACGTCACAGAAGAACGCGTTGGAACCGGAAAAGGCTTGGGGCCCGTTGCGTGTCGCATACATTCAATATGCAAGTGATCCCATGGTTTGGTTTTCGCCAGAACTTGCTTGGAGACAACCTGATTGGTTGATTGGAAAACGCGGGCCCGACGTTTCACCTCAATTGCGGTGGTACCCGATTGTTACCTTTCTCCAAGCGGCGTATGACATGCCAATGGCCACATCAGTCCCCCTCGGTTTTGGCCACAACTATTCACCATCGAGCTACATAGATGCTTGGAATGCAGTCACGACTCCAAACGACTGGACAGAGGAGATGTCTCAACGATTGAAAGACGTCTTCAATAATCGTGCGACTCCGAAACCATAATCGATAGTCGTTTGGAATCAGTGAATTCTAAGATTGCGTTGGACTATTTGGGAGCATCTGATTCGTTAGTCGGGCTTGGTTCAGCAATGTGAACCGTTCGTCCGGGTCTTGCGAATGGGATTTGGTCGGCCTCGAACTGTTCCATGATTTGCAGATTGATTCGTTCGTTGACCGCTAAGTAATCCCAGTAGTCGGGCGGGTGATACCAATAGATCAGAATAATGCCGATTGAGGCGTCGTTGACATCTCGCAAGAACACCCGCGGTGGGAGTTCTTCCTTCAATCCCTCGTGGTCTTTTACCGCTTCTCGAACAATTTCTAACGCACGATTAACCTTGGCGACGGATGTGCATGAAGGCATTTGAATGGTTGTTGCATGCCGAATGTGGGGGCGACGCCCGATGTTCTCGATATCGCTTCTCGCCATTTCTTCGTTCGGAATGGAAGCTTGGTGCCCGGTCAGCAATCGAATTTTCGTGCTTCGCAGGCCAATTTCCTCGACTAAACCATCGTAGTCTTTCGTGACTATCCGCTCGCCGACTTGATAGGGTTTATCGAGCGTGATCATGATACTCCCGAACACATTCTTAAGAGTGTCTTGAGCAGCTAACGCGACTGCAAGCCCGCCCACACCGGCACTAGCAAGCAGCGTTGTCAGCGGAATTCCAAACTGCTGCCCACCCTCTAAGAAGACAACTGCAGCAGCGGCAATACTGGCAACCCGACAGACTAGTCGCACCAGTTGAGCGTCTAAACCCCTTGGCGCAATCCACGGGCTAGCAATTAAAAGAGCCGCAACTCGACTTCCCGCACCAAGCAGCATCACAATGAGCGTTAACAAAAAAATTAGACGCAGAGAGTATGACGTCACAAGTTGGACTGTGCCGCTGATTCGGATGTGCTCGCTAATGAAGTAGTTGGCCGTCAGCGGGACAATTGTTGCGGCGATTGGAAAACCGAGCGTTAAGACATATCGCAGAACATTGGACCGTAGTGAACGGGCTCGTCGGTAACCAAACAAATAGATTGTGGCAATCAGAAGTGCTGCTAGAAACAAAGTGATGCCGAACAAAGTCCACTGCCAAATGGCCTGCCCCAGCCAGCGGGCATGTGCCCATCTTGGCAACGAGCGGACCCACGAGCGTGGAATCAACCAACCCGGTTCCGAAAGGTAGAATTGGTAAAAGCCTGGGGTGATTCCATCTCTTTTTCGAAACGGTAGTTCTCGAACCACTTCGTAGAATTCCGCTGCGCGTTCCACCGTTTCTGCGGTAAACAAGAACTCGCCTTCTCGTGGTCCGTCTTTGACTTTTGCAATCGTGATTTCGGTGTCAGCGACTCGCCACCGAGCGATGCCCTCGTCCACAACTTGCTTGGCATCTGGCCAAGTATCTTCGGCAGGTAAGTCGATCCGATCCAGCACTTCTTTGAGGTAAACCACCGCCTCTTGGCCGACATGTACTCGTACAGATTCTGGAACCTCACTTAGGTCAAGACAACGCAAAGCCCTTCCGCGAACGGCACGGCGTTCCGCTTCGCTACGGAAACTTAAACCCTCTCCACGAAACCGGCGAAGAATCTCATTGCAGGCATCGATAAAACTTCGCAATGTCGCGCGGGGGCTGGAAGTGTCCGCCGTTTTTAGGGGGTGAGCATCCATCGACCGGCTGTCCTGGGCATCCAAGGGACGAACGTCGATTCCGCTGAGAGCAAGGATAAGTACTAGCACCAGATATCGCATGCACCGTGTCGTTCGCGAAGGGGCGCAATCCAGACGCCAGAGAAAATGCGTCATCAGAGGCGACCTCTGGGACAGCCGCATACTGCTAGTCTGAGTTTGCGAAATTGATGTCACAGGGCATACGCAATCTATGGCGTTCGGGGAGAGAGCTGGTGCTGGTGACAGTTGCTTCATTGACTTAATTTTGTGAGCACGATGCGAGTTAGAACTTCGAGTTATTGTTGAAAGTGAACTCAGCTGCTAGTGAATGGTTCCCTTGTGGAGTCCTATAGCGATTTGGACTAACCATTCGCGGCAGTGTGGATCATGTGGGCGATCGTGTTTCCTTGAGCTATTCCTGTGAATACTTTGAGTCCTGGAGACTAGTTGACCTCGAATTGGATGATTCGCATTGCGTGCCCTGAACTTTCTTCATTCGATTTCTCGGATATCCGGAGTCGAAGGGTGTGCTCTTTGGGCTCTAAATCGGCAGCGAAGATGACGCTTCTGGGGTAGTGTAGCCCTCGGCTATAGTGGTGATACAAGTCGAATGACTTGAATGGTTGGTTGTCGATGCTCGCCTCCACAATTCCAGCATCTGGCCCGGCGACGATGTATGCTCCCACGGCTTTCCCTGTGAATTCCAAGCTGAGTTCGGCTCCTGGCCGATCTGCGCTAAGCATGTTGATGTTCGTGAATCGTGATCGCTTGCCGCCGGGAAGTTCGTCCCAGGCGGGAATTCCCCATTTCCAGTCACGGACGATTTCTGCCTTCTCCGGTGAGACGAACCGCCCATTGCCATAATGGTTTGAGTCAAGCGGTTTGCTCGGTGACGAATGTTTCTTCTTCGTCGTTTTGGGCGAGAGTTCCTCGGCCCACAATTGAGACAGTTGGTCCGCGATCATCGTCGCACAGATCCGGTTGCCTGCTGGTTTTGGATGTGTGCCACCATAGACTTTCCAACTCAGTTCATCGGCTGAAATCTGTTCGGCAACCTCCTTCGCGAGATTGACTGTTGTAATGTTGTAGTGCTCGGCAACGGCTTCGTGGCTGCTAATGGTCAGAGGCGTTTTTCCGGCCTGCAGCGTCTCTAACATGCTTGGGTTGACGAAATACGTAATAACGATATCGGCTTGGGGATTGTGTTCTCTGACTTGGCGGACAATTCCTTCCAGTCCTCGAATACATTCGCGTCGTGCATGACCTGCATCTTGATCGTCATTGACTGCGAACTCGATGAAAAACAGATCAACTGGGCCTTTACTTAACACATCACGCTCTAGTCGGAATGCTCCAGTTGTTGAACACGTTGAGGAGATTCCCGCGGCAGTGAAGTTGAATTTCGTCTTCGGAAACTGTTTCTGGAGGAACTCACAGACCATCGGGCGATAGCCGTTCATCTCAGTGATCGAGCCACCAATGAATGCGACATGGCCAGTTTCTTCACGCTCAAACTGAATTCGGCAATTGTCGAAGTTACCCCGCAGGTTGACGTTGCGAACTATGTTCGATGCAACCAGAGGTGTCGGTAGTAAGAGGATTAGTGCGAGTATCTGAAGACGCTTGAACATGATCAGTTTCCTTGAACTCGTGTGTTATGGCGTGTTAGCCGGTTCTGTCGAGATGAGTTTTGCATTTGCTAGCCCGTTGTATGTCGTCGCCACACGGATCTTCTTGAACCCGGTTGGCTCAATTGCATCTCCTTGTCGGACCATTTTTGATAGATTGGCATCGCTATTGCCAAGTGTATTGGACAGGCTCCAGTTTTTCGGTTCAGTCGGGATTTGCGTGGGTAATCCAAGTTGAATGTGCAAATCGTCTGGTTTGTTGCGATGGCTGCGAATTCGAACGAGTAATGAATGATGGCTGCCCGGTTTCAGTTTTGGACCGACAACCGCTTCTTTGTAAAGTTGCGACGTTAGATGGCCTTGCTTATTGATTCCGATAACGACACGTTCCTCTCCACTTGAAGTTGCCATTGCTAGTGTTGCCTGCGTGCCGACATCAGGCACAACGAGTTCCATGGTTGCGTATAGAGTCTTGCCGTCGTCTCCGAGATCGATCCAAGCTGGTGGTGGTTGCTGCGGAGTTCGTTTGACGGAGGGAAGGTGCTGAGCGAGTTCGACGGAATTCGGCATCGCGAGTTTTTCGAGCTCATCTAACGAGACCTTCATGACCTCCATCGTTTGTTTGGCACCGGAGAAGGCGATCAGAAGATGCTCATCGTGTTCGATGATGTGTGGGTAGTCGATATGACGTCCACCGATTAGCCAAAAAAGTTTCGTGAAGACGAGTCCGTCTTTGCTAATGGCGAGAGTCAATGGGTCACGGCGGCGAGGATTAGAGTTCGACACCATGACATAATAGCCACGGCTCGTGCGATGCACGAAAAACTTACTTGTGGCGTCTGGGAAATTGGTTGGTTGGATTTTGCTCCATGTCTGGCCGTTGTCGTGGGAGAATGTGCGGAGAAGGAATTTCGAGCCCCCGTTGTCACGAATGAGGCCGACGATCGTTTTGGTGTCGGGAAGGATATACCAGTAGGGTTCTTCAGGGCGACCGTTGCCATCGTATGCAGCGAGCGGATTGATCCGCCAATCATTGAACGCCTTGACTCCGCCGATCATCACAGAGACTTGTCTTCGGTGATCGCGACGAGTCATCATCCATTCCCCCGACGGCAGTTTCTTGGGGGGGAAGTTGTTCATGGAGTCATCTAGGACGGTTCCGTGAGGCACCCAGTGATTGCCATTCCAGCGAAAGGCTTCGAGACTCAGCCCGAGTCCGTCATAGCCGGGTGCATTGAAATGGCTGGAAAGAGCAAGCAACTGGCCGTTACGCTTCCAAAAACCGCGTGCGATCCAACCGTAGTTTTTGATCCGAGGTGGTCCGGTTAGGTCGGCGGGCTTGGTCCATCGGAGTCCGTCCGCACTTGTTGCAAACGAATTCCTAGTATTTGGTCGATCGTGGCCGGGCACGATGTTTCGGTGCTGTTCGGGAGTGGCACCGCCTCTGGGGAGACCAGGGCCATCGCTCCACATGGCCCAGAAACGGTCATCATGGTGAGCCAAGTACGCATGTTGATGGACACGAGTCCCTGCCTGATCACGAACATCACTGATGATTGCGTGCTGTGCGGGAACCCGTGGGAGCTTCTTGTAGTCAATCTGATGCGGATCGTCCGGCAGCCAGTCTCCGGCGAGCATGATCGCTCTTTCCGATTCCTGGTTCGACTCCCGATCTTCCGCTTGTACCACAGTGATCGAGAGGAAGAGCGAAACCGTTACGACGGCAAGTATGGATTTCATGGTTGAGCCTCTATGGTGTTTGCCATTCGATCGTTCCCCACAAGTGTGGAGTTAATGCAGCTTCGCTTGGCACGTCGGCGGTGATGCCGGTGGCTTTGTTGGACCAGTAGGAGCGGGCGGTTGTCTCGGTTCCATTTCCGCGAAGAATACCGAGATCCCCTTTGATTCGCAGGCCATCGGTTACCTTCAGTTGCAGGGTTTTCAGGGGAATCGAAACTTCGTAAAAACCTTGTCCGTCGGTTGCCAATTGGACTTGATCACTGACATCTTCGACGCGGTCGAATGTGATGGTTCGCCAAGGAGAACTAAACGGGATTTTCTCACCGTTTGCTTTCGGAGATACGGGCTCATAGAGCACCGCCCGCGGTTTGCCATCGACTTGACTGACGAGCAACCGAAGATCACCCGCAACGGGAGATCTTCGGCTCGAATCGGCAGCGGGATTCGTGGCTAGCATCAGGTCCAGACCGCCGCCCGTCTTGAACAACGCATGCGGAATCTCGCCGGAGTTTTGGATGAGATCCTTTTGCGATGTCTGCCAGGCGGCATGCAAATTGTCGCCGGCAATTGCCAAAGAACCTCGAATATTGAATGGCTTGGAGTTGGAATTGAAATTCGCTCGAACGCCGCGAGTGTCGATATCCACCCAGTTCGCGTTGCTCCAGTCTTTCGGGGCGCCATCGGTTTTGATGGCACCGTTCGGGTGAATGACGGCATGAAGTACGCTTCGGCCGAATGTCGCCTGTCGTTCGGCTTCCCGGTCGAGCACCCAACGCTGGGCTTCTGTGAGTTGTTCAGCGTTGACTTCGATTGGGAAGGCGTCGATGCGGCGAATCGTTTCCAGACCATCCAAACGCACGAGACTGCTGTAAGAACCGTCGACGACATACACCTGCCCGTCGGGGGTGCTGGTAATTGTCGGCCAAAAGTTTTCGTCGTGCAGCGAGATGCCATCGAGGGACATCCCACGTTCAGCGACCGGCATTTTCCAGAGTTTGCCTTGCCGAACGTCTTCGAACACGGTTGCCACAAAAAGCCCATCGCGAGTGAATAGATAAAAGTTGCCCATGTTGGCATTCACCGCCCACAACGGACCGACTTCGCAACCTTGCACCTCGAATAAGCCTCCCATCAGTCGCGTTGGACCGATAACTTGGCCCGCAAAGCTGGGTGAAGGAGCTTCGTGCGACGCATGCAGACCCGGCCACGGATTGGGGTAGCTCCAGATGGGTTTGCCGTCACGGGTTCCGCTCAGAGAATGCTGATGAAACGGCTCCACGCCCAATGTGATTACGGCTTCGTTGCTGTCATCCGTCAAAACTTGATCGCCGCCAGACGAACCGGGACGCTGCACATCGTCCGCCAACACAACTCTGTTCGAGCGTTCATAGACGGGGATTCCCGCCGAGGTGACCTTCGTGGTTTTGAATTGAACGGCTTGTCCATTTAGACGCGCAACGCAAAAGGAAAGGTCATCCATCACAGTGACGCCACCGCAGACGGCCTGCTCCATCCACACTTCATTGGGTTGCACCTGTGCATCTGCGTTGAGGTCGCTCCAGGCAAAAAATACCTGATTCCGACCGCCGTGACCGTGCACGTCTTTGGATTGCGGATTGACTCCATCGGGCCATCGATCGAGAAATGGTTTCGTCTTGAGGAGGTCCCACGCATTAGCTCGGCCCATGGCGGCGACAGGTTGAGCGGTTCCATCGCGATCATGAAAGAGGAACGCCGTCGAGTGCCCTGTCACAGGATTCGTGTTGAAGCAGTTGGTGAAGTACCGCTCGCCGTTGTGACGCAATGATTTCTCTGGGGCGGCTGCGCGGAAGGGCATCGGAAAGTCGGCTTGGGCACGGTAGAGCACACGTCTCAGTTTCGACGACCCCGTTTGCCAGTCGAGTTGGAATTCCAGCGAGCCACGCGATTCGTCCGCATAATGAAACAGGGACGGATCAGCAGAATCGAGTGCTCCGCCACCGCCGTATTTCCCGGGACCGTAGAATGCATTGACGAGTTTCCCTGTCGGTGACCACACACTGACTCGCTTCGGAAGGTAGTCGTGCTCGGTGACCCAAATCTGCCCTGTAGAATCGACGGCAAGACCCGCCGGATGATTCATGTGTAATTCATCATATTCACCTGCCTGGGGCGGACCGGCGTGACCAATCACACGGATCGGTTTTCCATTCGCAGTGAAAATCTTGACTTGATGACTTTGCCCTTGGTCACTCACGTAGATCTTGTCTTCGGCATCCAAAGTGAGGCCGAACGGATCGTCGAGACCTTCAACGATCAAAGTCTCCGGTGACGACAATTCCGCCGGGGTGCTCGCTTTGGTGTATCGCAGAAGTTGCGTTTCAGATAGGACGAGCAATCGTCCGTGGGAGTCAAAGAAGACTCCACGGGGGTTCGGCACGCTGGCTGTTCCGATGACCTTACCAGCTTCGGCGTCGATCCACAGCAACCGGTGCTCCTGTCGCAAGCTGCAAACGATGACGCCGTTCCAGGCCGCGATGCCACCAAGTTCTTCAAAACGATCTTGCTCAGGTTGGGATGATCCCAGGCGATGGGCGACCACGGGTTCCGGCGTCAACTTGTTGCCAGATTGTCTCAATGCCGTCACGCGGAGTTCCGTGATGCCGGACCGCTTGGCCGTTTCCCATGTTGAGGCGACATAAGCTGCAACATCTGATGGGGCATCGGGACCGGTATCTCGACCGAGATATGGAGCGGCAGTCCAGTTGCCACCGATCCATTTCAATCCGCCTCGTTTAGTTCCATCGAGATCGACCCAGGCAAAGCCGTCCGGCCCTTCTGTGACATAGCAACCCAGAAATACGGCCGGTTCTCCGGTGGGAGAATTTGAGGCGGGCACGAACACGGCGGCCGATGGCGGTGAGTGGTTGGCCAACCACGCTCCCGTGTGATCGGGCGTGCTCCACGGCGGACTGCCCGTGCCGTAGACGGAAAACTCATAGAACGGTCGAATTTTCTTCCGCCACAGACCTCGAACCGTATAACTTCCCGGTGCTACCATGCGAGCGGGGATATTGTACAGACCGTGCTTGGCCGCCTCGACATCACGCCCCAAGTCATCGGATGCGTCCCACCAGACAACATTCTCGCCTGCTGAAAACGGGGTCTCGGACACCAAGTTTCGCACACGTTTGCCGGTCTCGTCCTCAATCACCAGGGTGACGTAACCGTCTTCCGGCAGATGGAACCGCACCGGGACCGGTGCATGGGCAAGCGAGTTCGACTTCGCGGGCGTAAACTCCGACAGTGCGGTCAGAGGAGCCTCGTCCAAGTCACGGCACGCCAGCAGTTCGCCCAGCCAAACACGTTTTCCGCCGGCGGGTCGGTTCTTGGTGTGGGGATGTCTTGCGATCGAAGGTTCGATCATCCGCAGCCGGATCGCACGGGTCTCGATGGTTTTTGGAAACACCATCGCGTTCGGCCAGAGTTGGGTGGGATATCCGTTCTCCAAATCCCGGTAGATGCCGACCGATCGCCAGTCGTCCGCTTCCGCCTCACGGGGATGACGTGACTCCGGACCGACATACGCTAACACCTCCGCCGCTCCGAACCCGGTCCACAACGTGATTAGTCGATCAATCTGCACCGCCTGTGGCCAAGTGAGTGTAATCCATTCGGAGTGCGAATCGGAAATGACTGGCTGTTCGGATTCCGCGGCAGCCCGCTGATCGACGTTCTCCCATTCACTCCACTGGTCATTGAGACCATTGACGATCTTCGCCACATGCTTTTGATTCGATGCTGCCGCCGGTGTTGCCAATGGTGCGAGATCGAAGAGTCGGTCCTTGAGCACCAGCACGCCGCCAACACGACCGGCGTAGTTCGCATCAGCTGGCTGAGCCACATGGGTGAACCGAATCGCTCGCGTCTTTATATCCGGGGGCAATGTCCAAATGCCAACGCCCTGCTGGATCGATTTCCCAACGCGAGTCTCAAGAATCGGCTTCTGCGTGGGCTGTGCGTCCACGAGTCGTTTTGCGGGAATCCATTGGGATTCGTCGCTGAGATCGCCAGGATATTCTGCGTCACTTTTGAGAACACTCAAGGTCCCGCCGCCACGGACAATAACCGAACCGACTGGGATGGCTTCTCGAAACCCAATTCGCAGATGCCGTTTTCCCGGCGACTTGGAGTCTCCAAATACCACGCCGCTATGTCCTGGCGTCGTGCGAGGGTCGTCCGTCCACAGCACCCATTGCGGAGCCAATTCGCGTCGTTGCGTATCCAACTGACGTTCGTTGCCGTCGACCCACTCGGCATAGGTGGAGGGATCAATTCGTTCCGGTGTGACCGGCGTCGCTGGTCGGGACGGGGAATCTGCAGCAACAACCGCAGACATCGCGATGATAAGGCAACTGATCGCGATTGATGGTGTGATATGTTTCATCGTTTCTTTCGTCGTGTGGCGAATGCTGACACTTCGGCTAAAACAGAATTTCGGTTTGGGACTTGGCAGATTCTAGGGGGCACGGCTTTGCAGACGCAAACGAGTGAACGTATTCTGCTGTTCGAATCAATTTCTCGTCGGGCGGGGCATCGACGCATCATGGCTATTGAAAGCAAAATATCGTGAGTGACAGCCAGGAACATTTTCAGCGTCTGTTGAGATGGCTGAAGTTGGAGTCCGAAGCCGAGGCCCAACAACTCGACGAACGGCGGCGGCGTGGTTCAAACAAAGACGCAGAGCGTTCCGGGGAAGCTCTGTTGGATCTGGTGGTGACTCAACACGAATCTGGTGTTGGTGGGCAGACCTTGCTAACTCTAGTGAAACGCAATCGCACGCTCCGACTGCCATGGACACGATTGCGAGTGGGGTCGCCTGTGGTTCTCTCTACGGACGATGCCAGCGAAAAACCACAGCGTGGCGTGGTGACGTCTCAGAATCGGGATTCCATCGAGGTGGCGGTCTCGGATTGGCCGGAAGGGGAACGGTTCCGACTCGATCTCTCCACCGATGAAGTCACCCGGAAACGGCAAGAGAAGGCACTCAATCGCGTTCAGAAGGCAACAGGGCGAACAGGGCAACTCCGAGAATTGTTGCTCGGCCAGCGTGACCCCAAGTTCACAGACGACATCGACATGGCACTGCCGGACTCGCTGAATGCCACCCAACAAGACGCGATCCGGTTCGCTCTGACGGCGGAAGATGTTGCGATCATTCATGGTCCACCGGGAACCGGAAAAACAACCACTGTGGTCGAGTTGATTCGGCAAGCGGTGAAACGCGGGCAGAAAGTGCTGGCATGTGCCCCAAGTAACACGGCGGTGGACAATCTTCTGGAGCGGTTGGTTGCGTCCGGTAACAATGTTGTCCGGTTGGGGCACCCCGCGCGGGTGGATGAGCAACTCCGTCGCTACACGCTTGATGCGCAAGTTGCCGAGCACGAGCTTATGAGCGTCGCACGGGATATGTTACGAGAGGCGGATTCGTTGTTCCGAAAAGCCGGACGCTACACACGAGCCAAGCCCGCTCCGGGAGCCAAGCCTGAGATGCGTCGCGAGGCGCGGCGGCTCAAATCGGATGCTCGTCTGTTGGAACAACAAACGGTGAAAACGGTGCTTGATCGTGTAGACGTCGTCTGTGCGACTCTAACATTCGACGAATCGCTATTAGGCGATCGCCGGTTTGATCTGGCTGTGATCGACGAAGCCTGTCAAAGCACTGAACCCGCATGTTGGATTCCGGTTCTGAAGTCTGATCGCATCGTGCTCGCGGGGGATCACTGTCAATTGCCCCCCACCGTGATCTCCGCAGTCGCCGCCCGCGAAGGATTGACCACCAGCTTGCTCGAGCGACTCAACGCCAATTTTGGGGAGTGCATCACCCGGCAGCTCAAAGTCCAATATCGGATGCATACCGACATCATGGGGTTTTCGTCCCAGGAGTTTTATCAGGATTCACTGATCGCCGATGAAACGGTATCAGCACATACGCTGAACGACTTGCCGAATGTCCAAGCGTCTTCGCTGACGGAAACACCGTTGACCTACATCGACACCGCCGGTGCCGATTGGCATGAGGAAGCGGAGTCGCACGGAGCTAGCAAGCGGAACCCGAACGAGGGAGCATTCGTTTTGCGGAAAGCCGAGCAGCTGATCGCAGCGGGATTGCCACCACGGGATATTGCAATCATCACTCCATATGCGGCACAGGTCCGCTGGCTGCGTGAGCAATCCAACCGAAACGAGTTGGAAATTGATACGGTCGACGGCTTCCAGGGACGCGAAAAAGAAGCGGTGATTATTTCCTGTGTCCGGTGTAATCCGAAGGGGGAGATTGGCTTCCTCGCAGACACCCGCCGCATGAATGTGGCATTGACACGTGCCCGCCGAAAGCTCGTGATTGTCGGCGATAGCGCGACACTCGGCGGACACGATTTCTATGCGTCATTGTTATCCTATTTCGAACTTCTGCAGGCGTACCATTCTATCTGGGAAGAACAGGAGTTCTGATCCACGCACGCCCAATGGCGTCGGGCGACGTATCTCTAGTCACGGTCTCGATCACGAGGACCAGCTTTTTCGCGCTCGCCATTGCGAGGTCCGGCTTTTTCGCGGTCACCATCGCGAGGGCCGCGTTTCTCAACATCGCTGTCGCGTTGCACGCGGTCGGTGGCTTTTTCATCTTCGCGATCACGGCGGTCCCCGTCCCGTCGATCACCTTCACGAGCATCATCGTCACGGCTTCCGCGTCGAGGACGATCACCGTCTCGGTCTCGCTGTCCGCCTTCTACGTCGGCATAGCGACCGATTTTGTACCACCAAATGAACTCAGCGGGCATGAACTTTCCGTCGCCACTTGGCTCGGCATCCCGGAATCGCCGGGTTTGGAGTGCTCGACGAGCATCGTTGATGTTGCCGTTGGTCATCGACAACCACTCCTCTAGCACGACCATACCGTCACTGTTTTTATCATAGGCTTGGAAAACGCGTCCCGCCTTCGAACGCTCCCACCCGGCAGGCAATCGGTGTGTCTCCGTATCCCAGAAGGCATCTCGATCGCTGTCACGACGCACTGGTCGCTCGCCGGGATCTAGTCGCTCGCCAGGTTCCGGACGACGAACTTCGCGTCGCAATTGAGCCATCTCGCGTTGTAGCTGTTGGATCATCTGAAGCAGAGCGGCTTCCCGAGGAGTTTGTGGGCGGAAGTCACGGAGTTGGCGGTCAGCTTCGCCACGACTCTCGTCTTCTTCATCGCCTCTCGCGTTTCGGTCACGTTCGGCGGAACGCCGGGGGCCCGCTTCCGCTTCCGGCGACCGACGTGGACCGGCGTCGGCTTCGGCCGATCGTCCGCCTTCCCGGTCCTGAGCAACCGCTTGGAATTCGGTGACACCAATTCCCCCCAACGCACAGAGAAACGCCACCGGAACCACGACGGCAAGGACACCAATCAGCCAAGTCGGTTCCCGATCCGGTTGACCGATCTGCAACACATGCTTGACACGACGCAACAAGTTCATCTTTCGCTCTCCTCGAAAAGAAGGTGCCAGACGGTAACTACCATCCAGCTGAAGTCGTCCAATGCGTTCCAACGCGATCGCGTAGAGTTTGCGTTCGCCGGTGGCTTGAATGGCCAATTCATCACAACACATTTCCCGCTCCAGTCGCACGCAATTCGACAACCACCACATGGCGGGGTGATAAAAGAGCAGAGTTTCGACGATTCGCTGAACCAGGTTGATCCAGACGTCATGTCGTCGAATGTGAGCCAACTCGTGGGCAATAACCGCTTCTAGAATATCAGCGGGGAGGCCAGCGACCCATGAGGTCGGAAGCAGCACCACTGGTCGCCAAAACCCGACGACTGCCGCCTCACGAATGCGATCCGTTGTGAACACTCGAGCGGTATGTAGCCCCACGCGTTCCGCCAAATACCGCGAACGAACTGCAAGTTGCGAGTCCACTTCGGTTCGTCCCCACCGTAGCCATGCGACACTGAAATAACTCGCCAGCAGTCGCGTTCCGGAGAGCCCAACGCCGGCTAACCAAAACATCAGCATCAAAGATAACTCGGCCGAACGGTCTTCGTCGGGATGCGGTTTCTCGCCAATCGAGGCAGAATGACTAAACGTGGGGTGAGTCGAGTCGGCATTGTGTCGCAGCGGTGTGGAATTGTCCGAAATCGCGCCACTCGTTGCCGTGATTGATTCTCGGTCCACATGGTTTGCAGCAGGTGTTGAGTACACAAAGCAGAACGTCAGCAGCGGACAACCGGCCATCACCCCAAGAGCCGTCAACGCGACTAGATACCGATGATGAGCTGAGCGAGCACCGAGTGCTCGTTGGATGATCCAATAACCGGCTGCGATCAGGATTCCCTGCCAAAGAAAGTGAATCAAAGTTTGAGCGAAGGCGGTGGCGACGGGAGTGGATAGGGGGTCGATCATTCTTCACCCTCCTGCCAGTCTTCGATAGCTCGCCGAATCTCTTCAAGTTCTTCGGCAGACGGTTTCGACTGTTCCAAAACGTGTGTGATCAACGATGTCGTCGAACCCTGGAATGCCCGCCCGAGCAAATCCTTGACGACCGTTCCCAGCGTGCGCTCCTTCGATTTCTGAGCGCGATAGAGGTGAGCACGCCCTTGCAGTTCCCGTTGAACGAGCCCTTTCTCAAACATGACGTTCAACATGCTGAGGATCGATGTGTATGCCCGCGGTCGCGTTTGATTCAGCACATCGACGACCTCCCGCACGGTCATCGGTTGGTGTTCCCAGAGAACGTGCAGAATTTCCAACTCGACATCGGTGGGCGTTGACTGTCGGTGACGCGGCATTACTGGACCTCAATGAAGACTTTCAATCGAAGCTTCAATCAATCTACCAATTCTTTAGTAGATGTCAACTAGAAAATTAGTAGATGGAGGCGGTCGTCGATTGGCTTCCGTTCAGCGATCAGCCTTTTTTAGAGAAATGCTTCCAAGACGGGGCCACCACCGACAACGCCGAGTGGGGTTTCGCGTAGTCCGTGATGGTTGAAGACAAGATGATCGGAGTTAAGTCCGAGTGCGTGGAGAATCGTGGCGTGAAAATCCTGCGGAGTCACGGGGCGTTCGGAAACGGTATAGCCGAGGGCATCAGTTTGCCCGATGGTTTGCCCCCCACGCACACCACCTCCGGCGAGCCAACAACAGTACGCGGCGGGGGAGTGATCGCGTCCTTTTCCACGTCCTTCCATGGTCGGCGTGCGACCGAATTCGCCACCCCAAACGACCAGCGTGCGATCCAACAAACCGCGGCGACGCAGATCGTCCAGCAATGCGGCGACCGGTTGGTCTGTGCGTGCGGCCATCCGTTCGTGGTTGCCCTGGATGTTTCCGTGGGCGTCCCATCCGCCCACGCGAACTTGCACGAAACGCACACCGCGTTCGATCATCCGACGGGCGAGCAGGCAGCCACGTCCGACGGTAGCCGAACTCTTGTTCGCAAGCCCGTAGAGTTCGTGCGTCTCGCGTGTTTCACCGCCAATGTCGAACAGTTCCGGCGTGGCTGACTGCATCCGAAACGCCATTTCGTAACTATGAATTCGGGCTTCCAGTTCACTGTGCCCACCCGTTGAACGTGCGAACTGTCGATTCAATTTTTCGATGACGTCCAACTCTTTGCGACGTTGATTTGGCGTGGTTCCGTTTGGCATCTGCACGTGCTGAATTCCGCGACTGGGATCAACAACGGTTCCTTGAAACCGTGCGGGGAGAAATCCCGTTTTCCAACCTGCTGCCTGCGGGTATTGCATGCCATCACTGTGAAGGTTCATCGTGACGAATGCGGGCAGATTGTCGGTAGCCCGACCGAGACCGTACACGGACCAGGCTCCCAGACTTGGTCGTTCGCCGTTGGCCGATCCCGTGAGTGCGACGCATTCGCCAGGACCGTGAACCGGGTTTCGATGCGTCATTGAACGGATTACACAAAGATCATCCGCATGTTGCGCAACTTGGGGGAACAGTGTCGAAACAGAGAGTCCCGATTCACCGTGCTGATGGAAACTCCACGGCGACTTCATCAGGTTTTTCAGTCCAGCCCGTTTGATTTTGGGCACGTTTGCCGCGATCGATTCCGGCACATCTTTGCCGGCGAGGCGGTCGAGTTCAGGCTTGGGATCGAACGTGTCGACTTGGCTCGGGCCACCCGCCATGAATAGAAAAATGACTCGATCCGCAGTCGGCGGATGATACGGACGCTTTGCGTCGGACGGCGTCGATGGTTCGCTGGCGAGCAACGAATTCAACGCGACTGCTCCCGCACCCAAGCCGGATGAAGTCAGAAATTGCCGTCGATTGGTTCGATGGTGGGTCATGGGATATACAGGAATTCGCTGGAGTTCAGTAACGCCAAACATGCACTGCTCAAACCGTATTCGTCGGCGAGTTCTTGCAGCGGTTGCAGTTCCGTCGTTTGTGGAGTCCGTCCGAAGCAAATCTCAAACGCGGTCGCTACGGAACCGGCTCGCTTCGCCAACGCTGACGCGGCTTCTTGAGCGAAGGAACTATTCAAAAGCCACAAAGGTTGAATCGGTGTTGTTGACGTCTCCCGTCGGGTACAACTCACAAGAGCTGTGGCGCCGTCGAAGAGGGTTTGCTGTGCTGGAAAACTGTTCCGTTTTTGGCGGAGGTACAAGCTGCGTCGAGTGGATGACGCGGGAACACTCGGCCCACCGGCTTGTCGATCGAGCAGACCACTGGCCGCAAGAATCGAATCGCGGATGGCTTCGCTCTCCAATCGTCGCGGTGTCCATCGCCAGATCGCGTGGTTTTCCGGATCGATCGCGACATTCGCCTCCGAGATAGTTGATGACTGCCGATACGTCGACGAGTTCACGATCAAGCGGTGAAGATGATTTGTGTCCCAGCCGCTTTCGATCAATTCACTCGCCAAATAATCCAGCAATTCCGGATGCGATGGTTCGGTGCCTTGCGTGCCGAAATCACCGCTGGTTTCAACGAGCCCCCGACCGAAATGCCATTGCCAAATCCGATTGGCCCAGACTCGCGCAGTTAGTGGATGTTCAGCATCGGTCATCCAATCGGCCAACCGCAGTCGAGAACCACTGACATCATCCGGCGTTGGTCCGAAGACGGCGGGCCATCCCGCTTGAACTCGTGGACCCTTCGATTTGACATCACCCCGAATCAGCATGTGCGTGCGTACCGATCCGGGAGTCGCAGGTTTGTGCGGCAACGGCCAACGCATCTCGTGCGGAGCAACTGCCAATTGAGTGGCCCCACTGACGTAGGGATAGAAACTCCAGCTTTGCGGAAACTTCGCGATTTGTTGTTCCAACTGCTGAAACCGGGATTTTTCCGCCGGCTTCATCGCCTTTACGACGTTCTTCGGCAGAATATAAATCGGTTCCGGATGGCCCTGTTTCCGTTTGACGTTCACCAGCCGATCGTGAACGGCGTTGAAAATTTGCCAGCGTTCGTCGATGAGAGTTCGTGTCGATTCATCCTCAACCAACACGACATTTCCAGGCTGACCCTTCGCGAAGAATGCTTGGAAGCGGTAGTAATCTCGAATTGAGATCGGATCGAATTTGTGCGTATGACATTGGCAGCATTCCATCGTGAGTCCGAGAAACGCCTTGGCCGTTGTGTTGGTGATATCGACGAGAATATCGTTTCGTTGAATCTCTTTGTCCAACTCGTTTCCGCTGTAACGAGCAGCCGAAAGAAAGCCGGTCGCGACAATCTTGTCGTTGCCCTCGTTGGCAAGTTCGTCCCCGGCGAGTTGCTCGCGGACGAAGCGATCGAACGGCATATTGGTATTGAACGCCTTCACGACCCAATCACGATATCGCCACGCGTGCGGCCGATCTCGGTTGTGCTGATGGCCGTTGCTTTCCGCCCAACGTGCGACATCCAACCAATGCCGTCCCCACCGCTCTCCGTAGGCGGGATGGGCGAGCAAATCGTCGACGGTCATCGTGGTTGCAAATGACGACGGTGGAAGACCGGTGAGATCGAGCGTCAACCGACGTGCGAGAATCTCTGGTGATGCTTCCGGTGCGGGCTGAATGCCGAGTTGCTCGTGTCGCCGTGCGATAAACGCATCCACCGGTGTTCTCACCCAATTCGTGTTTTGAACGGTTGGAACCGACGGACGTTGAATCGGCTGGAATGCCCAATGGGTCGATTTTGGTGTCGGTGTGGGAAGTTCGTCTTCATCCCAGGCCACGCCTTCATCAATCCATGCTTGAAGGGTGTGCAGCTCTGCATCGGACAACGATTCATCCGGCGGCATCTCACCAGTCTTAACGACATCAAACAAACGGCTGGCATGGGCATTCCGCGGCGTGGTTTGGTTGATGACTTCGTCCCACACATCCAACCGCACGCCCGAGTCTGGTTCGTCTCCCGAGTGGCATGCGAAACAGCGTGCTTCTAAGAGTGGCATGATGTCGTTGTGAAAGGAGACGGTCGGATGAATCGCCGACTCCGCCATCGCCGGTGGCAGCACAATCGGTGCAGGGAGATCGAGAATTTCGTGCCATGTCTTCGCTAGCTTGATATCTCCTACCACGATGCGATCTTCGGGCTCGGTCTTCCGACCGGTGGAGAAGCCGATCCAACTTACCCGATGGATGGCACGCGCAGATTGTGTGGAGGCATCAGGAGACTTCTCGGCATGGGCGGCAGGATTGACCCACAAATCCAATTGATCGAATGGTTGTTTTGGCCCAGGATTCGATTTCCACAATCGAGCCACCAGAAGGAATTCGCGGTCGCCCTGGAGTTCCGCTGCGTAGCGTTCGACGTTGGATGCGTATCGCACCATGAATCGATTCTTCGATCCTGAAACATGCACCCCAATATTGGGGACACCGCCGCTGTGGTTATTCGCATTGCCGCCGTCCACGTCGTCCAACCAAAGCACGAAGAATTCGCCTTCGTCGTTCGGTGGCGTGTCGAGAGTTCGACCATCATAGCGGAGCCGATACCGCACGAAGATTTCATTCGCATCGACGGGAGCATCGAGTCGTTGCTTGAGGGGATTGCTACGGGCTTCCGTTCCTGAGATGACAAACTGTTCGCGGGCCAATTCCGTTCTCTGCCAGTCCGCGGCTTCGGCCATGCCCTCCAATAAGGAAAACAGACACGCACTGACAGCCAAGATTCGAAGGGAAACAGAACCCAAGCAGTGTATTCGTGAAGTGGAAATCATTGCGGCAATCATGGAATGATCGAACGATTCGACGAGAAGATATCAGTGTTCACTGTAACGTGAGACGATGCGACTTGCGAACGTCATTTGACAATGATTCTTAGTTGCCGCTAGTTTCCATCAGGTTTTGTTGATATGATTTTCTAGGTATCGAACTGCTCGTCCGTAGATCATTGCTAGGCAGGATGTCGCATGCTCTCTATTCCCACCTCGTCGGATCGTGTTGGTCAATTCTGCGATGGCGTTTCGCGGCGAAACTTTCTTCGCATCGGCACTTTGGGACTCGGTGCATTGACACTGCCGCAGTTACTACGGGCGGAATCGGTTACCGGATCGTCGCGACCAAAGTCGGTCATCATGATTTACCTAGTCGGTGGGCCGCCACATCAGGATATGTTCGATCTCAAACCGGAAGCACCGAAGGAGATTGCCGGCCCGTGGCGACCGATCGAAACCAATGTTCCGGGAATTGAAATCTGCGAAGCGTTCCCGAAGATGGCCCGAATGATGGACAAGTTCGTGCCGATTCGTTCCATCGTGGGATCGCAAAGCGGTCACGACGCAATCCAAGTTTTCAACGGCTTCGATCCTAAGCAGGCCAAACCATCCGGCGGTTGGCCGCAATTTGGTTCAGCCGCTGCGAAAGTCCTGGGCGGTGGCGAAACAACATCACCACCGTTTGTGAGTCTCTGCTACCCATGTACGCACGGGCCTTACAACGAACCCGGCCCCGGTTTCCTCGGACCGGCAGCCAATCCATTCCGCCCGACCGGACCCACGCGAAAGGATATGGTGCTCAACGGGATCACACTCGATCGGCTTGCGGACCGTCGGGCTCTTCTTTCCAACGTCGACAACTTTCGCCGAACCGCTGACTCATCGGGAATGATGGACGGTCTCGATGCCTACACCGAACAAGCGATGGGCCTGCTGACATCTTCCAAGCTCGCGGATGCGTTGGATCTTTCCAAAGAAGATCCCAAAAACGTGGAACGCTACGGCACGGGAGACCCGACGAAATTCATCGACAGCAACGGTGCCCCACGAGTGCCACAAAGCATGCTGATTGCCCGCCGATTGATCGAGGCTGGCGTGCGAATCGTCACACTCAACTACAGTAAATGGGATTGGCACGGCGGGAAGAATAATTCTATCTTCAAACGAGAAGCCGAAGATTTCCCGATTTTCGATCAGTGTGTGAGTTCGTTGGTGACCGATCTCCATGACCGTGGTTTGGCGGAAGATTGCACGGTCATCATTTGGGGCGAGTTCGGGCGAACTCCAAAGATCAGTGCCCAAGTCGGCCGCGACCATTGGCCACGCGTCAACAGTGCACTGATGGCCGGTGGCGGCATGCAGACCGGACAGGTAATCGGCGCGACCGATCGACTCGGGGGCGAGGCGGTGTCTCGTCCGGTCACGTTCCCCATGATTTATTCCACCCTGTATCACAACTTGGGAATCGACAGCCAAACAACCACCCTCACCGACCTCAATGGTCGACCACAATACCTGGTTGACGGCAATGCCCGCCCGCTTCCCGAATTAGTGTGACGGTTGCGAACTGTGGTCGAGTCATCGCAAGATATGGGCGTGAACCTTCAACGATGCCCTCGACACAGAGACCAACCATGAAACGACGACGCTCACTCAAACTTCTGATGCCCCTGCTAACTTCGTGCTTCTTCGTGAACTTCGCGATGGCAGCGAAGCCGGTTGGCAAACGGCATATCTATCGAGTTGTGGATGACCGAGAATTGTCGCTGTATGTGACTAAGCCCGATGGTTGGAAACGGAGTGATCAACGACCGGCGGTGGTATTCTTTCACGGCGGTGGTTGGGTGGGAGGAGCGCCGGGGCAGTTTACCGAACATTCCAAGTACTTCGCTTCCCGTGGAATGGTGGCGATCCAGGTTCAATATCGGTTGCTTGATCGGAAGTCGAATGATCCACCGACCATCTGCATCGAGGATGCTCGTGCTGCAATGATTTGGGTTCGAAACCGAGCCGACGAGTTGGGCATTGATCCCCAACGGATCGCCTCAGCGGGCGGATCGGCAGGCGGACATTTGGCGGCATTCGTTGGGATGGTCGACCATGCTCAAGACACGTCGGCAAAAACCGTTGTCTCGTCGAAATCGAATGCGATGTTGTTGTTTAATCCTGTCTTCGACAACGGACCAGACGGGTGGGGACAGAAACGCGTTGGCCAACGCTACCAAGAATTTTCTCCAATGCACAACATCACGGCCGACGATCCCCCGGCAATTGTGTTTCTCGGTTCAGCCGACAAGCTGATTCCCGTCAAGACGGTCGAGAAGTTTCAAGACGAGATGGAGAAAGCCGGCAATCGCTGTGAGATTCACATATACAAAAACCAACCGCACGGCTTCTTCAATCATGGCCGTGACGGCAATCGGTGGTATTACGAAACCGTGATGGCATCCGATCGGTTTCTGGAATCACTGGGGTGGCTCAGCGGTGAACCAACACTTGAGAAACCCAAGAGCAAGTAACATCGGGCGAGTCCCAATCTGCGAACCTTCTCGCCAAATTGGTGTCGTTCCGTTTCTCGGAATTTCACCAATCTAACAAGAATCGGCGACGGGAATTTGCGATGTCGACAACTCCTAGAATGCGGGCTCGGTTGGCGTTGGATGGGCTATCTGTGGGAGATGCGTTTGGCCAACAGTTCTTTTACCCCGGAACGCTGGAAACCGCCACACGCGACAATCTTCCACCATCGCCCTGGAATTATACGGACGACACCGAAATGGCGATTTCGGTGGTGCAGACGCTTGAGCAGCATGGAGAGATTGATCAGGACTCACTGGCCGAGCGTTTTGCGAGTCGATATGCGGTGAATCCGTATCGGTCCTACGGTGCCGGAGCCCAACAACTTCTTCGCCGAATCAACGATGGTGTCTCGTGGCAGCATGAGAGTCGCGCCATGTTCGGCGGGTCGGGGTCCTATGGAAACGGTGCCGCGATGCGGGTTGCTCCGCTTGGGGCTTGGTTTGCCGACGATGTCGACGCCACCGTTCGACAAGCCCGATTGTCCGCGGAAGTCACGCATACTCACGCGGAAGGTATCGCCGGTGCGATTGCAGTGGCTCTCGCTGCTGGTTGGACAACACGCCGGTCTATGGACAGTCGAAAACCAAGCGGAAGCGAATTGCTGCCTTGGATTCTCTCGCAACTCGAGCCATCGGAGGTGCGGACACGACTGGAATGGGCCAGTTTCTACGCATTGGACACATGGCCATTCACAGTGGCATCGCAAGTTGGATGTGGCGAGCAAATCAGTGCTCAGGACACCGTTCCGTTTTGCCTTTGGATGGCAGCGGCCTTCATCGACGACTATTCCGAAGCGATGTGGATAACTGCACGAATCGGCGGAGACATTGATACCAATTGCGCGATCATCGGCGGAATCGTCGCGATGAACACTGGCCGTGAAGGCATCCCGGCGGAGTGGATGTCCGCACGGGAAAGTCTTCGCTGGTGAGTGTTAACCCATGAGTTCCGGAATCGGGTGCCCATGGTCAACGATGGGCGTGGGGCGGCCGTTCAAGTCCTTGATAAAGATTTTGGACGAATCGATTCCCAAATGGTGATAGATCGTTGATAGAAAATCACCAGGCGTGCAGATGCGTTCGATGGAATCTTCGCCGCGTTTGTCCGTCGCTCCGATGTAACGACCGGTTTCGATTCCGCCACCAGCCCAGATGTTGGAAAATGCTCGCGGCCAGTGATCGCGACCTGGCTGCCGCGTTCCCGCCGGAGCACTGGCGTTGCCCGCACCGGTGCTCGGCTGGTAGCTAATTTTTGGTGTGCGACCAAATTCCCCGGTCACCACTACCAACACTCGATCATCCAATCCGCGTTCGTAGATGTCTTCGATCAACGCGGACACGGCTTGGTCATACGCTTGTGCCCGAAAACGAAGTGCGTCGAAGACATGGTGATTGACGGCGTGGTCATCCCAATTGTTCACACGACCGCACAACGGCCCGCGGAGACTCGTTGTCAAAATGTCGACACCCGCTTCCACCAACCGTCGCGCGAGAAGCAGTTGCTGTCCCCACGAGTTTCGGCCGTAGCGGTCGCGGGTGCGGTCATCTTCCAAAGAAAGATCGAACGCCTGCTTCGCCTTGGGATTCGTCAGCAAGGTCATCGCTTGCATTTCGAATTCATCGAGAGCCTGTAGTTCACCAACTTGGTCGAAGGAGCGTTCCAGCGTATCCAAGTTTTCCCGCAACGAAGATCGTCGACTCAGATGACGAACTTCCGACGCATCTGACAAGCCGATGTTCGGCACGACAAAGTTTGGTTTGCTCGGGTCGCCGGTGACGGAAAACGGCGAGTAAGTATCCCCCAAATATGCCGGTCCGTTGTATGTCGTTGGTGGGTTGACACCCACGTACCGAGGCAATGGGTTTTCCCGTGAACCCTCTTTCGACCGCAAGTAGTTTGCAATCGACATCCAGTCGGGATACTTCGGTTTTGGTTTGTCACGGCGGTCGGAATCGCCGGAGAGCATTTGCATCGAACCGGCTGGATGCCCGCCGGCTCCTTGTCGCATTGACCGCAAAACCGTGAACTTGTCAGCGATTTTCGCCTGCATTGGCAGGAGTTCGGTGAATTGCATCCCCGGCACTGCCGTTGGGATGGTCCCGAACGGGCCGCGGTATTCCGACTCAGCGTTGGGTTTGGGGTCGTAGGTGTCGATGTGTGAGCATCCGCCCGGCTTCCACACCATGATGACGGCGTTCCGTTTGCGATCGCTTGCTGCGGCGGTTTCCGCCCGCAATCGCAAAACACCCGGTAAGCTCAAGCTGGCGAACCCCGCCAAGCCCATTTTCAGAAATCCACGTCGACTTTGCGGTCCCGGACAGTAAGGCGATTGGGACGCGTGAAACGGATGGCTGCTCATTTTTTCTCCGCCGGTTGGACGCGAATGTTGATTGGGCGCGAGACAACAATATCAACGATGTCTTTGGGTTTGGCATTGTTCGTCGCCAATTGCAATTGTTTTTGTGCCAACTTGACGGCTTGTTCCGCCGATTTCTGACGTGACACCGCAGCCGCAGCGGATTTCGTCAATTCGGGCTTTTGTTCTTCGGTGGCCGTTTTCGCTGCTTCGGCAAGTTGGCTCGCTTCCATGGCGGCTGTCTTCGCTTTTTCCTCAGCTAATTTCAGAGCGATTTTCGCTGAGTCGACCGCCGCCAGATTGTCACGGTATTTTGCCACCGCACTTCCACAAAAAGCGATTGTGTAATCACCCGGTGGGGTTTTCAGCTTCGCCAAGTCGAGCACCGCTTCGGACTCATCAGCGTCGAGTGCAACGTCGAAGGCAGGATTCCGATCAAACCCTGCACCAAACGTTTTCACTTTCAGTTTGGTGCCCGAAAAATCGCAGCGACGAATCTGCTTGAGTGGAATGGTGAGCTTCTCACCTGCAGTGGCGATGAGCGGCTCATTACTCACCGGTGTGACGGTGATCGGTGCTTGCTCGGAATCGCTGACGGATACGGGAACGTCAGCGACTAGGCGGGGGCTGGGGATTTCAGACCAAGCATTCTTCACAGGCCAAGCCATCGATGCCAGCTGCACGGGGCGACGGATGGTCTCGCCGTTGATGAGACTTTCACCAATAAACGATGCTCGCGACAAACCACGAGGAGCGTTTTCCTCCGCCGTGACAAGCATCATTCCTCGCGTTTGGCCGGCAGGAATTTTGAGCCCCGTTGCGGTCACGCCTTCGGGAAGATTGTCCATCTTGAGTTCAATGTCACCCTTGAAACCATCGCGTCGGATTGCAACGACCTCAATCGGCATGGTGGCACCACCTCGCAGAGCGATTGGCTTTGACAATGCATTGCGGTCGCCGTTGCGGAGATTCATATGCAACGCCCAACCCGCCAACGCAAAATCGGGGGCCGCTTTGCGAATGATGAGTCGATACACATTGCGAGAGTCAGTTCGCGTGCCACCGAACAGGTCGGAAAGTTGCAGCCGATGCACGCCATCCTGCTTGATTTCCAGCTTGCCAAGAATGTCCGTCGAGCCGGCATTGTAGGGAGGGCCGTCGTATGAGTACCCGTTGCTTGAGACTTTGACGGGGCTGGCGATATCCGTCAGTTCTACAACATCCGTGAGTGATTCTTCGCCATTTGCTTCCCCGACATGTTGCACGATGATGGACGGGTCCGTTGGACGTCCCAAACGTTCCGAGGCGACTTCCACCCACCAAACTTCACCTTTCTTCGCGGTGAACTCGAAGGTGTCGACATCGGCCGCGGGAAAGAAACGACCGGAAATATCACATGGCAACGTAATAGCCTGTGCGTTCTCGTGATTGTTATTCGGTTCGGCTTCCGTCATGGACGCAACGGCTGTCAGACCCACTGGCGGCCAGGAGCAGGAACTAACTGATCGCGTTGAGGGCAGTCTGGCAATCACTTCGTCCTCGGAGGCTTCTTGCAAGACCAAGCGATAGAAGTAAAAGCGGCCACCGTTGAACGTCAGGTCGTGAACTTTGATCACGTACTGGGCGGTCTCTGGTGCCGTGAAGTTCAAAGCACCACCACGTCGTTCGACGACCAAGTCGTTTCCGTTTGCATCAGCGACGATGATCACGGGATTCAACTTGGAATCAATTCCCTTGGCGGCGCAGTCGACAACCATGCGTTGGCCTTGCTGCAAAGCCACGGTGTAGAAATCAACCGCTCTGGCGGACATGACTGCGTTACAGGTTGAGTTAATTTCCAAGGGCATCGCGGTTTCGAGCGATGTATTGGGTTTCGTTTTGATTGTCTCGGGCAGCGTTCCGACATTGAAGACCCGTGATGACGAAACACCGAGCCGCGTCATCACGCGCGCTTCATGAATTCCTGGCGGGCAATCGGACGCAATTGTGACGGTAAATTGATTCGCAATCGGTTGGCCGTCCGCATCCCGTTTGGGCTCGGCTGTGATGCCGGGATGTGAGAAGGTCAACACATCTGCGTCATCGATGTGATCACCGCTGATGCGGACATCCACGCTGGTGCCGACTTGCCCACCCATCGGCACCGTGTTCAGAAGCCGGGGGGCGGGTAAACAAACCGCCTGCGCCCAAACTGCCGATGATTCGGCCAAACCGATCAAACACCCCAGTGCAAGGATGCTGATTCGATACATGTTCTGGTCGAAGGTCTTGCGAGATATCTTCATCATTTCCCCGGAGATCTCGGAACAGTGCCGATGCGAAGACGAATGCAGTGGCTTAGTGGTTGAACAGGAATTCCTTGGTATTCATCAACGCCCAAATCAAGTCTTGCAAGTTCTGACGGAACGCTGCATTTTCGTTGAGCGGTTGGCCTTTGGCATCGATCAACGGTTCGCGAAGGTATGCGGTCGCCGTTTCAAGTTCATCCGTGCGTGGCTGTCGTGAGAATGCCGACTGATACAACTGACGAACGATTTCTTCGTCCGTCAATTCGGATTTGGCTAACTCGGCAGCTCGTCCACTGGAAGTTGTGAGTTTCGACTTGATCTCGGAAGAATTGATCAAGTGCAGACTTTGAGCCAAGCTCGACGACTGCACTCGCTCGCACTCGCAGACACTCAGATTCTCTGGGCGACCGAACACGTCTAAGAATTTCGAGGCTTTATTGTAGCTGTTATCAGGCAGTGCGACGGCTCGTGTGCCGGGGGGTAAATTCGCAAAGGATGTGGTGGCACCGGTGAGATCGTTGATCGAATCCAACAGCACCTCGGCTTCCAAACGTCGTGGGTAGAATCGTGAATAGTTTTGACGATCAACCAAGTTGAATTCGTTTGGTGAGGCGCTGAGTTGGTACGCGTTCGATTGGGTGATTACCCGTACGAGTTCTTTCAGGTCGAAGCCACTTTCGACGAAGTGCTTTTCAAGAGCGGCGAGCAATTCGGGATTGGTTGGCGGGTTGGTGTCACGGATGTCGTCTTCAGGCTCAATGAGGCCGCGAGTGAAGAAGTGCTTCCAATACCGGTTGACTAATGCCTTGGCGAAGAAGGGATTTTCTGGTTGGCTCATCCAGTTGGCGAGTCGAAGTCGCGGGTCTTCATCAGGCGGGATTGTTCCGACGTCATCCCCCAAAGCCACGGGGGGAAGCATCTCGCCGGTCTTGACGTTCTTCGCGGTCGCTTTGCCGCGTTTGTGAAAGATAAGGTCTTCGCCACGAATGGCCGTCGGTTTGCGACCGACTTGGCTGAAGAACGCTTGCAAACTGTAGTAATCGTCTTGGCTCCACCGTTCAAACGGGTGGTGATGACACTGTGCACATTGAAGCCGTACACCAAGAAACAACTGCGAGACATCTTCAAGCTGCTGCTTCGGGTCTTTGACTCGTTTGTACCAGGCAACCGGTGGATTGGCGATCACGGTGCCCGTGGCAGCCAAGAGTTCCCGGACGATCTGATCATATGGGGCATTTGCAAGGAGACTGTCCCGAATCCAGGCGTGGAACGCGAAGTTCGATGTGATATCGCTGGCGTCATCCCGACGATTCTTCAGCAACGCCGTCCATTTATTCGCAAAGTAATCCGCATACCCGGGGCTTTTGAGGAGTCGATCGACGACTTGATCACGTTTGTTCGCGTCCTCGCTTGCCAAGAACGATTCGGTTTCCTCGGCAGTTGGGAGACGCCCTGCGATGTCCAATGAAACGCGTCGCAAGAAGGTGGCATCGTCGCAAACCGATGACGGGGGAATCCCGATTTCCTTCAAATTCGCGAAGACGAATTCGTCGACGAAGTTCTTGACAGGTGGAAAACTCTCATCGGGAACAGGAGCGCCTAACGGCACCGCAGCGGTGAAGACAGCCACTTGGCCTTGGTATCGCACCATGATCGCCACTTTGCCGGGCAAGTCGTGTACCTGCACAAGACCGGTTTCCGAGACGTCTGCCAACGCATCGGAATTCGATTCAAACAGGGCCCAATCAGTGACATCGCGGGTACTGCCATCGGAGTACTTCGCGAATGCCTTTAACTGCACATTCTGACCACGTTCGATAACACCACGTTCCGGCTCGACAGAAACCGATTCCAATACGGCTTCCTCGGATTTCCCGAACGGCATTCCTTGTTCGATCCAACTAATCAAACGGTCGTAGCCGGGGGAGTTCGTTTGCAATCGAACACCACCACCATGCGGCATGCGGCCGGTGGCTTTCTGTAGAATCAAACTCTGTGCGGGGTCTGCGGGAAAAATTCGCCGTCCGCGGGCTTCGCGGACGAGGCTGTCGTAATCTTCAGCCGGCTCAAATCCCAGCAGCGATAACTGAAACCCATTCTGACCGCCACCGGCTTTCGCGTGACAAACCCCCGTGTTGCAGCCCGCTTTGGTGAAGATGGGCATGACATCATTGACGAAACTCACCGCAGTGTCGTCTGCGCGAGTTATCGGTACGCACGCCGAAATCCAGACGCATGCAGACAGCAGCGAGAAGAATCGAGGAGTTGCCAACCATTCGTAACTCATGATTGGGCCCAATCGAAGTTTTCGATCCTCGAGGGATCGGTGGAAGGATATTAGGCGGGCACTTTGATATTCGTTGTGGTCACTTCCGAGAATCTATCAACCAGCAGATACGGAATTTCCCCGTTTCGCATTACGCCGAATCTCTCAAAAGTGTATTCACCGTAACAAATCAAAGGCTGTGGATGCAAGTGGCTGTTCAAAAAATATCTATGGCCTAGTGCATGGGGGCGTTCGTCACGCCAGGATTTCGTGAATCACATCACCCTCGACGTTCGTGAGCCGACGCTCGATTCCGTTGTACTGGAAGGTGAGTTTTTCGTGATCGAGACCGAGCAGGTGGAGAATGGTCGCGTTGAAATCGTACAGGGGACGCGGATTTTCAATGGCCTTGCGACCGAGATCGTCTGTGCGTCCGTGACGAACACCGGGGCGGACGCCGGCGCCCGTGAGCCAGCATGTGAAGCCGTCGGGATTGTGATCGCGGCCTTTCGCTCCTTTCTGGAACATCGGCATGCGACCGAATTCAGTGCACCACACGACGAGCGTGTCTTCTAGCAATCCCCGTTGGCGGAGGTCGCGAATCAGACCGGCAGCCGGTTGATCGAGCACGGCCGCGTGGACATCGTACTGCTCCTTGAGTTTACTGTGACCGTCCCAGTTCAATCGGCCACCACTGGCATAAGCCCCATTGAAAAGTTGCACGAACCGCACGCCTTTTTCGATCAAACGTCGCGCAAGAATGCAGTTGCGGGCAAAGGCAGCTTTGGTTTCGTTTTCGGTATCGTCCGCTCCGTAAAGTTTCAAAATGTGAGCCGGTTCGGACGACAGATCCGTCACCTCCGGCACGCTAAGTTGCATGCGAGCGGCTAATTCATAGCTGGCAATTCGGGCGGAAAGTTTGCTGTCCGAGGCATTTTCTTCCAGGTGTCGACGATTGAGTCGATCGAGAATGGCCCGTGTTGCTTTGTCGGCTTGGGGGGATACGCCGTTCGGTTTGAGATGGCGGATCGGTTCTTTCGAGGACATCGTTGTGCCCTGAAATGCCGCCGGGAGAAAACCGGGGCCCCAATTATTGGAACCGTTTTGTGGGACGCCACGCGGATCGGGGATCGCCACATAGGCAGGGAGATTCTGGTTTTCACTGCCCAGGGCGTAAGTCACCCACGATCCGAGACTCGGGAAGCCATCCAACACGAAACCCGTGGAAAGGAAATTTTCCGCCGGTCCGTGCGTGTTGCTTTTGCTGGTGAGCGAATGCACAAAAGCAATATCATCGGTGAGTTCCGCAAGATGCGGGATCATGTCCGAAACCATCATCCCGGTTTCGCCACGCGGTCGGAATCGGTACTGCGGTCGTGCCAAGTTTCCCGCCGGACCTTGAAACGTCACCGCTGGTCCATCGGCGAGTGGCTTGCCGTCTTGCTTGATCAGTTCCGGTTTGTAGTCCCACGTTTCCAGTTGGCTGACGGCTCCCGCACAGAAAATCACAATGACGTTCTTCGCCTTCGGAGCAAAATGAGCAGGTCGGGAATCGTAGGGGTGATCGGGATTGATCTGCAACGAATCCGAGGCCAACAAACCATCACGCCCTAGCAAATTCGCGAGCGCAATCGAACCCAATCCCGTGGCGGCGTTTCCCAGGAAACCACGGCGATCAAGGAACGCTCGGCCAGAAATTGGATTGGTGGGCATATTGGATTGGGACACGAAAACCTCAAGGGATAAACAAGAACTCGTTGGAATTGAACAACGCCCGACACAGCGTGTGCAACCCGTGTTGCTCGACGATGCCGCGAAGTTCCTGGGCCTCATCGGTGCTCGGTTCCCGACTAAGGGCCAATACATACGCCGCACGGATTTGCTCGGCAACATCGTCTGGATACGTCGCAACGACTCGCTTCGCAAACGCGTTGGATTGATCGATCACAAACCGACTATTGAGCAGATTGAGCGCTTGAATTGGTGTGGTCGAGTTTCGTCGTCTCGGGGCACTTTGACCACCATCCGGGCAATCGAAGGCTCCGAAGACGCGGTCGCGTTCTCGTCGAACACGATGGGCGTAGATCATTCGTCGCAGACCGTTCGGGGGAAACACTTCAACAGGCGTAAACCCCGTGAGTCCGCCACGTTTGTCGAACAGATTGAAGCCCGGACCACCCGCCTTGGAATTGAGTTGCCCGCTAATTTGCAAAATCGAGTCGCGGATGGATTCCCCATCGAGACGGCGAGTCGGGTATCGCCATAACAGACGCACGTCTGCGTCTTGAGCCAAACCTTCTGATCGGGACAAACTCGACTGCCGATAAGTCGCCGAAAGCACGATCCGACGGTGCAGAGTTTTGATCGACCAGTCGGATTTGATGAAGTCCCGCGCGAGATAGTCGAGCAATTGCGGATGCGAGGGCGGTGTTCCGATCCGACCGAAATCGTTCGGCGTATCGACCAACCCGATACCAAAGTGTGATTGCCAAATTCGATTGACCATCACGCGGGCGGTCAACGGATTCGCGGGATCGACGATCCAATCCGCTAACGCACGACGTCGATCGTGCTCAGTGTCCGGTTGACCTGACGGCAGCGTTCCAAAGACATCGGGAATGTTGGCGGACACTGGCTCGAGCGGTTGCTCGGGGTCGCCACGACGCAGCAGGTGGATTTCATCCGGCTCGCGGAATCGACCGGCAAAGATTTTGAGCGAGTTGTTCTGCTGTCGAATGGCTGCTTCGTGTTGTGTCTTCTCTCGAATGATTCGGTTGGCGTGTTGCTTCTGACCGGCATCGAGAATTTGCAGGTTGAGTTGCCAACCCTTGTCGCTTGGATTATACGTCTGACGATCCCCCGAACTGGCGACCCGTTGCCATTCGCCGGAGGTAGTTGACACGAGGATTTCATAGTCCGTCGCGAGTCGATCTTTGTACTTTTTCGTGCGGTCTCTTCCCCATTGAATCCGTTCGATTTCGATTGGTTCGGGCAATGTGAATTCCAACCATCCTCCGCCGTTCTCGTTGGACATCCAACTCCTGGAGTTTCCATATTGGCCATCGTTCACAAATTCCAACTGATGCCGATTCGGTTGAGTGCGGCTGCCGGATGCTTGGACATCGGTTCCGAAACTCGTCAACGCGACATTCTCACCGGCAGTTGAAATGATCTCCAGTTCGTCAATGCATGGTTCAAGCCGGTTTGTTGCGTTGATCGTGAATCGAACTTTCTGAGTGACGACTGGCAGGAATCGGTCGATGTTCAATTCCGAGTTGATGCTTGGCCGTTTTGGTGTGTCGGTGGTTGGGGCGGACTGCACGTTCGCCAAGGGAGCGAGAGACTGTAGCTCACGATCGATTGCCTCAATCCGTTTTCGGTACTCGCGAATCTGCGTTCGTGCCCTGTTCGCTCGGGGCGTCTGAGCGTCACGGTCTTGGTACTCGACACCGGCGACGAACGCCTGCATCGCGTAGTATTCCTTCTGCGAGATCGGATCGAATTTGTGATCGTGACAGCGTGCGCAGCCGATGCTCATGCCCAGAAATGTTTGCCCGATGTTCGTCACGATCTCATCGAGAGAATCCTGGCGGGCAAGACGTTTCGATTCTTCATCCTTCCCAATCTGCCCCGGCAGCAAAACGGAGGCCGTCACCAGAAACCCTGTGGCGGCGTCTTGGCTGAGTCGGTCGCCTACCAATTGTTCTCTGATGAATTGATCGTAAGGTGTGTCACGGTTGAATGCGTCAATCACATAGTCCCGATACGGCCACGCATTTGGTCGTTCCGTGTTGACTTCGAACCCGTGTGTGTCGGCGTAGCGGACCACGTCCAACCAATGCTGCGCCCAACGTTCTCCATACTTCGGTGAGCCCAACAGCCGATTGACAACGGTTTCAAAGGCGTGTGGTTGGTCGTCCTGAAGGAATGCCGATAACTCCGCTGGTGTCGGGGGAAGACCAGTCAAGTCGTAAGTGACTCGACGCAACCATGCCGCTCGGTGGGCCGGTGGCGACGGTGCGAGTCCGGCGTGTTCCAAGCGGGCCAGGATGAAACGGTCAATTTCATCCCGCGGCCAGCTTTGCGTTTTGACACTCGGCGGTGTCGGATTGGAAATCGGTTTGAACGACCAGTGATCACGTTTGTCGATCGCTTCGGCGAGGTCAACTCCGTCTGGCCAATTGGCTCCGCTGTCGATCCATTTGGTGAGCGTGGCCACTTCGGTCGGGTTCAGTCCTTCGCCGTCGGGAGGCATGACGAGTTCGCCATCCTGGTCGCGGGTGAACTGAATGAGATAACTCGCCGCCGCTTTCCCTGGCACAATCGGTCTATCGTACAGATCACCACCAGCGAACGCCTCCGACTTGATATCCAACCGAAAACCGCTTTTTTGTTTCTCTCCCGCATGGCATGAGTAGCAATGCTTCTCGAAGATCGGACGCACATCCCGCACAAAGTCGATCTCCGCCGACATCGCGATTGTCGCTGTCGATAAGCAAGCGACGAGAACAACGAATTGGATGAAAAGCCGTGACATAATCGTGGTCAATTTCTATGGGTCGAGTTGTTCCAATTGGCGACGAACCAGGGCGGACTGCTTGGCATCGAGAATCTGCCAACATGCCAAACCATTGCCAACGAGGTCCCACTCATCGAATTGCCAGACGACTTGCTTGTCTTTCGTGATCTCGAAAATCTGCGGATTGTTCTCGCCCGCATGACAGTTCCCGACAGCGATATTCCCGTTCGGCAATTCTTGGAGACACGTCATCCACCCCAACGTGATGTCGGTCTGCGGGACCGTCTTCGATATCTCCCAGACGACTTTCTTCTCCGGCGAGACTTCCACGACACTGTTGCCGTTGCCCGAACAAATCATGGTGTTGCCATTGTCCAAGCGAATTGCACCGAACACGCGGGTGCCGATTTCGTACTCCCACACAATGTCACCGGCTTCGTCGTATTCCGTGACTGTGCCAGGATTCTCTGCACACACCAAATAGTGACCGTTTTTCAAGACTCGCATCAATCGTGTGTGTTTCCGTCCGCCGTCACCCAGTGGGATTTCCTTCACCAAGTTTCCATCGCGATCGACGTGGATGATTCGTCCCACACCGCTTTCGACAATCACCGTCTCGCCGTTTGCCAACCGATCAAACGCGTGCACATCCACCCGACGATCGCGATTGCCATTTGCATTGGCACTGTCGTATTCCCACACGATTTTTTTGCCGAGCGTGATCTCTTTGAGCTTCGTCCAAGAGTCGTGAAACAGAATGTTCCCATTCGGCAGTAGATGGACGTCGTGATGTCCCGCATGTCCGCGTTTCGGTCCGGCGGTCTTGTGCTTCCACAAAACGTTTCCGTCGATATCGCAAATAGCAAGCACGTTTTTCCCATAGGAAGCACCAACCAGGACCAACCGATCACTCGGTTCCGCCGCCAAACCAGCACTTGCCGTCAAAGACAGCAGCAGAGCCCAACACAGTGATATCTTCATCGAGCGAGACACTTTCGTGGACGAGGAAATGTGAACACAGAAGTTCGATCCGAAACGGATGTGCGAATTCGTGAGTACCGTTTTCGCACCATTGGCACGATTCATCAACCGTAGTGGCGGTTTGAATCAGTTTGCTGACTGGCATCATCTTAACCCATCAGGCTACACTGATCGTTGGCGAAATGAACACACATTGACCGCAATCGGAGAACCATTGGTATGAATTGTAGACTGTTCAAGTCTTTCCTTTTCTCGTGTTTTTTCGTGTTGTTCTTGGGGCAGTCGTCGCTGACGGTCGCGGCTGAAGAGAATAATTCTCGGCCGAACTTCATCCTCTGCATGGCAGATGATCAAGGATGGGGCGACGTGGCCTACAATGGGCATCCCGTGCTGCAAACGCCGGTGCTGGACGAAATGGCCCGAACCGGTTTGCGATTCGATAATTTCTACGCCGCCTGTCCCGTGTGTTCGCCAACGCGAGGAAGCGTGCTCACCGGGCGACATCCCAACCGTTTCGGTTGTTTTAGCTGGGGTCACACACTTCGGCCGCAAGAAATCACCATCGCCGAAGCACTGAAAGAAGCGGGGTACACGACCGGACATTTCGGCAAGTGGCATTTGGGATCGGTCCGAAAGAATAGTCCGGTCAATCCCGGTCAGAGTGGGTTCGACGAATGGGCCTCCAGCCCGAACTTCTACGAGAACAGTCCGCTCTTGAGCCACAACGGCGACGTCATCGAAACCGAGGGCGAGAGCTCGATGGTCACGATTGATCTCGCTTTGAATTTCATGAAGTCTGCGACGAAGAAGGATCAACCGTTCTTGGCCGTCATTTGGTTCGGCAATCCGCACACTCCGCATCAGGCACAGGATCATTTGAAGAAGCTGTACCCCAAACAGAAACCGGCATTACAGAACTATTACGGCGAGGTCACCGGCATCGACCAGGCGATGGGGCACCTTCGCAAGCAACTTCGTTCCCTAAACATCGCCGACAACACGCTACTTTGGTACACCAGCGACAACGGTGGTCGGAAACCGGGATCGACGGGCGGTCTGCGTGGTCAAAAGGGGAGTGTCTGGGAAGGCGGTTTGAAGGTGCCCGCCATCATCGAGTGGCCAGCCGTCGTGAAGTCACCGCGTCAAATTGCGATGCGAGCCAACACCGTGGATATCTTTCCAACGCTGCTCGACATCGTGGACACAGATCTCGGTGAAATCGAAAAGCAAATTCCAGTCCTTGATGGTGTCAGCTTGCAACCGACAATTTCCGGAAACGAGCAATCGCGACCGGGCTTTGGGTTTTGGCAATATCCAACGCGGGGCAACGGACGGCGGAGTCGTGAAATGTTGGTCGACTACCGGAAGGAACTGCAAGCAGGGACCGCATTTGACGACCCGGAAAAACTCGACGCCGATGCTGGGAAGATCGAACCCATCGAACTCCCCGAGCGATTCCCCGGCCATGCTGCTTGGATTGAGGGCGATTTGAAGCTTCATCGAATTCCCACGAAAGGCAATCAGTTTCGTTACGAACTCTACGACCTCGCTAGCGACCCCAAAGAAACAACCGACATCCTTGGGGCTCAGGTCAACGCAGGCAAAGAGATGACAGGAAAATTGCACCGCTGGCAAACGTCAGTCATGCATAGTTTCAACGGTGAGGACTACCGAGACTGATATCTGCTGGATTTCAGTCTTTGCCGCTGAACCGCTTCCCCAAGTCGGGCTACTGTCACTGCGAATCGAACTTCACAATCAGGCGGAGAATCCCGTGAATCGACGGCAATTTCTATCAACCGCAGGTTCCGGCTTCGGTGCAGTCGCATTGGCGGCAATGCAGCCCAACGGTTTCGCTCCGACGGCGTTGGCGACCGAAGGAGAGCGAACCTGGTTCGATCCGCAACGGGCACGGGCAAAACGAATCATTTGGCTGTTCATGCATGGGGGACCGAGCCACGTCGATTTGTTCGACCCTAAACCCGAACTCAAACGACTCGCGGGGCAACCGGTTCCGGATAGTTTCGGGATGATCCGCAGTCGTCGAAAAGTCGCGCAGAACCCGTTGCTCGGTCCGATCAAACCGTTCCGACCCCGTGGAGAATCGGGAATCGAAATCAGCGATTTTCTGCCGAACATCGCCGAACACGCCGACGATTTATGCGTGATTCGCAGTATGCATGGCGACAGCGTGAACCACCCGCAGTCGGTGTACCAAATGAATACCGGCAGCATTCTCATGGGGCGTCCCAGCGTTGGGAGTTGGGTGTCCTACGGGCTCGGTTCCGATAACGAAGACTTGCCGGCGTTCGTTGTGCTGCCTGATCCGAAAGGCGGATTGAAAGGTGGTCCACCCGCGTGGGGCAACGGATTTCTGCCCGCGAGTTATCAAGGCGTGACCATGCGAGCCGGTGCCGAGCCGATTCTACACCTCAAGCCACCACAAGGGGTCTCGGAGAGGCAGCAACGTGCAACGTTGGAATTGACCGGATTTCTCAACCGGGAACACCAAGCTCTGCGAAATGGCGACGACGAATTGAATGCTCGGATTCAAGCCTACGAACTTGCTTTTCGGATGCAGTCAGCGGCACCTGAATTAGTCGATATCACGCAGGAAACCAAAGCAACTCAGCAAAGTTATGGTCTCGACCGTAAGGAAACACGAGACTTCGGGCAACGCTGTCTGCTGGCTCGCCGGATGGTCGAACGCGGTGTGCGGTTCGTGCAAGTGTATTCCGGCGACACCAATGGATGGGATGCTCACAAGGATGTGAAATCGAACCACACCAGCCATTGTCTCGCGACCGATGCCCCAGTCGCAGCGTTACTGAAAGACCTCAAACAACGCGGACTCTGGGACGACACACTCGTCGTGTGGGGTGGCGAATTTGGGCGAATGCCAATGAGTGAATCCGGCACCGGTCGCGATCATAATCCCTGGGGCTATAGCATTTGGCTCGCGGGTGGTGCCGTCAAAGGGGGAATGGCTTACGGTGCCACCGATCCAGTCGGACTACGTGCAACGGAAAAACCTGTCCACATTCGCAATCTGCACGCAACGCTATTGGACATTCTGGGCGTCGATCCGGAAGCCCTGTCATACTATCACAACGGCCTCGATGAACGCCTCATCGGTCCCACCGACGACGTTGAAACTGTCCAGGAAATCCTCGCATGAAGCGTTCGACTCTAAAGATCACCGCCTTGATATTTGCTTTGATATCACCGGCATCGCTCGTCGCGACAGAGAACGAATCCATCGCCACGAAGGAAGTCGTGGAACCGGAAATCGACGAATTCGACCGTGATCATTGGTCGTTCCAACCGCTAAAGCCCGTTAAACTACCAACGGTGCAGGCAAGTGAGTGGGTCGAGAATCCGATTGATCTCTTCATCCTAAGGCAACTAGAAGAAAACGACCTCGTACCGACACCGCGAGCTAGCCGAACCGTATTGCTGCGTCGGCTCAAGTATGATCTCCTTGGGTTGCCACCCACTCCAGACGAACTAGCCGCGTTTGAGGCCGATCAGAAACCAGGGGCGTATCACCGACTCGTCGAACGATTCCTAAGTTCACCCGCCTACGGAGAGCGTTGGGCACAGCACTGGCTTGATTTAGCTCGCTTCGCCGAGACCGATGGCTTTGAGCACGACAAGGTCCGAACCGGTGCATGGAAATATCGGCAATGGGTCATCAATGCGCTCAATGACGACCTGTCATATGATCGGTTTGTTGAACTGCAACTCGTGGGAGATCAAACCGGCAACAAAGACGATGCCATCGCAACGATGTTTTGTCTTGCAGGTCCGGATATGCCGGATATCAATGAGCAAGACCTTCGTCGTCACGACAAACTCAATGAGATTGCATCGACTATCGGGGCGACATTGCTCGGATTACAGATGCACTGTGCCCAATGCCACGACCATAAGTACGACCCCATCAGCCAAGCCGACTTCTATCGGTTGCGAGGCATTTTCGAGTCAGCAGTTCCCGTGATGAAACGAGATCGCCCGGTGTTGCAGTTGACGAAACAAAAGCAATCGGTTTCACCCTATCTTTACCGTCGCGGTGAGTTGTCGAATCAAGGACCGCAAGTTGAACCCAAGCCACCGCGGATCGCTTGTTTGGGGCGTGTTCATGAAACTTTTGATACCGACCATCCCCGGAAAGCATTTGCCAGATGGCTTTTTCACGAAGACAACCCACTAACTGCCCGAGTGATGGTCAATCGCGTCTGGCAATATCATTTCGGCAAGAGTCTTTGCGAAAACCCAAGTGATTTCGGAGTGGTTGCGGTAGGTCCGTCACATCCTCAGTTGCTCGATTGGCTGGCGTTGGAGTTCCGTGAAAGTGGCTGGAGTTTGAAACATCTTCACAGACTCATCCTGACATCGGCAATATATCAGCAAGCGAGTTATCTTGGTTCCGATCGTTTGGCGGATCGACCTGCCTATGAGTCTGCACTTTCAGTCGATCCAAGCAACAATCTCTATAGTCGATTCCCACGGAAACGCTTAGAGGGCGAAGTGATTCGCGACGCACTCTTGGCCGTCAGTGGGCAATTGAACTTGGAATTTGGTGGCCCCAGCGTTATGCCACCGCTACCACCCGAGTTGCTGAAGACTCTGTTGAAAGGGCAATGGAAAACCGACTCTGATTCTCGGAGTCATCATCGACGCAGTATCTACGTGTTTGCACGGCGAAACCTTAGATACCCAATTTTCGATGTGTTCGATCGACCCGATGCCGGCGCTTCGTGTGCGCGTCGTAATCAATCAACGACGGCAATTCAGTCGCTGCAAATGCTCAATAGTGAATTAACGTTACAAGCCGCGGCCGGACTGTGTGATCGACTACTGGCGGTTGAGTTCGATCGTTCATTGACGGGATATCAAATGCTAGTCGATCGCTTGTTTCTGATCACTCTGTCACGGCATCCGAGTCCTCAGGAACGCGATCGGTTTTGCAACGTTCTTAGTCAAGACGAGTTGCAGCTTCGTGATAGCCTCCTGACGGCATGCATGGCAGTGTTGAATTCGAATGAGTTCGTCTACATCGACTAATCCAAGCTGGCATCTTGCATGCTCACAGCACAACCTATCTCTGGATACTAGCAACACAACCCTAGAAGAGGTCAGTCAAATGTTGCGTCGAACTCTTGTGTTCTTCATGTCACTGTTCGTTGCTATCTCAACGCAGACGATCTGGGCCGACGAGGTTTCAGGGGATGTTGTGAAGGTGTTCATTCTCGCTGGGCAATCAAATATGGAGGGGAAGGCCCAGTTACCCCTCCTGCAACACCAAATTACTGCACCGGAAACGAAGGGTATTTTTGCCCATTTGCACCGTGATGGCGAGTTCATAGTGCGTGACGACGTCTGGATCAAGTTTCTTGGAAGGAAGGGGCGTTTGACGGTCGGTTATGGTAGCCCCAAACGATGCGGTGTCGAACTAGAGTTTGGATTCACAGTCGGCGATCACTACGACGAGCCGGTCTTGATAATCAAAACTGCATGGGGCGGCAAAAGCCTGTTTCGAGATTTTCGTCCGCCGTCATCCGGGATGCCCGATGCAAGTGTTCTCGCTGACGACCTGGAACGTGCACGCAAACGTCGTCCTAGTACTTCGGAACAAGAGGTTCGTGAGTCGTATGGAAAGTACTATCGACTCATGATCAGCGACGTGCAAGATACTCTCGAAAACTTGGGGACTCACTTCCCGGAACTCAAAAACAAGAAGCCGGAACTTGCTGGGTTTGTGTGGTTTCAGGGCTTCAATGATATGATCAATGAACAGTACTCAGCAGCCTATCCGAAGCATATGGCAAACTTCATTCGAGACGTGCGACAAGAATTGCAGGCTCCCCAACTGCCTTTTGTGATTGGTCAGCTAGGCGTCGGTGGTGATCGCGATAATGATTCCGACTCTCGGCGAGAGCAATTCAAAGCGAATCAAATCGCACCGGCGAAGTTGCCGGAGTTTCGTGACAATGTGCTCGTGGTCAAGACGGACCAGTACTGGGACTGGGAAGCCCAAGCCGTGTTTGATAAGGGGTGGCGGAACCACATTGACGAATGGAACCGTGTCGGGTCCGACTACCCCTATCATTATTTGGGAAGCCACAAGTGTTATGGCCGAATCGGTCGAGCATTTGCCGAGACGCTTATTAACGATGCGTCTTCAGAAAAATAGTAGAATGTTCGAGAAGCTAGTGATCTTTCTTCCTATACTATTCTATTGCCATTTGCCGGAACCAATCCTTGATGATCGTTTCGGCATTTTCTTGACTATTAGTTGGACGGTCGAGCAGGTGGAGATCTTGTGCGTTCACTAGCGTTCGAATAAGTTCATCGTGTGAAGTCGGTTCTGGAAGTGGTTCCCCGATGGATGGGTGTATCACCAGACAATCCCAGGTTGGGGGGCCAAAATTCAGTGACCAATTCATGATCCAGGCATACGAGTTTGCAAATTCCAAATCAGAGGCCGCGGTTGCTGATCGAGGAACTGCGATCACAACGAGGTCCGGTTTCGTTGCCCGGACACGCTTTTCTGCATCGCTTCGAATTTCCGATAAGGATTGATCGGCAACTGACCACGGTTGTACCGTGATTTCGCCTTTTGGATAGACAGCCCGCAATTCTGACTCAACTATTTGATCAAACGGTTCCATTGCGAGCACTCGAATTGGTTGTCCTTCTTTGAGTTTCGCACGCAAGTGTGAGAGTGCTGGTTTCGGCGGGGGGACGTCGTCTAACGAAATTCTTAGCCCCGTGATTGTTTGTGCCAACGCTGTTGCGATGCGTTGATGACCGTCCATGTTAGGGTGGATTTCGTCGCTCATCAGGAGTCGCCATGGAAACTCGCTATGGGTACGAACCGCATCCAGTTCTCGATAGCAGTCACAAATAGGCACATTCAGTTCACGTGCAACTTCGCGAATCACATCGCAGTACTCAATCAGTTTTTGCGTCGGTCGCCGATCTGTGGAGACGACGTTGTTGGGAGTTGCCAAAACCACTTCACTACCGATCTCTCGGCATTGCGTCACGATCTGTGTCAGATTTTCGTGATACTGATCGATCGGGACTCGCGTCATATCATTCAGTCCAAACATGACGGTCACAAGGTCTGGCTTTCGGGCCAAGACATCACGCTCGATTCGAGCCAAGGCATTCACAGTGGTATGGCCACTGATCCCGGCGTTGATCATCTCGATTTTCGCACTTGGTTGGACTCGCTGCAGGGCGATTCCTAGCATGTCGGTATAGGCCCGTCGACTTCCGGTGTGATAATACACGCCTGTGACACTATCACCGAAACACACGACTCGAATCGGATCACCCGCCATCAACTTCGCACGGGTTTTCAACGCGGGACCAATGACTCGATCAAGGACAGGTTTGATCGTCGCGGCAATTTTCCTGTGCCCAGTGGGGTTGGGGTGGCAGCCATCCGTCGTCCAGTCTCGTAAGTTTGTACCGTCGGTTTCGGCAGCGGTCCATTTTGCGAAGTGGTCGACCAAAGGAACTCGCCATTCGTTTGCCACCTCTCGGCATGCGGTCATGAACGGTTCAAGCTTGATGTTGGGGTTCTCTCCGAGACCATTGGAACGTGCATCGTCCGCCCAACGCGGTTCGGTCATCAGAATCGGTTGAACACCTCGACGCAGCATTTCCGAGACAATCGTTGTCAAGTTTTTCCGATAGGCTTCGACGGAAATTCGGCTTTCGGATTTCCCTTGGTCCACGTAGCTATCGTTTGTGCCATACATGATCGTGACAATGTCCGGTTGATTCGCGAGCACGCGATCCAAACGTTTAATCGCTTGGTCGGTCCGCTCTCCGCCAATTCCGACATTTACAACTTGACCGGAAACGCCTTCCGGCAGTTGAGACTCTAACAACGCGGCAAACGTTTGATCGGATGTCACTCCAGACCGAACTCCCTTGGTGATGGAGTCACCCAAGGTGACGATTGTGAGATGACGGTGATTCTTAGTGAGTTTTGATTCAAGTCGAAGAAGCGAGTCAGCGAACATTCGGCCAACTTCAAGCGTCCCACTCGAGTCGAAATGAGCGGCGTTGGCGATCGTCGCAGATGAGGTGTCCATGTATTCGCAGAGCGGATCAGTCGCGGCAACACGCTTTTGTTGCTCGACAACGATCGGCATAAATTGGTTTTCACCATTCCCGAAACGTGTGTTGACCGCGACTAACGCTAGCAAGTCTGGGGTTTCAAGATCGCGACGCAGTGCGGCTAACATTTCACGGAGAGCATTGGCGTAATTCGCCGCATCCCGGGAGTTGGCATCGCTCTCGCCCTGAACCCAAGCCAATGCCTTCGGTTTCAGTGTGATACCTTGCTCCCGACCGGCTTCAATGGCAGTGCGGACTTCTTCAATCAACGCGCGGTAACAACTGCCGCCGTCACCGGGATCGTTGGGATTCCAATCCTGTCGCAACCCCGTGCCGCTAAAAGCCACTTTGACGATCGCGAGCGGTCGTTTCGTCCGCGTTTGCAGTGTGCGTGCGAGACCAATTTCCGGGCCAAATCCTCCCTCCTTCTGGGCGAAGTTGCCGTATTGTCGCCCCTCTTTGGGACGCTTCGGATTTCCGAGTGACTGAGGTTGCAGGTGAGTCCATTTCTGTCCGCTACTTGAATCATGGACATCGGGCGGCGGATCGCCTGTTCGCCACCAGAACAGAATCCGAGAGTCATTGTCATCACTCGGCAGTTCACTCGGTTTGGCATCGTATCCAACCGCGTTCGATTGACCAGCCACGATCAGCAAGTCTCGCTCTTCAGCAAGTCCCGGATGAGTTGTTAGTGAGACCAGTAGTCCGGTCAATAGTCCAGTGAACCATGTCGTAAACGTTTTTCTGTATGTGATCATACGGTGACTCATTGCTGAGGGCGGCGGAATAGAACGCAAACGCTCTGTGCGGAATTCTTGTACCATACGAATTCTGATGAGGACGGTCGAGCGACTTGAGTCTGCTGTGATGGAACGGAACAATGAAGTTCCGATGGCGCTCACTCTCAAGAACGCAGTTCGCACGAATTCTTAGACTGGAAGACTCATGACGATCCACAGGCGAAATTTCCTCAACATAGTGGGCGCCACCGGGGCATCCTTATTTCTATCACCGACGGGCAGCGTGTTTGCGGCCGATGCGAAGAAGTCTCGGAAGAAGATTGCCGTTGTCACAACCGTGTGGCGAGAACGTTCGCACTCTTGGCACATGGCCGAACGGTTTATGCATGGCTACCCGCGTCAAGGTGGTTGGCATTCCCCGCCGATTGATGTGGTTTCCGCATTTGTCGATCAAGTTGGCGACGACGATTTAAGCCGCGATCGTGCTCAACGATATGGATTCAAGATCTTTCCGACGATCGCGGATGCCCTACGCAACGGCGGTGAAGAATTAGCCGTGGACGGCGTGCTTGTAATTGGCGAACACGGTGACTACCCAATTAACAAGTACGGTCAGAAACAGTACCCAAGGTATGAGTTCTTTCAAGAGATTGCCAAAGTCTTTCAAGAGGATGGCAAGTCGGTCCCGGTGTTCAATGACAAGCATCTGTCGTGGAAGTTCGAATGGGCCAAGCAAATGGTTGCCACATCGAAGTCGCTCGGTTTCACATTGCAAGGGGGATCCTCATTGCCGGTGACTTGGCGAATGCCAGCGATTGATCTTCCTCATGGGGCTGATGTGGAGGAAATCATGGGCGTCGCGTATGGGCCAACCGATATCTACGATTTTCATGCACTTGAAATGATGCAATGCATGGCGGAGCGTCGTCGCGGGGGCGAGACTGGAGTTGCCGCCGTTCATGCATTGGAAGGCGACGCAGTTTGGCAGGCAATGGCCAAGGGAAATTGGAAAAGTGGTGGATGGGACACGAAATTGTGGGAAGCGTGTTTGTCACGCAGTCAGACTTTGCGTCCACCAGAGACGTTTAGTCATAAATTGCCGAATTTGGATGAGATTCGGGCATGGGTCAAAGAACCTGTTGCGTACCGGATCGAATATCGCGACGGAACAAAGGCAACAATGTTGTTGATGAATGGTCTTGTGGAAGACTTTACGTTCGCTGCGAAACTCAAAGGATCAGAACAACCGATCTCGACGTTGTTTCATTTGCCGCCCACGCCCAACGTCGTTTACTCGGCCGGACTCATGGCTCATGCAGAAACGATGTTTCTCACAGGAAAAGCAGTTTACCCTGTAGAACGGACACTATTGACAAGTGGCCTTGTGGAAGCGTGCTTACAGTCTCTCGCCAAGGGACAAAGTCGGCTAGCGACACCCCACCTTGATGTTCGTTACCGCGTTCCACAGGATTCCTACTTTTTACGGAGGTAGTTCGGCAACTTTCGAATGACGTTGATGATCTTAAACTAGGGTCAATTCCAGTACGTTGTTAGTGGTCGACTGAGATTGCTTCGGCATAGTCGAGTTCGCCGGTCCGTCCATCGTAATACTGGAAAATGACTTGTGGATGGGGGTATGCCACCCACCGTTTGTCCCCAAGTTTCTTGGGCATGTTGAAGACATTATTCACTTGGACCACGCAGAAATGTGGATACAGGCGTTCGAGTCTTGGGAGGTCGGGTAGTATGTATGAACTCCAGCGAATGTCGCATTCTCGCGGTCCAAATTTCCATTTTCCTGTTGCGGGTCGGTCGCTCTCATCCAGTTTGGGAACGTGATTCACACTATTGTGCGGCCCACAGCAGAACTCCCAGATGTCGTCGGTTACTTTGATCGCGAAACTGTTATGTAGATCCCCCGTCATCACGAAGACTTTCTTGCCGAGTTTGCTCCATTCATTGATGAGCAGTTCACGCTCCTCGAAGAAGCCCGTCCAAGCTTCTTCTTTATTGCTTTCATTAAATGCCACTCCACCGGCACCGCTGTGCGGGATCATAAATGGCACCGTTGAAACCACAAAGAAAAAGTCTGCGTCGCTTTCTCGCATTGATTTCAGCAGCCATTCCCGTTGCGGTTTGCCGATCATCGAAACACCGGGTTTGTCTCGATGGCGAATGTCGTGCATGTCACGATCACCACGCGTATCCAACATATAAAATTCACAGTTCGAGACACGGAACTTTCCATAGCTTCGACGGCCGATCGAGTAGTTAACCTTGTCGTCGACTTTCGCAGGCATATGTAGTTTGAGAGTGTGTTTGTCAACAACTTCAACGATATCGTAAACATATGAGTTTTTGTTGCCGTCATCGTTGTCGTACTTAATGTCGTTGACACCCGCCTTTGGTGTTCCCCAGTGAACGTGAAGGTTTAGCATCTCTTTCAGTGGTAGTTTCGTAAAGTCTGTTTGCGGGTCGACTAGCAAGTCGCTCTCGGATTTCATCGTCCCTTGACCGAAGTGGATTGGGTGTTCGTGTTCCATGGGGTTGGCCCATCCGAGGTAATCGAACCATGCATAGGTGCCGATGTCGCGGAATACGGTTCGTCGATGGCGTTTTCCGGCTTCGGATGATCCCCAGATGTCGTTGACGAGTTCGTGGTCGTCGAAGGTGAAGTAACTAGGAACATTGCGATGCCACTTTGAGAGTTCGCCGCTTCGGCTGAGATAAAGTTTGTAGTTTTCCCACACCCCAACGACCGTAGGCATAATTTTGACGGAAAGAGGATAGTCTTTCACTCCTTGAGTGAGTCGCCATGCCTCTGGTGGGTACTCGCGTAGTTCCTCATAAAGCCAATCTCCATTCATGATATGAAAGTGAACTTTGTCAGCCCAATCACGGTTGAGATGTTCGTATGTTAGTAGGCGATGTCCACCACCGTGGAGTGGGTTTTGATTGGCACAGGAACCGATTTGAAAACGAAAGTTGTAGAGGCCTTCCGGATTGTGTTCCGCGTTCCGAGTGTCCTTGGGACTCGGAAGAGTGCGAAACGTTCCTGGCAAACCATGGGGACGACCATTGACCCATGCCTGATAGTAGTATTTGGAATCCGACTTTAAATCTGTCAGTTTCGCGACACCTGTGTTGTCGTGAGCTAACGTGGTCTGGGCTGGTTGGCTTGATTGATCAAGCCGGTCTGGATCGAAACCATAACGAACGAGGAATTCACCGGGGTCCGAGGTACGTCCCCACACACTCATCGAGTGAGCGTCCGCTCGGCCTAGCATCGGGCCATGTGTTAAACGAATCGGATCACGATCGAAAGCCGATGCGAGTTCCTGAGTCGACAAGACTGAAAGGCAGATCAACAGTAGCTTGGGAAACATGTTTCGAGTTTTCATGAGCGCTAACCTGAAATCGGTCTGGTGAGTTCTGAGAACGGGGCGTTGGATTCGTGACAATGAGCCGCATGGAGATAGGCGGAGATGAACGGCGTGATGTTTTCATGTCACTCGCAGTATGGGCTTCCGAAACGGGGCGTGCAAGACTAGAGGTCAATCCTGGCAGTACCTCTCGGGGTAGGACGACTTCTCATCGGTGAGCCGTCCGATTGTCAGTTGGATATAACCGCAACGATCCACCGTCCAGTGGCATCACGGTTTGCCTTGGTCATTGGCGTGGACTAAGAATTTGGCTAGAACTTGATCGGCGGAGAGCAGTTGAAGCAATCTGTCGGACTTTGGTTTGGCAGTGGTGATTCATTCGATTCAAGGAGTTGGTGGCATTCGTGCAGCGTCTCATCGTGCATATGGTCCGGGCGGGGGTTTTTGCCTCAGTTGTGATTTTGATCCACTTGCAACAAACGCGATTCGATGCGTCTCGGAAAGCCGAAGCGGCCCGGTTTGGCGTGGCGATGGAACGCGTGCGGACCATCTTTCCCGATGCAAGTTCGCTCGGGGAAACCACACCGGATGGGACGCGGGATGTGCAGGCCCATGATGGCAAGCGACTTGGGTACGTGCTGCAAACCGCTCCGGAATCAGACGACAACATCGGGTTCTCCGGCGCGACAAATGTCATGGTCGGGTTTGGCCCAGACGATGAAATTGCCGGAATTGCGATTTTGTCGAGTGGCGACACTGACGAACACGTTGGACAAATCATGCAGGATGAGTCGTTTCGCGAAGCATTGATCGGGCGAGAAGCGAACGATGTCCCGTTTACCGACATTGATGCGGTCTCAGGGGCCACGCTCACGAGTGTTGCCATGTTGGAATCCATCTCCGAACGACTCGGCGGTCATCAGCCAACATCGTTGCGGTTCCCCGAGCCGCCGACGCTTGAGCAAGTTCAACATCTCTTTCCCGATGCGGACAAATTGGAAGCCGACGCGAATTTGTCGATGCTATGGCATGTCGTTGAAGCCGGTCAGAATGTCGGTCGGGTTTTGCGAACGTCGCCGGCTGCGGATGGTGTGATTGGATACCAGGGACCGACGTTGTCATTGATCGGATTTGACTTGGAAGATCAGGTCATCGGACTCGTGATTGGACAAAGTTTCGACAACGAACCGTATGTTGGCTACGTGCGTGAAGACTATTTCTTTCCGGAGTCCTTCAACGGACAAACGCTCAAGGATTTGGCTGAGATGTCTCTCGAAGCCGAAGGGATCGAGGGAGTCTCGGGGGCCACGATGACGAGCCAGGCGATTGCACAGAGCTTGCAAACGGCGGCAAACACGTATTTGGAGTCTGTCGAAAAGCTTCAAACTCAGTCGAGTGAACCGCAAACGTGGAGCCCGTCGATTCGCGACTATGGAACAGGGATTGTCGTCGTTTTGGGGCTGGTCATCGGAATGACGTCGTTGCGGGGGCGAACATGGATTCGAATTCCATTCTTGCTGGTTTTGGTGGGGTATCTCGGTTTGACCAATGGCGACATGCTTTCGCAAGCGTTGCTAGTTGGCTGGGCAAAAAACGGCGTGCCGATCCGTGCGGTTGCGGGGCTGTTTTTTCTGACCGTTGCGGCATTTGTCGTTCCGCTGTTTTCGAAATCGAATGTGTATTGCACGCATCTTTGTCCGCATGGTGCCGCCCAGCAGTTACTTCGCAACCGTCTGCCCTGGCAATGGCATCTGCCGAAATGGTTGAGACGCGGGTTGAAAATCATCCCTGGCTTACTGCTGATCTGGGTGGTGATCGTGGCGATGTCGCAGTTGGAGTTCAGCCTCGTCGATATCGAACCCTTTGATGCATACCTCTGGAAAATTGCGGGCGTGGCAACTCTGGTGATCGCCGGGGTGGGGCTCGTGGCGTCGTTGTTCGTTCCGATGGCGTACTGTCGATACGGTTGCCCGACGGGGGCCCTGTTGGGCTTCCTTCGGTTTCACCGTCGTAGCGATCAGTGGACCGCCCGCGATCTGGTCGCTGGCTTGTGTCTGCTGGTGGCGTTGGGACTTTACCTCTGGAGATGACAGCGGGTTGCAAAGCGACCTTGCGTCTCGCAAAATAAAGATTCGTTCATCTCACGTTAATGCTGGGAAAGATGTTCATGCGATTCGAATTCCTTTTGTCGTCGTCGTTGGTTCTGTTGACCGGTACCATCGGCCAAGCGACAGACGATGCGATCCGATTCAATCGTGATGTCCGTGCGATTCTGTCCTCGAAGTGCTTTACGTGTCACGGTCCGGATGTGGCCAGTCGCGAGGCCGATCTTCGTCTTGATACGGAAGAGGGAATCCGCACGGTGTTCTCTGGTGGATTGAAAAAAAGTGCCGCCTGGGAGCGAATTCAGTCCAACGACGAATTCATGAAAATGCCACCACCGGATTCGCATCTCAAACTCGAACCGAGTGAGATCGAGATTCTCCAGAAGTGGATTGCGGCCGGGGCAAAATGGGAAGGGCATTGGTCGTTTATTCCACCAGTCAAACCGCCTGTCCCAGACGTCGAACATGCCGAAGCCGTGCGAAACCCGATTGATGCGTACATCATCGCACGGTTGGAACGCGAAGGCTTGAAGCCGAGTCCGGAAGCCGATCGTGCGTTGCTGTTGCGACGGGTCTCGTTGGACCTCACCGGTCTGCCGCCAAGTATTCAGGACATGGATGCGTTCGTCAAAGATCCTTCGGAAGATGCTTACGAACGGGCCGTCGATCGACTGTTGGCTTCCCAGGAGTTCGGGGAACGAATGGCGGTCATGTGGATGGATGCCGCTCGCTACGGCGACACGAGCGTGTTCCACGCAGACGGCCCTCGCGACATGTGGCCTTGGCGAGACTGGGTGATCAATTCTTACAACTCCAATAAGTCGTTCAAAGACTTCACGGTCGAGCAACTCGCAGGGGATTTGCTGCCGAACCCGACATTGGAACAGAAGGTGGCAACGGCGTTCCTGCGAAACAACGCGACCACCGATGAAGGGGGAGCGATCGCCGAGGAATACCGGGTGGAATACGCAGTCGATCGTGTGAAGACCACGTCGATGGTTTGGTTGGGGTTGAGCATGGAGTGTGCTCAATGTCACGATCACAAATACGACCCGATTTCGCAGAAGGAATACTACCGCTTCTTCGCGTACTTCAATCAGGCCGCTGACCCCGGGATGCAAACGCGGAAGGGCAATCAAACGCCGAAGGTCGACTTGTTCGACGACGTCAAACTTGCGGAGGCCGGCAAGCTCAAGCCGAAGAAAGAGGCTCTGGTCAAACAACGGGAACAGTACGCCGCCGAGGTTCAACCGAAGTTCGAGTCATGGCTGGCGGAGGCATCGAAACAGGCTGGCGAAACTCCGGTTTTGCCCGGCGGGATGGCGTTTCATTCGTCGCTCGACAACGCAGCCGACAATCTCGTCGTCGAAAAAACGACCGGCAAAATCCATGGACCGACCAAATGGGCCGAGGGAAAATCGGGGCAGGCGTTCGATTGCAATGGATCGAACTATATCGGCTTTGATGGTGTGGGCGACTTTGAACGCACCGATCAATTCTCCTACGGTGCTTGGATCAAGCCCAACGGCAACCCGACCGGAGCACCAATCGCCCGCATGAACGATGGCAACGGGCACCGTGGTTTCGACTTGCACATTGCCGGTGGCGTCGCCCAGATTCATTTGATCAACACTTGGCCGTCGAATTCCCTGAAGGTTCGCACCAAGGGCAAACTGAAACCGAACGAATGGCGACACGTGTTCGTCACTTACGACGGCTCCAGCAAAGCGAGCGGCGTGAAAGTTTACTTTGACGGTAAGTTACAGAAGCTCGATGTGGAACAAGATCGTCTCTCCGGTACCATTCGGACGAAAGTGCCGTTGTATTTAGGGCGTCGCAATCCTGGTTCAGCTTACAAGGGACTCATTGATGACGTGCGAATTTATCCGCGAACTCTCTCCGAGAGCGAAGTTGCAGCTCTCGCGGGGAGCGATCCCATCACACCGTTGTTGGTGAAGAACGCCGATGAACGTACCGATGCCGAACGCAAAACTCTCAAGCAACACTATCTGACAAGTGTTGACAAAACCTATCAGAAGCTGACCGCCGACGTCGCTGCTCTCGACGCGAAGATCGGTCAACTTTCGAAGCCGATAGTCGATGTGATGGTGATGCAGGACGTCGCTAAAATGCGGCCGACCTTCGTGCTGGACCGGGGGAATTATTCCTCGCCAAAGAAAGATGAACCGCTCCAACCTGGAACGCCCAGCATGTTGCCGCCGCTTCCGGAGGGCGTCTCGGCGAACAGGCTGGGGTTGGCTCAATGGCTGACTCATCCTCGGCATCCATTGACCGCCCGCGTGACGGTGAATCGCTATTGGTCGATGTTGTTTGGACGCGGTCTTGTGAAGACGCTTGCGGACTTCGGTGCTCAAGGCGATTGGCCAACACACCCCGCGTTGCTCGATTGGCTCGCGGTCGACTTCGTCGAAAGTGGATGGGACATCAAACGTATGCTCAAGATGATGGTCATGTCCGCCACGTATCGGCAATCGACACGGGTCACACCGGAGTTGCTCCGAGCTGATCCGGAAAACAAACTGCTTGCACGGGGGCCACGATTCCGTCTGCAAGCGGAGTTCATCCGCGACAACGCACTTGCCGCCAGCGGACTGCTTGTGAAGGAAGTTGGCGGGGCCGGCGTGAAGCCGTATCAACCACCGGGGCTGTGGAATGAAGTCAGCCTCAGCGGCAATGTGCGGTTCGTGCAGGATCACGGCAGCGACTTGTACCGTCGTAGCCTCTACACATATTGGAAACGGTCGGCACCGGCACCGGCGATGACAATTTTCGATTCGCCAACGCGGGAGAAGTGTTCGCTCGAACGCTCACGAACCAACACCCCGCTGCAAGCTCTCGTAACGCTCAATGATACGCAGTTCGTGGAAGCCGCACGGGTGCTCGCGGAACGGGCGATGCACGAAGGTGGCGATTCGGTTGACGAACAAATCGTTTACGCATTCCGCTTGGCGACTGGTGTGCGGCCGACCGATTCAGTTCTCAAGTTGCTGCAAGATACCTACGAGGAAGAATTCGCTACGTTCACCAGCGAGAACGAGCGAGCGACGAAACTGCTTGCCGTTGGCGAGGCGCCCCGCGATGAGAAACTTTCGCCTGCCGAACACGCTGCAATGACCATCGTGACGAGCATGATTCTCAATCTCGATCAAACCGTGACCCGCGGTTAATCCCGGTTTGTCTACCGCAGACGGCCCGAGAACTTAGTTGGAAACAAGACATACAATCGGATGGACTGATCATGAATCCAATTCTCGAATACCAACGCAATCTTACGCGTCGCTCGTTGCTGATGAACTCGACTCGACCGTTGGGAGCAGCGGCAGTTGCATCGCTCATGGGCAATGCTGGAGTGTCCGCAGCCCAGGCCGCAACACCAGCGAACATGTCGGCAGCAGCCAACGGTGGGTTGCCGTCCTTGCCGCATTTTGCTCCGAAGGCGAAACGGGTCATTTATCTGTTCATGGCGGGTGGGCCGTCGCACATTGACACATTCGACTACCATCCGGAAATCCGGGAACATCATGGCAAAGAGTTGCCAAACTCCGTGCGAGGCGATCAACGCATCACCACGATGACATCCGGTCAGAAATCGTTTCCCGTCGTTGCGCCGATGTTCGAATTCAAGCAGCACGGCAAACATGGCACATGGGTCAGCGAGATTCTGCCAAACGTGGCCAAAGTCGTCGACGACATGACGATTATCAAGTCGGTTCATACCGAAGCCATCAACCACGATCCGGCAATCACGTACATCAACACCGGTTTCCAACAACCGGGAAAAGCGACCATGGGGGCGTGGGTCAGCTATGGATTGGGCAGCCCGAACAAGAATCTTCCGGCGTACATCGTGATGATTTCCAAAGGTCCCGGGCAGAAACAGGCGTTGTACTCTCGGTTGTGGGGCAGCGGGTTCTTGCCGTCGAAACACCAAGGCGTGGCGTTGCGAGCGGGGGCGGAACCGGTCTTGTACCTGAATGACCCACCAGGAATCGATCGGAAGATGCGTCGCCGAATGTTGGATCGAATCGCGAAGATCAATCAGCAGCATTACGAAGAGTTCGGCGATCCCGAGACGCAGACGCGAATCGCTCAATATGAAATGGCGTTTCGGATGCAAACGTCGGTCCCCGACCTCATGGAAATGACCGACGAACCAAAATCGACATACGATCTTTACGGTCCCGAAGCTAAGAAACCGGGCAGCTTCACGCGGAATTGCATCATCGCTCGCCGTCTGGCCGAACGTGGCGTGCCGTTTATTCAGTTGTTCCACCGGGGTTGGGACCAACATGGCAGTTTGCCGAAACTGATTCGCGGGCAATGCGAAACCATCGACCAGGGTGCGGCTGCACTGATCAAAGACTTGAAACAACGGGGCATGTTCGAAGATACGCTGGTGGTTTGGGGTGGAGAATTTGGACGGACGATCTACTCACAAGGCAAACTGACGGCCGACAATCACGGCCGGGACCATCACGGTCGCAGCTTCACAATGTGGATGGCCGGAGCCGGGATTAAACGCGGTTTCGAGTTCGGCCGCACCGACGATTACAGCTACAACATTGTTGAAAACCCGGTTCACATTCGCGATATGTCCGCGACGATTCTGCATCAATTGGGGATCGACCACGAACGGCTGACTTTCCGTTATCAGGGTCTCGATCAAAGTCTAACCGGCACCGAGCCGGCCCGTGTGATCGACGAAATCCTCGTTTGAACCCGAGCCGAAGAACCGAGATTCTCTGAGCGTCTCCAGGAAATGGAATCAATGAGAGCACCCAAACGTGGTGGCGGATGGAAAGCAATTCGTTACAGCTTGAAACTGGCAAATCGCGTCGGTTGGCGACGCATGTGGGACGGCATACGTTCAAAAAACACGTGTAAGACTTGCGCGGTTGGTATGGGCGGACAACTCGGTGGAATGGTCAACGAGGGTGGCCATTTCCCGGAAGTCTGTAAAAAGTCCTTCCAGGCAATGGCATCCGATTTACAACCGGCCATCGCCCGAGACTTCTTTGAGACGTATTCGCTACCTAAGTTGCGAAGCCTTTCGCCGCGGCAATTGGAGAACTCAGGGCGACTCACGCAACCGCTGATTCTCGATGGTGATCGACAGAATTACCGACCCATTGGCTGGGACGAAGCACTCGATAAAATCGCCGAGAAACTTCGGGCTTCCGGACCGGAGCGAAGTTTTTTCTACGCAAGCGGACGATCATCGAACGAAGCCGGCTTTCTGTTGCAACTGATGGCACGGTTGTTTGGGACGAACTACGTCAACAACTGCTCCTATTATTGTCATCAAGCAAGCGGCGTGGGGCTTTCGAGCAGCATCGGCACGGGGGCGGGAACCGTTCGATTGGAGGACTTGGAGCATTGTGACCTCTACATTCTCATGGGGGCGAACCCCGCGTCCAATCATCCTCGACTCATGCGATCGTTGATGCAGCTTCGACGAAACGGAGGAAAGATCGTTGTCATCAATCCTCTCCGAGAGTTGGGTCTCATTAACTTTAGTGTGCCGAGCGACGTGCGGAGTTTGCTCTTCGGCTCGAAGATTGCAACCGATTACATTCAGCCGCATTGCGGCGGCGATCTGGCATTGCTCACGGGAATTGCCAAGGCCGTTCTCGAACGCGGGGCGGAAGACTCGGAGTTTCTCAAAAACCATACCCTGCAATTTGAAGAGCTTCGTTCGCACATCGAACAAATTTCGTGGGACGAGATTGTGGCGGGGAGTGGCGTCGATCGTGAGGTGATCGAGAAACTAACCGATCAGTTTCTGTCGGCGAAGAACGTCGTCATTGGCTGGGCGATGGGAGTCACGCATCATTTGCATGGCACTCAGACCGTGCAAGCGATCGCCAATTTGTTGCTACTTCGTGGGATGGTCGGGCGACGTGGTGCGGGGGTAATGCCGATTCGCGGCCACAGCAACGTGCAGGGTATGGGGTCTGTCGGTGTGACTCCCACGCTCAAGAAAGCAATGCTCGAACGCTTTGAAGACCGACTTGGCATCACGCCGCCCTCGTCGCCGGGTTACGATACGATGGCCTGTATGGAGGCCGCTGGTCGAAGTGAGATCGATGCCGCTTTCTGTCTCGGCGGCAATCTGTTCGGGAGTAATCCAGATTCTCAATTCGCGGCCAATGCGATGGAGAAGATCGATCAGGTCGTTTATCTCTCCACCACGTTGAACACCGGACATGCTTGGGGAGTCGGTCGGGAAACGATTGTTCTCCCGGTCCTGCCTCGCGACGAGGAACCGCAACCGACTACGCAAGAGTCGATGTTCAGCTTTGTGAGATATAGTGACGGTGGTCCAACCCGATACGAGGGTCCTCGAAGCGAAGTTTCGATTCTCTGTGGAATCGCTCGACGATTGTTGGGAGCTGATGGTGGGCCGGTCGATTGGGTGGACATGGAAAGTCATGCCGCCGTTCGGAAATTGATGGGAGAACTCATCCCCGAATACGTAGCCATGGGCAATGTGGATGAGACGAAACAGGAGTTTCACGTTCCCGGCCGAGCGGTCGAGGAATACAACTTTCCCACCGAGACTGGAAAAGCGAAATTTCACGCGGTTCCGTTGCCGCAAAACAGCCTTGCTGACGGTGAGTTTCGACTCATGTCGATCCGCTCCGAGGGGCAATTCAATACGGTCGTCTACGATGAGGAAGACCTCTATCGCGGCCAAGAACGACGCGATGTGATCCTACTCAATCCGGCGGACATCGAACGCCTGGGTTTTGGGGCTGATCAGCGAGTCCGTGTCAAAAGCGACACGGGTGAAATGCGGAACATCATTGTTCGCCCCTTCGACGTCCGAAGCGGAACGGCGGTGATGTATTACCCGGAATCGAATGTGCTCGTGTCGCGAGCCGTCGATCCGCTCTCAAAAACGCCGGCGTTCAAGAATGTGATTGTGACGGTTTCAGCCGAGGATGGTTGATCACTTTTTCTTTGGGCGTAGGTGCTTGTCGAGAAAGTTCACCAAACGCGTCTGGTTGGGTTCACGGTAAAACACTCCACCAGCATGTCCGGCATTTTCCAGTGCATGGAGAGTCACCAGTCGGTTCACTTTGTTGTACTCCTCGACAATTCGTTCGGATTGTGCAAACAGCACCGTCCTGTCTTTCTTGCCATGAAAAATGAGCAACGGCGGATCGTCCGAGGTGACATGAAGCGCGGGTGATGCCAATCGGGCCAATTCGATTTTCTCATCAACCGGGCCACCGAGTAGCAGTCGTACCGGAGCGTTTTTCTTGGTTGTCTTGTCAGGTTGTGTCTTGGAGCGGAGAACGAAATCGGTTGGCCCGAAATAGTCGACAATTGCGTCCACGTGAGACGATTGATCGAGGTTCCCACCGACGGTGCCTTCCAATTCTTCGACGTCGGCAGTGGTACCGAGCAACGCTGCCAGGTGACCGCCCGCACTTGAACCAGCGACTGCGATGCGAGCGGTGGAAAAACCATATTTGTTCGCGTTCGCTCGTAGCCACCGCACTGCGGCCTTACAGTCATGAATTTGATCGGGAAACGTGCCCTTGCTTGAGAGGCGGTAAGAGATACTGGCCACGGTGAAGCCATGCTTGGTTAGCCAATGGACCTGACATCGTTCCTTGCTGCCGTTTCGCCATCCGCCTCCATGAATCCACACCACGAGCGGCGAATCTGCTGTCTCTGATGGCATGTGGAGATCAAGCTTCAAGCTGTGTCCATCGACCACAGCAAACTCGATGTCCCGGACGACTTTCGGCTTCGTAGCTTCCGCTGCTGTCAGCGAGCAGGGGAGTAGCAACATAGGCACGATGCACAGACTGGCGGTCAATCGTGACCGTTGAGAGAACTTTCTCATGGCGTTCCCAATTCGAGCGGTGATGGAAGGAATCGCCGATCACAACCGATCGAGGATTTCCTGCGTGATTTCCTCCAACGATCGCAGTTTGTCTTCGCAAACACAATCGACGACGCTCCAAGCCGGATCGTTGTGGGTCAGTTCTCGGTAGACCGAACGCACTTTCGCCAAGTAACTTCCATCGGCCTCCTGCAAGTCAGCCGCTTTTTCTGTGTAAGTGCGTTGAGCTTTTTTGGCGATCAGTTGCTGAGCGACGCCGACGGGCAAATCTAGAAGGATCGTGCAGTCGCATCGCGGGAGGCCGTAGATTTCGTATTCCAGATGCTCGATGTCACGAATGAGCCGTTGTCGCTCTTCCCCTTCGACTTTCGCACCTTGGTGGGCAATATTCGATGCGACATATCGATCTAGCACAACGATATCGTTGGACGCGAGCGCATCGTTCAAAACATCTCGAGATTCAAAGCGATCGCCGGCGTACAACAGAGAAGCCAAGAAGGGCGGAACTTCATCGAGCGAACCGAATTTGCCATTGAGAAACTCGCCAATCGCCCGCCCGAAAAAGGTGGCATCGTAGCGGGGGAAACTCAGCAGTTGAACGGTTTTGCCTTGTTTACGGAGTTGCTCGGTCACGCGAGCCGCTTGGGTACCCTTGCCGGACCCATCAATGCCTTCAATGGCGATCAGCACTGCCACACTTCCTTACTCGGAATCCGCTGGTTCGGAACTCTCGTCTGGTTCCCTCTCCATCTGATCGAAGAATTCGAGGGCCTCCTCGTCATTCTTAGCGACATTGAAATAGTCGATCAGTCGGCTGGTGTCGAGAGTTTCCAACACAGTGGGAGTTAGGCCGATCAAGACCATCTCACCATTAACCCGGTGCATTTGTCGATGGGCTCGAATGAGTTTTCCTAACATGGAACTGGTCACGTACAGAACCTGGTTCAAGTCGACAATCAGTTGGCGACAACCGTATTTTTCGATCAGCGTGAGCAGTTCATGTCCGACTGATTCGATATTTTCCTCTTCCGACAACTTCGATTGGGTGCATTCGGCTACAACCACATCGCCATCGCGATGAAATCGGAAGCGGAAATAGTGAGAAACGAAGCTGCCAAAGTCGTCCACGGTTTGTCCTGTTACGTTACAACAATTCGTTGTTCGGTTTTGGCATCGGGTGATGCCAACCGTTTGGCGTACAGAGAATCTTGACATGTTTTGTCACCGACCGCCATCACAAATTGCCCGATATCGTCGTCGGTTCCAGGCAATTCGACCGGGACGTACGTCCGATCGGTCCCGCGGACCCAGCCCGGTCGATCTGCAATGGGGCGTTCAACCAGCACCTGGAGTGGTTGGTCAATCATGGATGTATAGTAACTCATCGCCAACTCCCGTTCGAGAGTGGAAATCCGCTGCATCCGATCTTTTCGAACTTCGGGTGAGATCTGACCGTCAAAATCGACCGCTTTTGTCCCTTTGCGGGCACTAAACGGGAATAGGTGGATTTTCATGAACTTCGCACGTTCACAGGCCGCCATTGTTTCTTGAAATTCCTCTTCGGTTTCACCGGGAAAACCGACGATGACATCGGTCGTGAACGCGACATTTCCGAGAACTTCCCGCATGCGATCGAGTTTGTCGAGAAAGCGTTCCACGGAATAACGGCGTCGCATTCGGCGGAGAACTGTGTCCGATCCGCTTTGCAAAGCCGGATGGAATTGCGGACACAGATGTTCGCAATCGGCGGCGGCGTTGATGAAATCGTCGTTGATCTCAGCCGTCTCAACGCTCGAAAGTCGCATTCGCCAGTCCCCTGGGATACGATCGAGTTTGCGGAACAAATGCCATAATCGAAACGGGGGCAACCCGGATTTCCCGCGGGTGGTGTCCACGCCGTAGTGACCGACGTGAATCCCGCTGATCACGATTTCTTTGTAGCCGTTGTCGACCAATCGGCGAACTTCGTCCTCGATATCTTCTGGCGGCCGACTTTGTAACCCCGGACGGACACTCGGGATAATGCAATAGGTGCACTTGAGGATGCAACCGTCCTGCACCTTGACGTAGGCTCGTTTGCGGCCATCGAAGTGGCTGATTCCAGCCGGCATATCGCGGATGCCGAGCCGATCCAGCACGTCCGGGAGTTCGCGTTTGTTGGTAACGACTTCGAAGACGTTCGGCAGATCGGAAACGGTTTTGGGGTCGCGAGTGGCGTAGCAACCCATGACCAGCGTGCGTGTTCCCGGATTCTGTCGAGCGAGCTGTCGAATCACCTGACGGCTCTTGGAATCGCCGGTGTTCGTCACCGTGCACGTGTTGACGACGCACAAATCTGCCGGTTCGTCGTCCGTGGCTTCCCGATATCCGTTCTGAACGAGAGCCTCTTTGACAAGCTGCGTTTCGTACTGATTGACCTTGCAGCCCAACGTTACCATCCGACACGTTGGCTGTTCGGTGTTTGGTTCTACGATTGTTTCCGTGGTTTCCGTCAGCATTGTCAATTTACCCAATTCGTTGCATCATGATGCAGCTTTGCCGTCGTTGAGGGGCAGTGTCTTGGCACCGGGTTCGGTTCACGCCCTGCGTTGAGTATAATCGGCGAATGACCGTCCGCACAGGTTCGTGTGGTTGGAAAGATCTTCTTCGGCCAAGGAATTGAGCCGATTCTCAGTTTTGTTACGGAGCATTTGGATGCATCGTAGAAATACCAAAACCTTGTTGATTGTGCTCACCACGATCAGTGTTTTGAGCACACGTCGTGTTCTGGCGGCGGAAGAATCGGCCGTCGAACCGGTTTATCAACATGCCGTGGTGGCGGCGGATCACCCGTTGGCCAGTGCTGCTGGCGTGGAGATGTTGAAGAAAGGTGGGAACGTGATCGACGCCGCCGTGGCGACGTCATTTGCGTTATCTGTCGTTCGGCCTTCGAGTTGTGGCATCGGCGGCGGTGGCTTTCTTGTCTTCTATGATGCCAAGCAGCGGAAGAGTTTTGCGTACGATTACCGCGAAATGGCTCCCGCGAAAAGCCATCCGGATATGTTCGTCGATGCGTTGGCGAACAATGCGGCCGTGCCGTTTCCCAGTCGCAATGGCGGGCTTGCCGTCGGAGTCCCGGGGACTGTTGCGGGTTTGCTGACCGTTCATGAGTTGTACGGGAAACTCGATCGAAAAACCGTCCTTGCCCCCGCAATCCGTTATGCCGCTGAAGGCGTGGAAGTCGATGAGCACATGCGTTCAGTGCAAAGGGCGATGTTGCAGCGATTTGAGGAGAACCCGACGTGGAAAGTCCGATTCCGTCCGCTGTACGATCTCTATCTCAACAAAGGGGAAATTTGGAGCAAGGATGCAAGGTTTTTCTCGCCGCAACTAACTGTGTTGAAAAGGATTGCAGAGAACGGTCTCCAGGGGTTCTATCTCGGCAAGACCGCTGTGCAGTTGAGTCAGACGGTGCAAACTGCGGGGGGGATTCTCAGTGAAGACGACCTAAGCAAGTACACGCCGAAACTCCGAAAACCGCTCCGTGGCCACTTTGGCCAAGCTGAGGTCCACACCATGCCGCCTCCGTCCAGCGGGGGAATCGCATTGTTGGAGACGTTGAATCTTCTGTCCGCCGCCGCGAAGCTCAACAAGACGGAACTTGACCAGTTGAAGCATAACAGTCCGGAATATTTGCATCTGTTGACGGAGTCGATGAAGCACGCCTACGCCGACCGAGCTGCTTACCTCGGCGATCCCGATTTCGTTGATGTTCCGACGCAAACCCTGATCAGCTCGAAATATGCAGCGGAATTGGCACGACGAATTTCGACCGACCAAACCTATCCGCCGTCCCATTATGGTCGGTTCTGGCTGCGGGACGATTCCGGCACCAGCCACTTTTCGGTAATGGATGCCGAAGGTAACGCCGTGGCCTGCACGGAGACCGTGAACACGTATTTCGGCAGTATGGTGGTCGATCCGGCCTTGGGAGTCGTCTTCAATAATGAGATGGACGACTTCACCGCTATTCCAGGCCAACCGAATGCGTTTGGCTTGATTCAATCGAAGTCGAATTCCCCGGAACCGGGGAAACGTCCGCTTTCGAGCATGTCTCCCACCATTCTCGTTCGTGACGGGAAAGCAAGTTTGGCGTTGGGAGCGTCTGGTGGTCCACGAATTATCAGTACGACGTTGCAAGTTCTGCTGAATGTGGAGAATTTCGGGCTGGCTCCGATGGCGGCCGTGCGGCAACCGCGAGTACATCATCAATGGTTGCCAGACGTTCTCTACGCGGAAGCCCCATTGATGACGGAAATCCAAGCCCCGATGAAAGAGCGAGGACACGTTGTAGAACGCCGCAGCGCATTGGCCATCTGCCAAGTGGCGCAGCGGAAAAAAGACGGGCTACGCGGAGCCAGCGACCCCCGCAAACACGGAAAAGCCGCTGGATACTGAGCACCTTGTCTCCACGATTCGCCGAACGCTTGGGAAATCATGGGGATTTTGGAAACCTCGCGGGGAATCGCTTCTCCGTACGGTTTCGATGGTTAGAGGTCAAGAACCAAACTGCAGGAAACCGTCCGGACGGTTGACCAGTCGGTTTGCTGTGATACGATACGCGTGCGTTTCTGCCTGCGCAGTGACGGAGAAAGCGGGCCTATTCTTCCGATGTTTGTTTCCCGGCCGAATTGGGGTGGTCACACGCCGTATTCTCCCGAAGACATCCGACGGACATCCTATCTTTTCCTTCACCGCTAAGGCGTCAACAGAAAAAATGACAGGAATCCTCCACGTCACTACGACGGAGAGGGCACTGATGCGGGGACGGTAGGTTTGCGGACCAAGGTCTGGTGATCTTGGTTCCGAAACGATCGGCCTTGTGTCGTACGAGTCGAGACATGTACGGTTCCGTTGAACAACCAAGACGGTTAACGGATTTGACGCGAGGGGACACAAATTCATTTGCGATCCCCATCGCAGGCGGGGAGTTCCACGTCAACGGTCGCGTTTCCTTCGCGGCGTGGGCGTGCGTATCGATAGGGATGGCATGGGCGATTGCCCGCAACGGTTGGCTTGGCCAGCCATGCTCGCAATCCACTACGGCGGTCATGGAGGACGAACGCAAGGGTCTTTTGCTGAACAATCGTGATGGTGCTCCGTTGGCATTCCCGGTTTCGGGAAAGGGGCAGCTATCAGGATTCACGAAAAGGACCGACTTCCGCCAATGGGTTTGGGCTGGTTTCGCCCAAACAACGTTAACCCGATCCGCATTTCCAACCCAACATCGGGAAGGATCGTCGGCATGTTTGCCGGTGCTGCGGGGCGTTTTTCGAATTGTGGAATCGCTTCCGCCTCTTGGGAACCGCGCGTCGACGCGGTTTCGCCTCGTCCGACCGAGTGCCGCTGACGATCGAAAGCAGCCTCCCATCTTAACCGTTTGATGCGTCTTCTCTTTTGGTGTAACGAATGCCTGCCAGAATGATTTGGCGGGTCGGGGATTCGTGAACAACACTGAAGGAATATGGGGATGGACATTGCCATCGCAGCCGTTGTGAGTTTGATCGTGGGAGGAGCCGCCGGCTACTTCTTCGATCGGGCTCGACGCGGAGAGGCTTATCGCACACGCGAACAAATCATCAAAGATGCCGAGACGGAAGCCAACAACACACGAACGAGCAAGGAGCTTGCGTTCGAGAAGGAATTGCTCGATCGCCGCAAAGAAGTCGAGAAGGAATTCAACCAAACCCGAGATGAACTCCGCAAGCTGGAAGCTCGACTCGAGAAACGGGAGTCCACGCTCGATGAGCAGGCTCAGGATTATCTCAAGCGAGAGCGGATGCTCGAAACCCGGCAAACCCGGCTCGACGAGAAAAACAAAGTCGTCGAAACCAAAGAGCGTGAACTCGAACGAGTTCTCAAGGACCAGCAAGAACAGCTCTATAAAATTACCGGTCTTAGCCAAGATGCTGCCAAAGAGTTGCTCCTGGAGCAACTCGGACGTGAACTTTCGAACGAAACCGGGGCGTTGATTCTTGAGCATCAAGCCAAGCTCAAGGAAACATGCGATCGGCAAGCCCGCGAAGCCGTGGTGATGTCGGTTCAGCGTTACGCGGCCGCTCACACGTCGGAAACGACGGTCTCCAGCGTTGACATTCCCAACGACGAAATGAAAGGCCGCATCATTGGTCGCGAGGGTCGCAACATTCGAGCGTTCGAGAAAGCGACCGGTGTGGATGTCATTGTCGACGACACGCCAGGCGTGGTGATTGTCTCCGCGTTTGATACGGTCCGCCGTGAGATCGGCAAGCTCTCGCTGCAAACGTTGATTCAAGACGGTCGCATCCACCCCAGCCGAATTGATGAAGTCGTTGCCGAGACTCAGAAAGAGATGGACGAACACATCCGGCAACTGGGTTTAGAGGCGGCTCAGGAAGCTAACGTTCCCGGATTGCATGAGAAGATTATTGACTTGATGGGCCGGCTCAATTTCCGTGTCAGTTATTCGCAGAATGTGCGACGACACTCGATCGAAGTTGCCCATCTCACAGGAATGCTCGCGCAGCAACTTGGGTTGGATGAGGTTTTGGCCCGGCGGTGTGGTTTCCTGCACGACATCGGCAAAGCTGCCGACCATGAGATGGAAGGCGGACACCCCGCCGTCGGGGCGGAATTGCTCAAACGATATGGTGAAGGCCCGGAAGTGGTTCACGCCGCGTTGGGGCACCATGACGACATCCGTGTCGAGCACATCTACACCGTTCTCGTGGCTGCTGCGGATGCGATTTCCGCTGCCCGTCCCGGTGCCCGTCGCGAGACACTGGAAAAGTACATCCGTCGCTTGGAAGAACTAGAAGCGCTTGCCAATGGTTTCCCCGGCGTCAACCAATCGTATGCGGTGCAAGCGGGTCGTGAAATTCGCGTGGTCGTTGATGCACGACAGGTCAATGATCGTGAAGCCGCAAAGATGGCACGTGACATTGCCAAAGCGGTCGAGCAGACGCTCACGTATCCGGGGGAGATCAAAGTCAGCGTTCTTCGGGAAACTCGCAACGTCGCCGTCGCTCGGTAGAACAAATGAAGCAAGCGTCGTCCACACCATGTCAGGTGTTGAAGACGCCTAATGCATCGCGTTTCATGTGAGTGGAGTTGTCAGGTGTGACCTGAACTCCACGTTTTTCATCTTAGGATTGTTAGTGAATGCCGAACGAAGTTGAACCGACCGACGAAGAACAAGTTTCAACAATCGGTCCCATCGTTTCGGTTCTTGCGTTAGTCACTTTGGGCATCTGCTACGCGGGCGGTTGGGAAGTTGGTTTCTTAGTCTCCAGCGTAGTCGTGATCTCAATTCTAATTTGGCAAGCCTGCGATCCATTTGCAGATGCTGCTCAGTGGATTGGCCAGCGGTTCGAACTTCCCGGTTCCGTGCGTGGTGCCACTTTAGACGCCGTTGCCAGTTCGATGCCGGAACTGTTTAGCGGTTTGTTTTTTGTCATTGTTGCCTTAACGAGCGTCGATCCTGGCGACCCCAAGGCTTTGGAAGCAGCTGGTGCCGAGGGGTATGCATCAACCATCGCGACCTGTGCCGGCAGTGCCGTCTATAACATGATTTTGATACCAGCGTTTTGCGCGTTGGTCATCTCGTTCTATCGTCAGAGCCGTCCCACGATCGATATTGACGACGAGGTGATCACCCGTGACGGTGTTTGGTTCGTTGGGTGCAACTTAGTTCTTGTCGTTTTTCTCTTTCAGGATGCTGTCACCTGGTGGATGGCAGTTGTTTTGCTCGGCTTATATGCAGTTTACGTCTATCACCTGTTCCATGATGCACAGGTTTATCGTGTCAAAGTGCGAGCCATTCAAAGGCATCTTGAGAAGGTCGGTGAAGACGCAACAGATGTAACCGTGATTGAAGCGGTCAAGGCGGAGGGGTACCGCGTGTCACGTGTGACCGCGATACGCTCCATCGATGCCCACGCCGAAGGGGAATTAGGAATTGAGGAGGAAGAGCAGACGCGGACAGCCGGCGTGTTCTTCGGCATGTTTGACGTGCCTTTGAACGGTCGATCGGCCTGGGCGATCATCGTGTGTTCGACGCTGGTGTCTGCGTTGGCGTGTTACTTTCTCGTCGAATCAACCTATCAAGCCGCAGAAGTGTTGTCTGTTCCCGCGTTCTTTGTGGCGGTGATTATCGCGGCGGCGGCATCTTCGGTGCCAGATACATTGCTCGCGATCGGTGCCGCGATGCGCGGTGATGATTCAGGCGCGGTCTCGAATGCGTTTGGGTCAAACATCTTCGACATTTGCGTATGCTTGTCGATTCCGCTGCTCGTGAATTCGTACCTGCTTGGCTGGGAGCCCGTCAGTTTGCTTCAGGACGGGCACCCCGCTAGCGGCCTCGTAGGACTACGAGTACTGCTTGTCGTGCTGACGATTTCGACATTAGGAATCATGTGGCACAAACGCCAACTAACACGCACCAAAGCTCTTGTGCTCTGTGGTTCCTATGTGCTCTTCATCGCTTATGCCGTTCTTGGCTCATTAGGTCTCCTTGACTTCTAAACACGCGAGAACTTTGAGGTGACGCTAGGCGACAATAACTGTCGAGGGGCCATCACGACCACGAAAGACTACAAGACGGTTTAATCATCATCCGTGACGTTTCCTTTCCAAGTCGTTACCCACTTTTTGCCAGCTTTGAGTTCTTCCTGTCGACGTCTCAAGTATTGGTGCGAGATTTTGACCGCCTCGGCTTGATCGGCGTCATCGTAATCCCAAAATTTCTGTACAATTGCTTCGCAGTCCGGGAAGTGGCTCCCATCGTCGCCAACCCGCTTGCGGGTGTCTGATAGACGTTGCTTAAGGTCCGCAACTAATTCGCGATGTTGGGGATCATGAAAGATGTTTTGGGTTTCGTGCGGATCGTTCACCAGGTCGTACAACTCCCAGCCCGGTGGTGTTTGATAGCCACCGTCGTAGTTGCAACCGTAATAGTAGATCAATTTGTGGGTTTTTGTCCGGATGCCAAGATGCGCGGGATTGTCATGGTGAGCCATATGCATCCAGTAACGGTAGTAGGCTTCTTGCTTCCAGCCGTCCGGTTCTTTCCCTGTTTCGAGGAGAGATTTAAACGACCGTCCTTGAACGGTTGATGGAATCTGAGCATCGGCAAAGTCTAGCATTGTCGGACCATAGTCAACATTCTCGATGATCGTGTCGAACCGTTGTCCTGGTTTGATCGTCTTCGGGTACCGGACAAGGAAAGGCATACGTTGTGATTCCTCGTACATCCAACGCTTGTCTTGGTAGTCATGCTCGCCAAGCATGAAACCTTGATCTCCTGTATAGATGATGACGGTGTTGTCGAGTTGGTTGGTCTCCTCAAGATAGCGGAATAGTCGACCAAGATTGTCATCGATGCCTTTGACACATCGAAGAAACTTCTTGAGATAGGCGTTGTAAGCCAGTCTTGTGTTTTCTTCATCACTGTAATGATCGGGGTTGTAGTTCTTGGGGAACTCTGCCGGGTACATCTTTGGTAAATCAAGCAGGTACGACCGTCGTGGGTTGCGTGACCCAATTGACGTCCCGATGTGAGGCAGCAATTCGTCGTTCGCTCCCCGTGTCGCAATCGAACCAAACTTGGCATCTCGCTTCCAAAGTGTCGGCGGTTCAGGAATCTCGACATCGGCAAGGTAGGATTCGTAGCGTGGTGCATTATCGAAATAGTCATGCGGAGCTTTGTAGTGATGCATCAGGAAGAAAGGTTTTTCCTGATCGCGACCTGTCTTGAGCCAATCCAAAGTGAGGTCTGTGATCGCATCTGTAACATGATGACCTTCGAACTTAATTGTGTTCTTACCCCAAGGTTTGTCGCCACGCACACGAAATTCGGGATTGTGATACTTTCCCTGACCCGGGAGCACACAGTAGTAATCGAAGTCCGCCGGTTCAGCCTTGAGGTGCCACTTGCCGATCATCGCTGTCTGATAGCCGGCTTTTTGCATCTGGATTGCTAGCATTTGCTGACCAGGCTCAACCTTCCCACTGAGATCAAATGTTCCATTCGTGTGGTTGTATAGGCCGGTGAGAACACACGAACGAGACGGTGAGCAGATCGAGTTGGTACAGAATGCGTTTGTGAACATCGCTCCTTCAGTTGCTAGCCGATCGATGTTCGGGGTTGGTGCGATTTTCGCTAGCCGACCGCCATACGCGGAAATCGCATGAGCCGCATGGTCGTCCGACATAATATAAAGAATGTTCGGGCGATCATTCGCATAGCTGACCGAACACAATAACGCAAAAGCAACGAGCGACAATCTCTGCATAGTCTAAATCTCCGCGGCGGTAATGTCTGTCTTGATGAGGTCTAGTGGCTTGGTAGCTGTCGATGTTCGGGAATTCACTGTACTTTAGGCGATCAGTTCAGGAATAAGCTCGCCGCCAAACTGCGAGAGTTGTTTATACCGACCGGCATGAAAGTAGGTTAGTTTGTTGTCGTCCAGACCCAGTAAGTGCAGCATCGTGATGTGAACATCGCGAATGGGGTGCACAACATCGACGGCTTCGGAAGCAATTTCGTCGGTGGCACCAACGATTGATCCTGCTTTCACTCCCCCACCTGCGAACCACATGTTCATCGCGTCCACGTTGTGCCCTCGTCCCAGAGCAGTAACGCCGCCCCGGTAGTTATTGTCAGGCGTTCGGCCGAATTCACCAGTCCAAACGACGAGCGTGCTATCAAGTAGTCCACGAGCTTTGAGGTCTTTAATCAGTGCCGCAATGGGTTGGTCGACGCTGGCGATTCGTGAAGAGTGACCACGTTCGAGATAGTCATGACTATCCCAACCCCCGGCAAAGATCTGCACAAACCGAACACCGTCCTCAACCAACTTGCGAGCCATGAGACATTGTTTGCCGAACGCAGCTGTTTCTTGACGATCCAAACCATAGGCGCGGTGGACGTGTTCTGGTTCTTGGGAAAGATCAATAATTCCCGGCACAGACATCTGCATTCGATATGCGAGTTCGTAACTCTCCATACGTGCTGCTAACTCAGCGTGCTCTGGATGGGCTTCGGCATGTCTGGCATTGAGCATCGCAAGACGGTCCAGCGCCTTTCTTTGATGATCCCGAGTTTTATAGCTCGGTGGGTTCAAATCAAGAATTGGGGAACCGTTCGATCGTAGTCGAGTTCCTTGGTAGTACGCCGGAAGAAAACCATTCGTCCAGTTGGCTGGTCCCGCTTGCGGAAGTGCGAGTTCCGTCATTACGACGTAGCCGGGCAGGTTTTGGTTTTCTGTCCCAAGACCATACGTCACCCAAGAGCCAATCCCTGGATCTCCTCCAAGTCGACTCCCCGTGTTCATTTGCAACAGGGCCTCGGGGTGATTCAGCGACTCAGCTTGACAACCCCGGTAGACACAAAGTTCGTCGGCGACTTCCGGGTCAGCTAGATACTGCCAAGGTTCTGACATATCAATGCCCGCATTCCCTACCTTTCGCGATTTAAATGGACTTCCAACGAAGAACCGTTTGCCATTCGCTAGTCCTGCCGTTCGCGTCGACTCCTTGGTATGAAGTTCTGTGAGTTTCGGCTTCGGGTCGAAAGTGTCCGCCTGAGAGGGGCCACCTTCCATGAACAACATGATGACGGCTTTCGCCTTCGGTTCATGCATCGGCGGCTTTGGCGACAGCGGGCCCGTTGCCTTCGCCTCCGAGGCCCGCAGGTCCGTCAATGCGAGTGCACCGAGTGAGGAGCCAAGTCCGAAAAGAAAATCGCGGCGTGGAATAGTAGCCATGTTAGATTCCTTGTGGTCGCCGAAAGCAAAGGGGATGTCGTCATCACCTCGGTTGCTACGACTGAAGAGTTGAACGCATGAGTCGAAACACGAATTCCGTTTGTGCGGTCGTTGTCGAATGTGCTAGTAGACGTAAATGAACTCGTTTGAGTTGAGTAGTAATAGACAGACATCAGCAAGTGCCCGAGTGTCTGAATCGACAGTCCACGGTTTTGCATCCGGCGTATAGTCTTCGTAGGCGTTGAGTTTCTCGATGAACTCGAATGGTTCGCCTGTGAATTCCTCGACAAGTGAGCGAGTCACCTGAGTCGGGTACTTGACCTCGTTCGGCTTGCGATTCTGATGATAGACTTGCATCTCCTTCAGATATTCATGGAGAAGCGATTGTTCGTCCGAAGTTGGTTTTCGTCCATACGCGATTTGAACCGCATGTCGAATCCATTGCTCGGTGTCGTCAGGGCGTTCCTTCTGAACTCGAAGTGCGAAGGCAATGGACCGGTCTGTAATTGTATCGCTATTGAGCAACGTAAAGGCCTGCGGTGTGACGGCAGCGGAATCGCGAAGTTCGCACGATTCGTTCGGGTTAGGCAGGTTTAGGATCTCCAAGAACGGGTCGGCCTGTCCGCGTACCCGGTATGCGTAGATTGTCCGGCGGTTTCGCTCTGCCGGTGTCCGAGATGCCTGATGGGCTGGGGCGATCGAGAACTGAATCATACGAGGCTGCAGAGCAACTTCCATGTTGATCTCCGGCATAATTGGTACGCCACCCATCTCGCGATTTAGTTCGCCAGTCACTGCTAGGATCCCATCACGAATTTCTTCCGCAGTCAATCGGCGCGGAGGGAACGAGGAAAGTCGTTCATTGTTCGGGTCGACGGTTGTTTGTCGATGATGGTCGGCTGATTTTCCGGATCGACGATAAGTTTCTGATGACACGATCAGGCGGTGAAGTCGTTTTATCTTCCAACCGTTTTCAATGAAATCAGCGGTGAGCCAGTCGAGAAGCTCAGGGTGAGTTGGTTTGCTGCCTTTCGCACCAAAGTTGTTCGCTGTTTTGACAATTCCCTGACCAAAGTGCGAGGCCCAAACGCGATTGACGATGACGCGGGCTGTGAGTGGATTGTCGTCATTGGCAACCCATTTCGCGAACTCGAGCCGACGCCCTTGTACCTCTTCTGTTAGCAAATAGGGGGCTTTCTTGTCTTCATGGCTAACTTGCCCCGTTGCACTTAGGACCCCTGGTTTGACAGCATCCTGCGGAGCCTCCAACGAACCACCCGCGAGAATGAAACTCTCGGGTTGCCATTTCTTGTTCAACTGGTTCGGCTTGCGAAGTTTTCGGCTGTTAACAAAACTAGCCGGCGGGCCATTGTAGACTGTCTGTGCCATTGGCTGATACCGCTCAAGTCGGCGTTGCCAGATCCACACATCTTGTTCGCGAACTTTTTTAATGCCTTTTTCTTCAGGGGTGAGACCCACGTGACGGGGTGGTTTCTGATCCTCGGGGTCGTTCTTCCGCGCGTTCTCATTCTTATAAGGTCGGTTGTGCTCGGCATACCACTTCTTCGCGGCCGCCTCTTGCTTGTTGTTGACCTTGGCGAGTTCCGCTTTGGCAAAGTCGAGGAGTTCTTTGGTTAGAGCTCGATTCTTTGCAAAGCCGTTTCGGTTTTCTACCGGTAGGAAGTCAACGGGCATTTCCGCCGGTTGCGTGGCGGCAAACGTTGCATACATTCGGTAGTAGTCACGAGTCGGGATCGGATCAAACTTGTGGTCATGACATTTGCAACATCGCATCGGCATTGCGAGGAATGTTTGCCCGACGTTGTGAACGAGGTCATCAAGATAGATCTGCCGGGCCTCATCTTTGGGAATCATTGCTGTTCCCCACGGACCCATGCGTAGTAGCCCAGTAGCAATCCGCGCTTCGGGATCATTCGGACGCAGTTCGTCACCAGCAATTTGTTCGACGACGAATTCGTTGAATGGCTTGTCATTATTAAAGGACCGGATGACATAGTCCCGATAACGCCAAGCGTTAGAGCGTTCATAGTCATTGGAGAAACCGGCGGTATCAGCATAGCGGACGACATCAAGCCAGTGTTGTGCCTGACGCTCACCGTAATGGTCGCTGTTTAAGAGACGAGTCGTTAAATCCGCCCACGCATGTTGACTATCCTTTTTCCAGGCTTCGAGGAAAGTGTTGATCTCGTCTTGACTTGGTGGTAGGCCTGTGAGGTCAAATGTTAGTCGACGGATCAACGTGCGCGGGTCTGCCTGTGGAGCTGCGGATAGCCCGGCCTCGTGTAGCTTTCGATCAATGAAGAAATCAATCGGGTTTTGCCCATCTTTGGTGAAGTTCTGGTGATCAAACTTCCGGACGGGCTGGAAGGCCCAGATATCTTGGGGTTGATAGCGACGATAGGTCCAATCATTCGAGAGACCGCCGCTGGTATCGACGATTATTCCATTTTCGTTCTCACGAACTGACCACTCTTCCTGTTTGATGCGACGTTGAGTTTCGTCGTTTGGCCACGGCGCGCCGGCGGCAATCCACTTGCGAATGTACTCGCTTTCCGCTTTCGTTAGACGGTCCGTTTCTTTGGGAGGCATCTCATAGGTTTCCCAAAGTACGGCCTGATAGAGGGAACTCTCAGCCGGTTTCCCAGGGACGATCGAAGTCTCTCCTGAATCCCCACCCTTCAGCATTCCTTCGCGTGAGAGCAAATCATAGCCGCCGCGAATGTCTTTCGGATCGTTACCATGACAACCGAAACATTTCTGTTTCAGCAGCGGCAAGACTTTGAGTGTAAATAACCGATTGGCGTCTATCGTGCTGTCATTGGCTATGACAGCAGGCGACGGATTCTGTAGGGCAAAGATGGCCACCGTGACGCAAAGGAACCAAACCGCTTTCGAAGCTACGGTTACTTTCGCGTTACTAGCATAAGGTTTCCGTTGTTGATCACGGTTTGCCATTGTTATAGATCTCCTTGATTTCATCAGCCGACAGTGCGGCGGCGAAGATGGCAAATTCATCGATGCTTCCGTTTAGGTTTCGGATGGCAAATTCGGAATCTTGCCGTGTGGGAATTGACCAGTTGCCGATGGATGCCGGGCCGATTCGTGTCGTCCCAACGACCAAACTTGGGTCAATTGTTTCCTCATGAAGGATCTCGCCATTGAGGAAATGAGTGACGCGACCGCTCTTGGCATCATATGCCGTTGCGACGTGCAACCAGCGTCCGCTGAGTGATGGTTTCCAGAACGACGGCGAGAGTACGGGCTGATGCGTTTGGGCTTTCTTGGCGTCCCCGCGAACATCATCCGGTTTGTGTCGCACCGAGAAAAATAGTTGGCCGGTATCAAGGATTTGCCAGTGTGGCTCGCCTTGATTGTAGTGGTCTGTGAGGAACAACGAATTGTACCAGCGATCAAGACTGTCAATCTTCACCCAGCAAGCGAATGTCAGTGAGGTGAACTCACCGGGTATCTGCACGCGGACGCGATCTCCCGGACGCTTAAATTCCAAACCGCTCTTTGAGGTCCAACGACCATTGACTTGATTCGCCCCGACGATTGCACCATTAAGGAGGGGCTTCTCGGGCTGTAAGCTACTTTCCAATCGTCGTAGCCAGTTCCCTTCTTGATTAAAGTCGTAGTAGGCGATTAGTCGATTGTCTCGACGAAACTTTTCTGACCACGCCTTCCACCGCAAATAACGTTCGTCGCGTTGGTTGGCGGCTCGTGACTCGATGGTTGCAATGTCTAAGAATTGATCTGGTGTGACTTCGGTCTTCGAGTAGGTTCCGTTCGAGCCACGAATCAAAGCGTCTCCGGTGGTGAGCAACCGCTTCTCGCTGGCGGGCTGTTGTAACTCGACTTCGCCGTCAAAAACCTGAATGTTCGCTTCCGACTCTGTAACGGATAGCCCGAATTCGGTGCCGAGATCCACAACCGTCATGTCATCCACTTGCAACGCGAACCCGCGTGCGGCTGGTGGGACCTGGGCACGAATTCGACCGCTACGGACTTGGGCTAGTTGAGGCGACTGTAAATCCAGCTCCGCGGGGCCCTCGACGATGACCGTCGCACCGCAGAAAAACTCGATTTGAGCGAATCCGGATTCGATAGCGAGTCGACCGGGCCGAATGGCGTCACCAACTTCGAGCGGGAGTTGGTCGTCTTCCCATTGGATATCAACCAACTGAGTAATCAACGCGACACCCTCGGATGTCGGTTCCTCACGGTCAACGTTACCGGGCCCCGTTTCCGCAGTGGTTGTGGATTGTTTGTTACCTGCCAGCTCAAGTTGCACGAGTCGACCAGTCAGGACAAACAACAAGACAGCTGCGGCTGTGACCGCCCAGTAGCTGACTCGGAAGACACGATTGGTCGTTTTTTTCGGCGTGGATGCTGGCGTCGTCTGCGTGGTTTCGGGGAAGTTCGTAGTCGTGAGACCAGCGTCGACATCAAGCTTCAATGCCGCGCTGAGCATCTGATGTTGTAGGTAGACCTTCCTGGCGTCCTCACTCGATCGCAGAATTTCACGAATTCTGCTGACGCCAGAGTCGTCAAGTGTGCCTGTTTCCCAGTCGAACAATAGCGATTCGAGTTCCTCGATCATGTTGGTCACTATTGCAGCCCTCCCGTGGAAGTGCGTTGCTGAACGCATTCGGCGAGTTGCCGACGAATTCTGAGGATAGCAACCTTGATCGCACCGACGGTCTTTTCAGCCGCGGAAGCCACATCGGCCACGGACATCGACCGGATGTAGCGATGTTCGATGAGTTCGCGGTTTTTGTCCGTTAGCCGCTGCAGGCATTGACGCAATGCAAGGCGGACGAGATCAATTGTCTCGGCCTGTCGCTCCGCTTCGCTGCTGATTGTCTCGGCCAACTCGGCGTCGAGGAGCATCCGGTCCCGTTTCTGGTCTCGCAAATGAGCCAGAACCTGAAATCTGGCAATTGCGAATGCCCAAGGCAAGAACGGTTTCGTCGGATCGAATTCGTCGATCTTTCGCCAGAGAACCAAATTGGTTTCCTGAACGACATCCGCCGTCCGACTATGATCGCCGAGCAGCGAATACACGTAGCCGTATAGTCGAGTTTGATGTTCGGTGAGTTGTTGAACGAACTCTTCCGACTGATTTGCTTGATGCATAGTTCCTCCGGGTACGTGGATTTACCACTCAAACTCCGAAGGTTACATCGAATTGGAAAAAAGTCCGAAAATGCAGTCAGGAAATTGCGATGCGAACGAGTTGAGAACAAGTCGAGATGTTCCCCGGTGAAAACGGAGAATCAGCCGAGTATTTGGCAACTCCGTTCGTTTGAGCATTGACGGAAATCAGATTTCGTTATGGAGACTGACCACCAATTAGGTCGGATTGACCGGCGGATTGCAGTTCCTTCGATGTCAGGAATCGCCAGCCGCGAACTTCGTGTCCGCAGTGTGGGCACTGCGGGTGTTGGGCATCGGGTCGCAAACTCGTCGACTGTTTCAGTTGCGAAGGTTCTTTCCAAACGGCTTCACACTCGTCGCAGATCGCAACAAGGTCGTTGCAGGCGTCGCAGGCGGCAATTCGAATCATCCCCTGACCGCAGCACGGACACATCCTCAAGTATGGTTTGGGTTCACTCACGACATATCCTCGGGGTTGGCGAATCAAGGGGAATGGAATTAGCTTCGCAGTGGAGACGTATCAACGCGGGAACGCCGTGATGACTTCGCTTGTTCCTTTGCGGACGACAATGAAGATCTTCCGCAATGCGGGATGGTTGCGTTCGGCTCCCGTCTTTCCGCCCAGGAATCCCACACGTCGTCCCATCGAAACTGTGTAAACATCGCGACCGTCGTCGCTTTGCGGACGAATCCGATCGGTCTTGATTTTCTTCCACGCTTCATCGATCCAGGCGAATGCCACGTCGTCGCCGCCATCGAACACCCCATGTGGACCGTCACGGTTTGGAATGTCGCGAGCATGCCGAAGCACGTGAGCTTTGCGAGTCAGCCCGTTGGGATCACGTCCAGAGTAACGCACACCGGCGGGACTGATCCACGTGTCACGGCCGAGGGACTTGAGCTTGACCGGTTCAGGCAACTTGTCCTGTTTGCCAGGTTTCCGCTTGATGATCTGCAGCCGATCCGCGGATTGCAGCCGGATTTGGAGTTTCCCGCGAAACCGTTCCAGACGGCCTCGGACAACCACATTCTGACCCTGAAGTGAAGTCGGTGCAGAATTCTTGGGGAACTTTGCCACAACATCACGCGGAATGAAGGTGACAAACTCTCCGTTGGCAACGAAGTTCAAGAACACGTGGCCCGAAGAGGATTTCCCCGTGCGAGCCACTTCACCCAAGACCGAAATTTCTTGGCCGACGGCTTGTTGCAGATCATTCTTGTTGGCGGCGGGAATCGGCGGCTTCGCTGCATCTTTTGCAGCCGAGTGATCGACGAAACCCGTGCTCAAAAAGAGCGTCAGCAAAATCAACATTGGCTTTCGCATGACAATTCTCAAAGGTTGAGCAAAACGGTCCATGAATTCATGGTGATTATGAAAGGGGATTTCGCGAGGGGGCTTCTCGAGGTGTGTTCTTCAGTCTACAGCCGGCGGGCCGAAGGTCAAGAACCCTCGGAATGCCAGTCGATCCTCATCAGTCACCTCGCGTGTTCTTGGATTCCAAAGGTGTTCGGTTTGGCAACGCGACATTCTTCATCGCCGAGTCGCGTTTGGGATTGGACTTTCCCCTTGGTACAATTTCGTGATGTGAGACGTGTATTGCGGTAGAAACTAAGACTTCGTCGATTTCACTTTTCAGGAAGATACTCCATGCGCACTCTGACTTTTGCGTTTGCTCTCCTCATGGGGGCAGCCATGTCGTTTCCATCGGTTTTGGTTGCCGAGGTCAAGTTGGCGGCGATTTTCTCGAATCACATGGTCTTGCAACGCGATAAACCAGTTCCGGTTTGGGGTTGGGCGGATGCGGGTGCCAAAGTGACGGTTGCCTTCGGCGATCAGAAGAAGTCGGTAACTGCGGACAAGACCGGCAAATGGACCGTCAAACTTGATCCCCTCGAAGCCACGGAAACGCCTCAGACACTTCAAGTTGGATCGAATCGCCACGATCGGTTGGTGAAAGTCACTGATGTGCTGGTTGGCGAGGTTTGGCTAGGATCGGGGCAATCCAACATGGCGATGACCGTGTCCCGCGCTTTGGATTTCGAGTCTGAGAAAGCCAACGCGGATTATCCTCAGATTCGGATGTTCAAAGAATCTTCCGGCGGAGCCGCGAAGCCACAAGCGGATGCAAAAGGCGGATGGGTCATTTGTTCGCCGAAAAGTGTGGGAAGTTTCTCGGCGACACTGTACTTCTTTGGCCGGGAACTTCACCGTAAACTTGATGTGCCGATCGGTTTGATCAATTCTTCGGTCGGTGGGACACCGATTGAGTCGTGGGTAGCTGCCGATGCACAAGCGAATGTTGCAGAACTCAAAGAAAGCCATGCCGCCGCCGTCAAAGCCTACGAGAGTTTTGATGTCGCTAAAGCGCAAGCACAATACGAGAAAGCCCTTGCTCAGTGGAAAACCCGGGCAACCAAAGCTAAGGCTGATGGCAAGAAGGTTCCACGACGTCCCACCAACCTAGCCGAACGCCATCAACGCCGGAGCGGTCCTGGCGGACTATTCAACGGCAAAATTGCACCACTGATTCCTTACGCGATTCGCGGAGCGATTTGGTATCAGGGTGAAGCGAATTCGCATGCGGAAAAAGGGAGTCTCTACCAGTATCAACTCCCGTTGCTCGTTGAAGACTGGCGGGAACGTTGGGGCGAGGAATTCCCGTTTGCGTGGGTTCAGCTACCGAATTACGAACGAGCCGGTGAAGGTTGGATGTTGGTTCGAGAGGGAATGTTGAAGTCACTCCGACTTCCCAAAACTGGGATGGCGATCACCGTTGACATTGGGGAAGCCAACGACATTCATCCGCGAAACAAGCAAGATGTCGGTCGGCGATTGGCGTTTTGGGCTCTCGGTGATGTGTACGATTTCGACATTGTGACCAGCGGCCCAGTGCCATCGGGGCACGAAATCAAAAACGGTGAAGTGATCGTCTCCTTCCGTCACGTGGGAGACGGACTACGAGCGAAAAGCGGCGAACTGAAAGGGTTTGTCATCGCAGGAACAGATGGCCAATGGAAACCAGCCACGGCGAAAATCCGAGACAATGTGGTCGTCGTTTCCCATCCGGAGATCAGTAGCCCTGTTGCGGTTCGTTATGCTTGGAAAGCGAATCCAGACGGCAATCTGACGAACTCGGCTGGTCTGCCAGCATCTCCATTCCGTATCAGCGATGATCACGCAGAGTAAGATCGCAGTGGACCGTTGCGGTCGAGGTGCAGCTATGCAATCGCCTTGACCGCGTTTTGTACTTGCTCAAAGAGTCGCGGGGAGATGTCAGCCGGTCCGTCGGCGGAAACCTGCATAACCGCTTGAGTGAAAGAAGTTTTGTCGAACAGCGACATCGCCGCTGCCGCCATGCAGACGGATCGGCTCATCCCGGCGGAGCAACACACGAGTGTGGGAACTTCCGCTTCCACAAACTCGGTAATGGTTTGCGCAACTATCTTCAGAAGCCACTCTGAGTTTTCACCGCCATCTGAGAGTGGAAAACGGCAACGAATCAATTCGCGAGGTAATTCCGCGAACGCCTCGCTATCGGCGAGTTCCACAATGGCTTTGATACCCGCGTCACAAACCAACCGCGGGTCGCGCAATGTTCCCTCGTTGCCAATCCAAAGTGCGTGAGGCGGAATTCTTCGCATCCATATCCCGATCGAAAAAGCTGGGTCAACAGATCGCAACCCAGCGCTCGATTGTATCCGATACGAAGCGATCCTGGGATGAGTCCCAGGCGGCGAATTTGACTCGGTCTTAACTACGCCGAGAAGCTGCTACCACAACCGCAAGATTTGACAGCGTTTGGGTTGTTGAAGGTGAAGCCGCGACGTTCGATGCTTTCGTGGAAGTCGATCGTCGTGCCATCGAGGAACAACTCGCTCTTCTTGTCGACGGCGATACGAACACCATGTTGTTCGCTGACGGAATCTTTCTCGGCGTCGGCTTTGTCGTCGAAGCCCAAAGCGTATTGGAAACCGCTGCATCCACCGCCAGCCACGCCAACGCGGAGCATCGTGTTCTCAGGGTATCCACCTTCGGAGATGACTCGCTTGACTTCCTTCGCGGCGGATTCGGTCAAGTTGATGGCAGACTTTTCGGTCAGTTGAACGGTCATGATGGAGTTTCTCCTG